>JAZSLX010000076.1:0-31804 GCA_045535605.1 Ruminococcus sp.
CGTAGAGGTAAAGGGGTGGGCTTTCCTTTGAGCAGACAGCACAGAAGCCGTCAATGTAGCTGTGCTCTGTACACTGTTTTGAGCAGACAGTACAGGTGCTGTCCTCCCACTTATGGTCGCAGTTTGTACCGCAAACTGTACAACTGCCCTGAGAGAAGCTATGCTCGCAGGCTTTTCCGCATTCTCTGCACACACCGTCACGCCAGTTGTGCTCACAGCTATATCCGCAGTTTGTACAGATACCATCTTCATAGGAGTGCATACAAGTCATTGAACAGATTATACACTTGCCGTCTTTCCAATCATGCTCACAGATATGAGCACAGATTGTACATTTACCTGCAAGCCATTTATGGTGACAATCATATCCGCAGGTTATACATTTGCTATCCTCGAAGGTGTGTGTACATACCAGCGAACAGGAAGTACACTTGCCATCCTCCCAAATATGGGCGCAGACAAATCCGCAGACAGTACAGTGGCCGTTGCTCCACTTGTGGACGCAGGGCTTGTGGCAGACTGTACAACTGCCGTTTACAAAGTCATGGTAACAGATTTTTGAGCAGACAGAGCATTTGCCGTCAACCCATGTGTGTTCGCATACAGCATCACAGATTGTACATTCTCCATCATGCCATGAGTGCTCACATACCAACTGACAGACTTTACATACGCCGTCTGTAAAGCTATGAGTACAGGAAGCCCCGCAGTTTGTACAGCTGCCCTGAGAGAAGCTGTGGTCACAGCTTGTTCCGCAGGTTGAGCATCTGCCGTCATACCAGTGCTCGTGCTGACAAACAACACCGCAGACCTGGCAAATTCCGTTTACAAAGTTATGTGGTGAACAGGGGCTCTGACAAATTGTGCAGTAGCCGTCTTTGAAATCGTGAGTACATTTCAGATTACAGGTATCACAAAGACCTTCTGTCCATGTATGTTCACACTTAGTACCGCAGAGGAAGCAGTTGCCCTCTGCCCAGAGATGGTTGCAAACTTTACCGCAGATTGAGCATCCGCCCTGAGACCAGTTGTGCTCACATCGGAGAGAACAGATTGTACACTTGCTGTCTTCCCAGTTGTGTTTACAAGCCTCACCGCAATATGAACAAAAGCCGTCAACAAATGTGTGATCGCCGAGAGTTGCTGTGCTGTAGCGGTACAGGGTACGGGTCTCAACCTTCTTGTTCCATGCCTCCACTGCAGGCACATCACTCCACTGTGACCAGTCTGTCCATCTGGAGTGAGTATACAAAGCTTTGTAGTCTGTGTAGGTCTGTTTGTAAACAGGAACATTATAGAACCACCATGAATCAGTACAGCAATCCTTGTTCTTGTATGTAACACTGCCATCGCTGGCAGTTGTCATGCCCGAGGGGTTTGATGTACTGTAAAAAGCGTGGAAGGTTGTGTGTGTAGAATCCTTCACCTTTGATGTAGTGGAATTGTAGGGACCGTCAGAAAGATATCTGCCTCGGCACCAGTGATAATACACATAACCCACAATACTATCAGATGAAACCTCTGTTTTATTATAGTAGGTATCTGTTGAGTTAGTCTTGGGAGTAACTTTGTATTTGCTGTAAAAGCTGTTGGAGGTATCAAAGCCTGTGGGCCATGATTTTACATATTCAAGGGTCTTTGTGCCCTGACTCTCCCATTCTTTACTGTAAAGTGTATATCCGTCCAGAGTAGGCTGGTAATTTTTTACCTGCTCATAGTCGGAATAGCGGTACTGAGTCTTTGTTTCATATAGCTTCTCAGGAATACCATCAGGCAGGGTATCCACCCAATCCGAGGTGTTACCCTCTGTAAGGTAGGTCTTATAGTTGTCTCCGCAGTTTGCACAGGAATACAAAGCGTGCTCGTAATCCTGACAGTTTGAGGGTACTGTAACAACTGAGTAGTTATGACCCTTTGCAGGTATCTTCTCCTGCACTGAAAAAACCTCACCGCATTCGGAGCAGTAAGAACCTGCTGTCATACCTGTTTCGGTACAGGTTGCTTCCTTTGCAGGCTGAATAACCATAACGTGAGAGCAGACTGTATCGTTGGGAGGTGCTATGGAAGCATTACCTACTGTGAAAGGAGATGTCCATAAAACTACATTTTCTGTCTTGCTTGCAAGGGATGTAGAACCTGTTGCATAGTAGTTCTTTGCATCTACAGAAATCTCATAGGTGTAATAACCCTTGGGCTGAGAGCCGAAAGTAAGTCCGTAGTCAACCTCGCTCTTGTAGAGAGAGTACTCCTTGGAATCAGGACTGTAACTGCTTGCAAGAGCTGGAGTTTCCTTGGTGTTTTCTCCCGAATAAACCTTGGCATAAACAGTAGTAAGGTTATTGTACTTGGAGGTAAGATCACCCTGAATATAATAGCCCTTACCCAAATCCAGGTTTGATGCCATAGATGGGTTTCTGATTGCAATATCATCAAACAGGTATTCCATTACATGAGCATCTGTCGAGTAAACATAACCTGTTACGCCGTTTCTTTCAATCTGATACCAAAGATTGCCATAGGCATTCTTGTAAAGTCCTGTTACGTGAAGTGATGTACCTTTAGGCAGAGTCTCAAGGAGAGCATAATCTGATGAGGGATATGCCCTTACATTGGTTTCAACTGTAGTAGTAACATTAAGGTTTGATGGATAGTAGGTACACTTTGAAAGGTAGGATGTATCACTGCTTTTTGTACCGGGAAGCTCTGCGTACATCTTATTACAGTCAACATCGCCTGACATACCGTTGAAGCGTCCTACCCAAGAATACTGCCACAGCCAGAGGCCGCCGGGGTAGTTTGTGTATCCGCTCTTGATTTCTGCAACCCATGTGGGAATAGTCTTATAATAAGGGTCAGAGAAGGTACTGCTTCTGAGGAGCCACTGGTAGGTATAGATACCGGGCTGATAGCCTGCAGCATAAATTATATCACAGAAGGTCTTTACAACCTCCTGCTGTTTTGCTGCACTGAGGTTCATCTGAACCTCGTCCTCAAAGTCAAGGAAGATTGGCAGGTCAAGGTCGTAGCCATCTACCAGAGACAGTACATATTCTGCCTCACCTTTTGCTTCAGCCGCATTCTCTGCGTAGGAGTAAACATAAACGCCAAAAGGAATGTTGTTCTGTGTACAGCCGTTTGCGTTAGTATAGAACTTTGTATCTGCGGTTTCCTCCCAGGATGCACGCAGGATTGCAAAGTCAATCTGTGTTTTCACAGTGGCCCAGTCAATGTTACCGTTCCATACAGATACGTCGATACCATTGTGAAGCACAGGGTTGGGGCTTGCGCTGGTTGTAACAACGCACATCTTTGTCTGGAGCACAACCTCTTTTGTTGAGGTTTTAAGTGCACCTGCACTGTCGATATAATAGCTGACAGCTTCGGCAGTTACTGCATAGGTATACACACCTGTTGCAAGACTTCCGAAGAGCATATTATTATCTACTTTACTGCCGTCCAGAACATACCTCTTGCCGTTTACTGTGTCGCTTGCAATAAGGGCAGGTGTCCTGCTCAGGTCAGAGCTTTTATACATAGCGGCGCTTATTTTTCCGATGTCATTAAGGGTTGAAGTGACTGTACCCTTAATAGGGAAAGATCCGCCGTAGGTAAGAGATGCAGGGGACTGGAGATTAGTTGCCGTTACATCACCGGTAAGGTGATCCTCAAGAGTTGTAGCAGTTGCATCCACATACAGAGTGAGGTTATAGTAAAGCACCTTATACCAGTATTTTCCTGATTTATCCCTATGAAGCTCCTTAACAGAGAGCATAGTGCCCGAGGGCACTGTATGCTCAGAGTAAGCACTCTCTGTTGTGGGATATTTCATAAGGCTTGTTATTTTATTGGTTTTGACACTGAGGTTTGATGCGTAGCTCTGTGCAATGTAGTCGCTTGCTGAAGCAGCAAATACCTGCACAGGCACAATGCTCAGCAATGATATCAGCATAAGCACAGAAAGAATCACACACAAGGATTTTCTCATAAACTTCATATTGCCTTTTGCTTTGTGTATCGGTCTGATACACTCCGCTCTCCCTTCTTTATAATATTTGGTATTACCGAATTAAAAATCTGACTTAATAAGGGTTTTGCAATCTTAAGTCTCAGCAAATAAACTCTTGGCGTAATAGCCGTAAACTATTGCTGCCTGTGCAAGATCCTGAATATCAGAGGTATTCTTCTCTGCATAAAGCTTGCAGTAATCAGCAAGGCTGTAAGAAACAACACCTGTGCAGAGGGTTTCGCCCTTTGCGGTATATACTACTGAGGTATATATGGTTTTATCCATATCCTTTGGTGCAATGTTACTGATACTTGCAGTATAGGTGTCGTTTGCACTCATAGTCATAGTAATGGTACCTGTAGCATTTTCAGCTGTGAGTTTATCCGCACTGTTATATGCATCCTGTGTCCAGTAATAAAGTGTAACCTCGCCCTGTGCGTCCTTTGCAACACAGTTGTAATTCACTGTGAACATTGCATTGTCAAGGGACACGGTGGGATAAAGGAGTGCGTTATCTGCTGTCTTTGCAAAGTCAGCAGTTTTTGCACTGTCTGCAATTACTGTCTTTGACATCATATCTGCGCTGTAGCCTCTTACCAATGCCTTTTCGGCTGTTGTAAGTCCTGCGTTTGCAAGCTTATCTGTCTTGTAATTAAAGTAAATCTGAGCCTCTGTGCAGTAATTGAGAAGTGCCACCATAAACGCCTTGCGCTCCTTGGAGGAGGCAGGGTTTTTAAGCACTGATTTTGCATAATCCACTGCGTTTTCGCTCATCATATCACTGTATACATAGCTTCCGTCAGAAAGTCTGGCATAAACCTTGAAGTATACTGTGTCTCCCCCATTCTTGGGATTAATCTTTTCTGTACTTGCTACCAGATATCTGCCGTCCTCATAAACGCCTGCAACATACTGTATGGGTGTGGTTGCACTCTCAGAGTCAAAGATTGCAAGTCCCATATCCTCGTATGCTACCAAAGCCATATTCTTAGTATTGAAGCAGACCTCATAAGCGATACCATCTGAGAAGGACACTCTGGTAAGCTTAGGTGTTATCTGAGCCTTAGCCTCAGAGGTTGTATAGGAAAGAGTAAGTGTATCAAAGCTGTCAACCTCAAGTGCAAAGGTAATCTCTACACCGCCGGGAACAAAGAGCATCTGAGCGTCAATTCCGTAAACAAGGGTGTTATAGAGAGCAGTCTCTGTAACTTCTCCCTGATCTCCGTCTGTCATATACCAGCTCATATTGTCCTCGGACTTCACTGCAACGTAGCTGTCCTGTGTGAAGGTAGCAGTAAGCTTTCCGTCTACAAATCTGTAGTTTCCGATTGTATCTGAGTCTTCCTCACAGCCGTAGTTGCTTCCGTTGATATTACCGAAGAGGTAGTATACTGTTTCCTTCTTTTTGCAGATTGTACATTCGCCCTCTGAGTAGGTATGCTCAACTTTCTCAGCACACACAGAGCACAGACCGTCTGTTCTGTGATTAATATGCTGACAATCTGATAACTCATAGGAAAGAATCAGCTTTCCGTTTTCTCCCTCAGCAAGTGTAAATGTCACCTTGACACCTGCAGGGATATGCAGCATATCAGTGCTGTCCTGAAGCTTTGTGTTGCAAAGCTCAACCGTTGTGCCTACTATTGAGCCGTCAGGCAGATACCAGTCGGCGTTATCCTCTGTCTTTACAGCAACCATACTGTCCTTTGTAAATTCAAGGGATACAGTGTTGTCTATAAACCTGTACGGTCCTGTAAGTGCTGAATTTTCGTCACAGCCGATACTCTCGCCGTTGATATAACCGACCAAATAGAACTGTGTACTGTATCCGCAGTCTGTGCACTTGCCCTGAGAGAAGCTGTGTCCGCATGCATTGTGGCAGTTTGTGCAGACAGAATCCTCATAGGTGTGCTCACAAACCACACCGCAGACAGTACATTCGCCGTAGGAATAGCTGTGCTCACAAATATCATTACATACATTACAAATGCCGTCTGTGTATTTATGTGTACAAGCATATAAGCAGTCTGTACATACTGAATTCTCAAAGGTATGTGTACAAACTATGCTGCAGATTGTACACTTGCCGTCCTCATATTTGTGCTGACATTCTTCGCCACAGGTTGTGCATTCTCCATCCACGAAGCTGTGCTCGCATATAAAGTTACACTGAGTACACTTGCCGTACTCAAAGCTGTGTGTACATTCAAACAAGCAATCCTTGCACACACCGTTTCTGAATCTGTGATCGCATACAGTACCGCACTGTGTGCAGCTGCCATCTTTAAAGCTGTGCTGGCAAACCATATCACAATCTGTGCAGAGTCCGTCCTCAAAATTATGGTTGCACTGTGCACCGCAAAGTAAGCATCCGCCGTCAATAAAGATATGACCGCAAGAGCTCTCGCAGACTACACAATTGCCGTTATCCCAGTGGTGCTGGCACTTAAGTGAACAGCCTGTGCAGATTCCGTTTCTGTATGTATGCTCTACTGTTTCACCGCAGGTTGTACATTCTCCTGCTGTATTGTGACTTACGTGATAGCAGGGTGCTGCCACGTAAGAAAGTGTCAGAGTATCGTCACCGTTATTCACAACAGTAAAGGTAATAAGTCTGCCCTTGGGAACAAAGAGTCTCTGGGCGTCCTCGATACCCTTGGCGGTATTATAGAGAGTTGCAGAGGTTTCACCCTCCATGTAACCCTGTGTCATATACCAGCCTTCGTTACCCTCAGTCTTTACAGCAACGTAGCTGTCCTGAGTAAACACTGCAGCAAGCTTGCCGCCGCTGAATTTATAGATGCCCATATTCTCAGCATCATCTTCGCAGGCATAGTTCTCGCCGTTGATTATACCGAACAGGTAATAATCAGGCTCGGATCTTCCGCAAACTGTGCAGAATCCGTCCTTATATGTATGAGTCACTGCTTCACCACAGGCAAGGCAGAAGCCCTCTGCGCTGTGCTTCTGATGTGTACAGGATTTAATCTCATAAGAGAGTGTGATTACTCCGTCCTGAGCACAGGTAAGTGTAAACACAAGCTCAACACCGGAGGGGATATACAGCATATCTGTTCCCTTACCTGTAGTTACATTATAGAACTGTGCTGAGGTACCCTGTGCATCACTGCTTGTCAGGAAGCGGTTACCGTCAGCAGTTTTGATTGCAATGTAGCTGACATCAGTAAACTCCACTGCCAACTTATCGTTGGTGAATTTGTATTCATCACCGTTATACTGTACTCCGTCAATGAAGCCGTACAGATAGTAAACAGGCTGTTTCACCGAGCAGATTTTACAGTAGCCGTTTACAAAGTCATGGTCGCAGATATGTCCACAGATTGTGCAGACTCCGTCAACCTTTATATGCTGTACCTGTGCGTCACAGGTGGTACAGATTCCGTCTAAGTTATGAGTCTTGTGCTTACAAACCTTGATATCAAGGTAAAGGGTAAGACTTCCGTCTGAATTCTCTTTAAGAGTAGCAGTTACCTCTCTGCCCTTGGGAACATACAGCTTATCTGCGTTCTTTCCAAGCTGTGTGCTGTCATAAAGATTTGCAACTGTACAGCCCTCACCCAGATAACCGTTGGTCATATAGGTGATACCATCACTGCTCTTTACAGCAAGGTAGCTGTAATCAGTAAAGGTTGTGACAAGCTGATTATCCTCAAACCTGAAGCCCTCAGAATAATAATCAGTGCCGTTGATAAAGCCTACGAGATAGTAGTAGGGCTTTTCTTTTCCGCAGATTGTGCAGACATTACCTTCAAAGCTGTGGTTACAGTTATATCCGCAAACTGTGCAGACACCGTTTTCGTTTTCGTGGCCAACCTCATCACCGCAGGTTGTACAGATTCTGTTTATATCGTGGGACTCGTGGTCACACTGTGCGGCAACATAGCTTAATGTAAAGCTACCGTCACCATTATCTTTAAGAGTAAAGTCAATCTCTCTGCCCTTGGGGATAAAGAGCTTGTTGGCGTTGTCGCCTAACTTATGTGCATTATAGAAGTTTGCACTGGTGTACTCCTCGCCCTTATAGCCGTCGGTGTTGTACCACTCTGAGTTATCTCCTGTCTTGAAGGCAACATAGCTGTCATGTGTGAAGGTAACTGTGAGCTTTCCGTCAACAAATTTATATTCGCCGATATTCTCAGAGTCAGCACCTATGCCATAGTCTGCACCATTAATAAAGCCTACCAGATAATATATGGGCTTCTCCTTTGAGCAGACTGTGCAGTAGCCGTCAACGTATGTATGCTGAACCTCCTCACCGCAATCGGTACATTTTCCGTTTGTATTATGGAACTCGTGGAAACACTTTTTAACTGTGTAGCTGAGAGTAAAGCTATCATCGCCGTTATCTGTAAGGCTGAACACAACCTCTCTGCCGCCGGGAACAAAAAGCTTATCTGCATTTATTCCCTTGTTGGTATTATAGAGGATTGCAGATGTGGCATCGTCACCCGGATAGCCATCTGTCATATACCAGCTTTTGTTGTCGCCTGTCTTTACAGCAACGTAAGAGTCCTGTGTGAACTTTGTAGTGAGAACTCCGTCTGTGAACTTGTATATGCCGCTATTCTCTATGTCTGCCTCACAGCCGTAATCTGCTCCGTTAATAAAGCCGAACAAATAAAGGTTTGAGTCAGGCTCACGCTCACCGCAAAATGTGCAGTAGTTGTTTTCATAAAAATGGTCGCCGTATGTATTTTCAACATAACGATACATAGTACGGCTTTCTACCTTACGTGTATCCGAAGCTGTAACGGGGGTGTCACTCCAATCGCTCCATGCTCCATATCCGCCGTGAGTATAAAGTGCTTTATAGTCTGTATACATCTGTACTTTTACATCTGTAACAAAATACCAGTTTGAATTAGTACAACAACTGGTGTTGCTTGTTTTGTAGCTCATATCAGAAGTATCGCACTCATAATTTGAAGGATATGTTGTTGAATAGTAAGCATGGAAGACATTATAGTCGCCCTGTTTTGATTCGTAAGAATAGTATGAACCTGAATGACACCAGTGATAGTAAAGGAATCCCGACATACCATCATAGGTTATAACTCTCTTCGCGTTAGCAGATTCTGACGCTGAAGTCTTGGTTCCGTTGTATTTGCTGTAAAGACTGTTTGTTTTGTCATAGCCTGAAGGCCAGGAAGGCACATAATAGACCGATCCTGTTTTGCTCTGTTCCCAGGTTTTGCTAAGCTGAGAATAGCCACTTTCACTTGCATTGTAAGAGGTAAACGTCTTATAGTCCGAATACCTGTATTGAGTCTTTGTTTCAATCAGGCTTTCGTCAACGCCCTGAGGCTTGGTTAAACTCCAATCCGAATATTCGCTCTCAATAGCCTCTGTATACGAGGTTGCACACTTTGTACAGGTGTAAACCCTCTGTCCCAAGCTCTGGCAGTTGGCACCCGTAACTTTTGATGTATATGTATGTTCTGTTGCAGGAATTGTCTCATTTTCTGTAGCTCCGCAAGCTGTACAGGTACGAACCTTTGAGCCTGCCTTTGTACAGGTTGCAGCAGTTGTAACCCAACTGCCGAAGCTGTGGCTGCCTACAGTGTTTGTAACAGAACCCATAAGACCGCAAGTTGTACAACCCTTAACGGTCTTTGATGTAACGGTACAGCTTATTGAAGCCGTTCCAACAGGATAATTCTGATAAGTATGAGAGCAGGTACTCTGGCTTACGGAAGAAGGTATTACCATGAAGTAATCTTCTGCCAGCAATATTTTTCCTGTGTTGGTCTTTAACGTTGTGTCGTTTTCAACGTAGCAGTTTTTATATTCCGCAGTAATAGCCATTGTGTGAGGGCCATTACCCATAACATTCATCCATGTGTTATTATCAACAGCACTGCCTGCAAGAGTATATGTGTTGTTGCTTACTGTTTCCCTGTGACCTGTTTCGGTGGCACCTGTGGTTCCTAAACCGTCGTGGATATATGCCGAAACCGCAGTAAGCTGATTGTATGATGTTGAGATTGTACCGTCAACAACAAAGCCTGTTCCCTGTATGTGTCCGTTTGGCTTTGTGTGTCCGGTAAGCTTAATATCAGTCAGGAGTTCCTGTTTATAATCCATATATGCCGCTCGGACATAGACCGTAGCACCTGTGGAGGACAGAGTCTTGTACCAGTATTCACCTTCTGTATTCTTCACAAGACCTATACAGGTGAGCTCATCACCTGAGTTGTACTGTGCAATAGCCACTGTGGAGGAGTCAGTGCTTGCATAGCAAGGAAGTGTTCTTGTCCATACATCTGTGCCTGTACATACAAGCTTGCCGTATGCAGGATAAGAGGTACACTTTGACAGATAGTCAACAACAGTTGCACCTGCTGCGTTCCTTGCTGCAGTAGAATTCGCAGTAATATTTGTAAGTGCTGTGGAATTATAAAGTGAGCCCAGAGAGCCTGTGCCGTACTTTACACCACTGGGGTTTGACAGTGCCAGCTGACGGTCTACTACATAGTAGCCCTTGTATGCATAAAGCTGTGCACTGGTCCATGTGTTCAGAGTTTTATTAGTCCAGGAAATCCAGGGGTTCCATGAAATACCTGTAACAGCCTTCATAAAGCCGTTGAATTCATTGCTGGAATCGTTGCCGTAGCCGATAACCTGACAACCCTCAGACCAAGCCCAACCAAGAGCACTACCGCCGCCGTAGCTGGTGGAACGGGTATGAATATTGATACCGCTTGCACCTGCTTTGTAGCCGTTGAGGTTTGCACTGGGTGTATAGTAGCAAAGTCCGTTACTGTTTGTAAGGTTAATCTGGAAAGCCGCATAGGGACCTGTATGGTTCCAAGTAAAGAATGAATATGTACCGTCCATCAGTGTAGTTGAGCCTGAGTACGCAACGCCGTTGGTACACCATGTTGGCTCACTGGGGATGGATGAGCTGTTCTCGCAGTAATAGGCAATATACGCATTACCGCTTGAATTCATCTTTACAACAATACAAACCGCCTGAGTACGGGTATTGTATGCACCGTTGTAATAGGTGGTACCGCTCCAATAGTTATCAGATCCACCCTCAAACATAAATACAACAGAGTTGCCGTTGTTAAGGGTAGACTGCAAAGTGGAGCTTGAGTTGATGTAATACTTCATCATTGTGTCGATGTAGGATCTGGCTGTTGAGTTTGAAATAAAGCCAGCACAGGTAAGGGAGTTGACTCCGCTTACTGCTTCTACATCCGCCACATGAAGTCCCATTGGAAGCATTGTCAGTGTAAGGCACAGTGTCAGAACCAATACCAATACACGACTTATAAATCTACGCTTCATAAGAATCCTCCTGGTGTCTGAATTTGCACGCATACTGCATGCATTTTACACATTGATACAGAATAAATATACACCATAATATTCCTTAAATCAAGCAAAACCACCTCAAGGTTAATAAAAATTATCAATATACATAAAGATTTTATATAATATTGTACAAACTAACAAAAATATCCGAAATTTCCTTTAGCACAATAAATTATCGCCCTGCAATTATTGTAATTTATCCATATACATTTATAATATATATGTGACCTTTATATGGTTTTTGCGTTTATATAGGTGAAAGGACCTTTCACACAGGAGGTGTTACAGGTGGAAGATGAAAGAATAATTGAGCTGTACTGGCAGAGAGAAGAATCCGCCATAGAAGAAACAAAGGCAAAATACGGCACATACTGTCTGAGCATTGCACACAGAATCCTGCAAAACAGCGAGGATGAAGCAGAATGCGAAAATGATACATATTTAAAGGCGTGGAATACTATGCCGCCAAATAAGCCTGACCCTCTTTCCTCTTATCTTGGAATGATAACAAGAGGTCTGTCCCTTGACAAGCTCAGAAGAAAAAACGCACAGAAGCGCTCAGGAGGGATATGGGTATCTCTCAATGAGCTTGACGAGTGTATACCTGACAGCAAAAGTATTGAGGAAGAAATTGAAGCCAAGGAGCTTGCAAGGCACATCTCAGCTTTTCTGAGAACACTTCCACAAGCCGAGTGTAACGTTTTTCTTAATCGATACTGGCACTTCCTGTCCATAAAAGAAATTGCAGATAAATACAGCTTCACTCAGAGCAAGGTTAAAATGATGCTACTGAGGACAAGGAAAAAGCTGACATCACATCTTGAAAAGGAGGGTATTATTGTATGAAATCCGATAAATTACAGGACGCCATAGGAATGGTAGACGGAGATTTGGTAGAACGTGCCCACAAAACACCGCAAAAAAAATCAAAGAAATCACACATAAAATGGACAGCCCCCATTGCGGCAACCCTTGCAATAATTATAGGACTGGGAGTGTTCTTCTCTATGAAAGGTAACAGCAACCCCATAGTGCTCAGTGCCTATGCAGTAGCCCAGGCACAGTATCCCGAAACAGCAAAGTACCCTGAGGGAGAATACCTGCCTGGCTTTGAAGAAAGATACGAGGCGTGGAGAGAAATCAGAAACAAACAAAGAGAATATATGGGAAAAGGCGAAAACCTTGATGAATTCTTCAAGGCTACTGCTTCGGAATTCCTCAAAGACAATGATAACGGAAACCTTGTATACTCTCCCCTGAATGTATATATGGCACTGGCAATGCTTGCGGAAACTACAGAGGGCGAAACCCGTCAGCAGATACTTGATTTGCTGAATGCAGAAGATATAGACTCCCTGCGTACACAGGCGCATGCAGTATGGAACGCAAACTACAGCGACGACGGCGCTGTCACAAGCATTCTGGGAAGCTCCCTGTGGATGAACGAAAACATTAAATTTAACAAAGACACAGTGGATACTCTGGCAAACAGTTACTATGCTTCTGTCTTTCAGGGTGAAATGGGAAGCGAAAAATTCAACAAAGCTCTGCAGGGCTGGCTTAACGAGCAGACAGGAGGACTCCTGAGCGATTATACCTCCGACATAGAAATGGACCCTCAAACCCTTCTGACCCTTGCCACCACAATATATTTTCAGGCGAAGTGGGAAAACGATTTTGAAAAGAAGTTTAACACCACCGAGACATTTCACAGTCCAAGCGGTGACATATTCTGCGAGTTTATGAATCAGACGGACTCACACGGAACTTATTATTGGGGAGATAAATTCGGTGCTGTAAAGAAACATTTACAAGGTAGCGGATATATGTACTTTATCCTCCCCGACGAGGGTGTAACCCCTCAGGATTTGCTCAATGATGATGAGGCATTGTCCTTCATTACTTCAGGCAGCGAAGAATGGGAGCAAAGCAAAAACCTAAGAGTAAACCTGTCAGTGCCTAAGTTTGACGTTAAATCAAACCTTGATTTAACCGAGGGACTTAAAAGCTTAGGTGTTACAGATTGCTTTGATTTTTCAACTGCCGACTTTTCACCTCTGCTCAAAGAAAACCTACCCGCCGCAATCTCAGACATCGACCATAGTGCCCGTGTTATCATTGACGAAGATGGTGTCACCGCAGCTGCCTACACAGCCATGCGACTTGCAGGTGCAGCAATGCCCCCTGATGATGAAATCGACTTTATCCTTGACCGACCCTTTATATTTGTCATCACAGGCTCCGACTCCCTGCCCCTGTTCATCGGTGTTGTAAATAGTCCGTGAGCAAAAATCGAACAAAAAAACACTAAAGGTCAGCCTTTTTCAAGGTTGACCTTTTTTACATATTATTGTATAATTTATAGGATAATGGGGTTGGTATATAAATTTCATTTATCTTTTCATTTTTGAGAAAGAAAAAATATAAAAGTCTGCATATATCCGGGAATACATATGATGCATAGAGGGGTTTTTGCTTTGAAAAAATTTGAAAACAAAATCTGGCTTTCTTCTCCAACCTTACACGGTGATGAATTAGAGTACATTACACAGGCATGCGAATCCAACTGGATGTCAACAGTGGGAGAAAACATCAATTTTATAGAGCAGAAAATAAGCGAAATTGTCGGCTGCAAATACGCGGTAGCTTTATCATGCGGAACTTCTGCTCTACACCTGGCAATCAAGCTTGCCGGAATAAAACCCGGCGAAAAAGTGTTCTGCTCAGATATGACTTTTTCTGCTACGGTAAACCCTATCGTTTATGAAAACGGTGTGCCGGTATTTGTAGATTCCGAACACGAAACCTGGAACATGGACCCCGCAGCTCTCGAAAATGCATTCAAAAAATTCCCGGATGTCCGCGTTGTTGTTGTGGCAAACCTATACGGTGTACCTGCAAAGCTTGATGAAATCAAATCTATCTGTAAAAAGCATAACGCCATATTGATTGAGGATGCTGCCGAGTCTTTTGGTGCTTCATACAAAGGTCAGCCTACAGGTTCTCTTGGAGCATATAATGCTATTTCCTTCAACGGAAATAAAATCATAACAGGCTCCTCCGGCGGTATGTTGTTAACCAATGATTTGTATGCAGCTCAAAAAGCACAAAAGTGGTCAACACAGAGCCGAGAAGACGCACCGTGGTATCAACACAAAGAAATAGGCTACAACTACCGTATGAGCAATGTTATTGCCGGAGTTGTTCGCGGTCAGATACCTTATCTTGAGGAACACATTGCACAGAAAAAAGCAATTTATATGCGGTACAAAGAAGGATTTAAGGACTTGCCGGTTACTATGAATCCGTACATTGAAAGCATAATGGAGCCCAACTTCTGGCTTTCTTGTATGCTAATTGACGAATCAGCAATCTGTGAGCAATACCGCTGTGACAAAACAGCTACTTATAAGAAGACTGCAGGAAAAACCTGCCCAACCGAAATACTGGAAAAGCTTGAGGAGTTTAATGCCGAAGGCAGACCCCTATGGAAGCCTATGCATATGCAGCCTTTTTACAAGAACAACGAATTTGTTACCCTTCAGAGTAAAGATCGTATTGTCAGTGAGGATCTTTTCCACCGCGGTCTTTGCCTGCCGAGCGACATCAAAATGACACAGGAAGAACAAGACAGGATAATCGAAATTGTAAAGTCTTGTTTTTGAGGATACATAAATGTACGCAAAATTTTTTAAGCGAATCATAGATGCTGTGCTCTCCTTATTCGCACTGATTATATTGCTTCCCATACTGTTACTTCTGAGTGTCACAGGCGTTTTTGCTATGAAAGGCAATCCGTTTTTCACCCAGGAAAGGCCGGGAAAAAACGAAAAAATCTTCAGGCTTATAAAATTCAGAACTATGACCTGCGAAAAAGATGAAAACGGCAATTTACTTCCTGACGATGTAAGATTGACTACATACGGTAAATTTTTACGCAAAACAAGTCTTGACGAGCTCCCCGAACTAATAAACATCTTTGCAGGTGATATGTCAATCGTCGGACCCAGACCGTTACTGGTGCAGTATCTGCCTCTATACAACGAACGACAAAAGCATCGTCACGATGTCCGTCCGGGGCTTACCGGTCTTGCACAGGTTAAAGGCAGAAACGGCATCTCCTTTGAAGAAAGATTTGAGCTCGATATTGAATATATTCAAAACCTGTCACTCAAAAATGACATACTCATTATTTTTGAAACGATAAAAACAGTTTTGAAGCGTGAAGGAATAAGCTCCGACACCTCTGAAACCATGGAGTATTTCACGGGAACTCCCGAAGAAAAGGAGGTTACCAAGGCATGAGCGACAAAACCATCCGCATTTTGTTTACAAGTGTCGGAAGACGCGTTGAGTTAATGCAGGAATTTACATCTGCTGCACAAACACTGGGATGCAAATTGGAAATATACGGTGCTGATATTACCGACACTGCTCCTGCACTCAGCTTCTGCGACCATACTGTAATTGTGCCAAGAATTAAAGATACAGCTTATATACCTTGTTTGTTAGAGTTCTGTAAAAAACATCACATTGATGCACTCATCCCCACCATTGATACAGATCTTATGGTTTTATCAAAAAACAAAGCGGCATTCAGGGATATTGGAACTATCGTCTTGGTAAGTGCCGAAGATAAAATTGCCCTTTGCCGTGACAAACGACTCACTTCAAATTACTTTGAATATGTGGGCTTGCTATCCCCCTGTCCCGTAGATGATTACAAGAAGTACTCTGCGGGTTTTCCTGCGTTCATCAAACCAAAGGATGGAAGTTCGAGTATTTTCGCTTTTAAGGTAAATGATGAACTTGAACTTGAAAGTTTTGCAAAACAAGTGCCGGACTATATCGTCCAGCCGTTTATCGAAGGAACTGAATACACCGTAGATGTTTTTTGCGACTTTGAAGGAAATCCCGTTTATATAACCCCCCGAATCAGACTTGCAGTGCGTGCAGGAGAAGTCCTTAAAACAAAAATAGTACAGGACGAGATCATCATTGGAGAAATCAAAAGACTTCTGGCAGATTACAAGCCATGCGGTGCCATTACCGTTCAACTCATTCGCCAGAAGGACACCGACAAGGATTACTACATTGAGATAAACCCCCGATATGGCGGAGGAGCTCCTTTGACTATGAAAGCAGGTGCAAATTCTGCAGTTGCTTTGCTCAGGCTCCTTATGGGCGAGAACATCAGTTATATGCCCAATGCCGCCGAGGACGGTGCAATCTACTGCCGATTTGACCAAAGCATAAGGGTGAAATAATCATGTTAGAGATAACCAGGCTTATTGATTCAAAAGAGTATCTGTTACAGCATGCCGTTGTCCTCTTTGATTTGGATGATACATTATATCCTGAAAAAGACTATGTAAGAAGCGGTTACAGAGAAATTTCCCGACACTATACAGAAATAGAAAACATGACGGATAAACTTTGGTCAGCCTTTGAAAACGGAGAAAAAGCCATAGACAGCGTTCTTCACCGAGAGGGTTTGCTTTCTCCTGAAGCAATATCGTATTGTTTGAATATTTACAGGAAGCATCAGCCAAAAATAACTATTTATCCCGATGCAGCGGAATTGATTTGCACCCTTAAAGCACACGGCATTCGTCTGGGTTTGATTACAGACGGAAGACCTGAAGGACAACATGCAAAAATCAAAGCCTTGGAAATTGAACAGTATTTTGAGAAGATCATCATAACAGACGAGCTCGGCAGTGTCGGTTTTAGAAAGCCTGACACAAAAGCCTTTGAAGAAATGCAGAAATATTTTAACGTACCATACAGCTCTATGGTTTATGTAGGTGATAATCCAAAAAAGGATTTCATCGCTCCCAAGCAATTAGGAATGAACAGTGTATATTTCAAAAATCCGGACGGATTATATTTTAACGCCATGCGGTAAGGAAGTGAGCAACATAAACATCCTGTTTTTATCTTTGTTGGATTTTGACACTTTAGAAGAAAGAAACATTTATACAGACCTTCTGAGAACCTTTCATAAGAACGGACATAGTTTATATATAATCTCTCCTGTCGAAAGACGAAAAAAACAATCCACACGCATAATTCACGAAAACAATGTTTCTATTCTGAAGCTTCGCATCGGCAATACACAAAAGACAAACCTCATCGAAAAAGGTATCTCTACGCTTACCCTCGAATCTCTGTTTAAAGCAGGTATCAGGAAGTACTATTCCGATGTGAGGTTCGATTTAGTTTTATATTCAACTCCCCCTATCACATTCGCCAATGTAATCGATTATGTAAAAAAACGGGATAACGCAAGGAGTTACCTTCTCTTAAAGGATATATTCCCCCAAAATGCTGTAGATATTGGCATGTTAAGCACACGCGGGGTTAAATCTATCATTTATAAGATATTCCGTAAAAAAGAAAAAAAGCTGTATCGGATATCGGATTTTATTGGTTGTATGTCGCAAGCAAATGTTGATTATTTACTGAAGCACAATCCCGAGGTTGACGCTTCAAAGGTACATATCAACCCCAATAGTTTCCAGGTACAGGAATTGAAACCGGATGAACAAAAAAAGAAAGAAATCTATAAAAAATATTCAATTCCTGATACAGCAACAACATTTATATACGGCGGCAATTTAGGTATGCCTCAGGATATTCCGTTTATTATACGGTGTATGAAAGCCAATGCAGGAAAGCAGGACCGTTTTTTTATCGTTTGCGGCAGCGGCACAGAATACAACAAACTGAAAACCTATGTTGATAATTTCAAGCCTGACAACGTATTGCTTTTAAACGGATTACCTCGTGCAGAATACGAAGAGTTTGTCAGAGCTTTTGATATCGGTCTTATTTTTCTCGACCACCGCTTTACTATTCCTAACTTCCCCTCTCGAATTTTATCGTATATGCAGGCAAGAATGCCTGTATTAGCTTGCACAGACAGGAATTCAGATATTGGCATAGCTATCGAAGACGGAAACTTCGGTTGGTGGTGCGAAAGCATCGACGAAAATGCCTTTACTCAAAAAGTGGAAAAAGCCATTGAATCCGATTTACCTTATATGGGTGAAAATGCTTTTTCATATCTTTTGAAGCATTACACAGTTGATTTAAGCTACAAGGCAATTATCAACTGCATTTCAAAAGGGTGAATATCAATGAAAGTTTTGCAAATCAACTCTGTGTGCGGTATCAGAAGCACCGGTAGAATATGCACAGACATTGCAGAAGTTTTGGAACAGCAAGGACATGAATGCAAGATAGCTTACGGAAGAGAATCTGTGCCCGAAAAACACCAAAGATTTGCTGTTCGAATAGGCAATGATTTCAGTGTTAAGGCTGACGGCATAAAAACCCGTATTTTTGACAACGCAGGATTCAACTGTGCAAAATCAACCAGACGCTTCCTGAGCTGGGTTAAAGAATACAACCCTGACATTATTCATCTTCACAATCTTCATGGTTACTATCTTCACATCGGCTTACTGTTTGACTTCCTCAAGTCCTTTGGCAAGCCGGTTGTCTGGACATTACATGACTGTTGGGCCTTCACAGGACATTGTGCATATTATGATTTTGCAGGGTGCGATAAGTGGAAAACACAGTGCTTTGACTGTCCGCAGAAAAAGGAGTATCCCGCAAGTCTGCTTCTGGACCGTTCAAGACAAAATTATTCTAAGAAATCAGAAACATTCAACTCGTTAGACAATTTATACCTTGTGGCTGTTTCAGATTGGATTGCAAGACAAAAAGAAAGTTCGTTTTTGAAAAGTAAACCTTTGACTATTATCAACAATGGAATTGACCTTAATAGCTTCAAACCTACAGCAAGTAACTTTAAAGAAAAGCACTCAATAATAGACAAAAGGGTGTTTCTCGGAGTAGCCAGTGTTTGGGACCGCCGAAAAGGCTTTGATGCATTTCTTGAGCTTTCCAAAATGATTAATAAAGACGAAGCTATTGTTATGGTTGGACTTAATAAGGAGCAGCTCAGAATTCTTCCCAAAAATATTATAGGAATTGAGCGGACCAACAGCATTCAGGAACTGGCAGAAATATACTCTGCCGCTGATGTTTTTGTTAACCCAACCAGCGAGGATAATTATCCTACAGTAAATTTGGAAGCTCTCGCCTGCGGAACTCCCGTCGTTACATACAACACAGGCGGAAGCCCTGAGTGTATTTCTGAGGGAAGCGGGATAGTTGTCCCAAAGGGAGATATAGCCGCTTTGTTGAATGCTGCCCGCACAGTTCAATCAGACAGAGAAAACATTGTCCATGATGCTCAGCGATTTGACAAAAGGAAGAAATACATAGAGTATTTAGAATTCTACGAGAGGTGTGTAAAGTGATTAGTTTCAGCGGCATTGATTGCGGCGGAAAATCTACGCAAATTGACAAGGTTGCAGAAAAATTCAAAACTGACGGTAAACGCTGCAAAGTAATCCATAGCCGCGTCGGATATACTCCCATTCTTGAATTCTTCAAAACCCTAATAAGAACCGACAAAGATTTTAGTGATGAACAAAAAGCAGTCTATCGTGAAAGCGTTAATCAAAACCCCAGAAAAAGAAAGCTGTTGCTCTGGCTTTCCATCTTCGATTTAGGGTTATATTATGGTATTCATTTCAGAATCGTTGAGTTATTTGGTATCACAATCTTAGCCGACCGATATTTCTGGGATTCTTACATTGATTTAAAAATGAAATATCCGGATATCAATTATGAAAAATGGTTGGTTTGGAAATGGTGTAAAAGCATTTTCAAAAAGCCAAAACACTCTTTGATATATGTTATTCCTGCTGAAGTATCAATGTACCGCTCCACACTTAAAGAAGAACCGTGGCCGGAGCCTATCGAAGTACGCGAAACAAGAATAAACATGTATATGGAAGAAATATCCAACAACAGATGGTCAAGCGTAATTGACGCGACAACCAGCATAGAAGATGTGTTTAATAAAACGATGGAGATAATTGAGAAATGAAGATTTCGTATATGCTCAAGCGGGAAGATTTCTATACAATTAACGAACAAACCCTAAAGAGTTTTTTTAAACACGAAGATAATAAAAAAACTACACTTTACATTTACCCGCATCTTAATGCAATAATCAAGCGTATCCCCTCAAAAAAGGTTAAGCAATACATATATACCGAATATTCCGTTAACGCCTCCTTACTCAAAAGGATTTTTGTGTGGGGATATACCCGCCTGTGCTTGAACACCCTTGGACTATTCGCGGCAAGGAAAATCAAAATCCCCACTGAAATTTCTTCTGACACACTGATTTATCCTTGCAATCGCAAGTTTCGGATTTTTGATTTCAAGGAAAACACAGTATCTGTAATTACCAAAACAGGATTTTCTGAAAAAAGCCTTCAGAATGAAATTGAATTCAGAACAAAGTGTAAGCCCTGTGATTTTATTTTGCCCATTGAGGCCTTTACGGACAGAACTTATTCAGAACGCATTATAGACGGTATGCCTCTGGCAAGATTGTCCGCAGACCGAGCTTTGATTGAGCAACAGGCACTAAAAATGTGGCGTGCATATTCAGCAGACAGTAGACACTCGATTTCAGCTTCTCGCTATGCCGATATTCTCAAACAACAGATTGATGTATTTACTGATAAAATTACAGCTGGGAAGCCTTCTGTTGACATTGAAACGACAAAGCATGTTATCAACTGCTACTTAGACAGGTTAAACAACTCAGATGCAGAAATAGAAATCATTCAGAGTCATGGAGATCTTCAGTCAGGGAATATATGGATTGAAAACAAAACAAACCGGATATATATTATTGACTGGGAATCCGTTGAAACACGTAGTGTCTGGTACGATGAAGCGGTATTGAACGAGGACATCAGAAAACCATATTGTTTTGATGATTTTGCAAAAATCGGAGATATCAGACACACTGTAGTCATTCTGGAAGAAATAATTTACCGCATGAATGAGTTGTGTGAATTACCTTTTGATTATGGAACAAAAGATTTTAATTTCTTCATCAGTAAACTGGAGAAGTGATCGCTATGTTTAGTATATTGAACGATAAATATGTATCTGCTATGGTCGGTCTCGTCAAAGAGAACGCTGACTATACTCAGTATGCGGCTATCCTGAATGATTTGGATATGCAGAAACTATTTAATTTATGTGTAGAACATGAGCTGGACGGGGTTGTCGCAGCCAGAATTCTACAGCATAAGATAGTTGAGTTGCCACCGTACTGGATTGACAAATACACCACAGAAAAGGCCCGTCTTTCATTCCTGAAGCAAAAAGCTTCAGACATATGTAATATTATGTCCGAAAACGGAATCAAAATGGTCATACTGAAAAACGGCGGCATTATGGCGGATATCATAGAAGACCCTGCGGCTTGCCCTATGGAGGATATCGACTCCTTTGTTCGCAAAGAAGATTTTATGAAAGCACACAATTTGTTGGTGCAGAATGGTTTTGTTTTCAAGTTTCGTAGTGAGTTTGAATTTGAAGAGCTGGAAAATGCTTTTCGTAACGGCTCCACAGAATATTACATTGAAATGCCGGATAATGAAAAAATGTGGTTTGAATTATCCTGGCGTGCGGTTGCCGGAAGATGGATAAGGCTGGATAAAGAGCCTGATACCAATGCTTTGATTGACACCTCCTATTACGCACCCGGAACAAAAATCGGCATTCTCTCTCCCGAAGATAATCTTTTACAGGTGTGCATTCACACTGCAAAGCACTCATATGTACGGGCACCGGGACTGAGGTTGCATACAGATGTAGAACGTATCGTTACTCATAAGAACATTGATTGGGATTTATTTGTAAAAAAAGCAACAGACGCTCATGTAAAGACTGCCGTCTACTTTTCGCTGCTCATCCCTTCAATACTCTTTGGCACAAAAATACCAGAATCCGTTTTTGAAAAATTAAAGCCCCGAAAAGCAAAAGTAAAACGAATAACCAAACTGCTGACAAAAGCCGGTCTTTTACACCCTAAAAAAGCTAAGTTCAGCAAATTAGAATTCTTAAGATTTCAACTTTCTTTATATGATTCCTTTTCAGATATGCTCACAGTTTTATATCCTAAAAACGGATATTTACATGAGCTGTATCAGTACAAAAACCCGTTGCTCACTCCTTACTACCTCCTTGTAAGAGGTCTTGACCTTGTTGGAATAAGAAAAAGAAAAAAAGATTAACACACATCGGCAGGGATAATATGAATGACAATATATCGGTTGTGCTTGCACACCCTGACAAACAGCACTCTTTCAAAACTGCAAAGGCACTTATTGATGCAGGGGTACTTAGATATTACATAACCACAGTATATGATAAGCCAAAGTCATTAACACACCTTTTCACACGAATTGTAAAAGGCTCCTTCAGAAAAAAACTGCAGGCTCACCGCACAGCAGAAATCCCTGACTCACAGGTTAAACAATACACAGAGCTTTTAAGTCTGTTCCTTTTTGTGTTGGTTCGAATTGATAAAAGTAAGAAACTGTACAGCAAAGTAAAAATCTTCCGTGATAAAGTATTCAACAAAAAGGTGGCACGCTTTTGCATAAAAACCAAAATTGATGCAGTTGTTTCATACGATGTTGTTTCCGCTCAGCTGTATAAATTCCTGGGCGAGTCTGAAACCATAAAGATACTCGATATGTCAGCACCACATTTTTCATATATGTGTTCAATTTTCGAAAAGGAAATCGAAAAACATCCTTCATCATCATTAAGAAACACTTTAAGAACACCGCTGTTTAATTACTGGAAGAAACAAAGTGAATATGAAATAAAGTCAGCGGATATTTTTTTAGTTGCTTCAGACTTTACAAAGAAATCTCTTGTTCTGAACGGCGCACCTGAAGAAAAGATATTCAAATGCGTGTACGGTCTCAATCATGACTTCTTCAACTCAGAACAACGCCCCTCAAAAGCCTCTGATACATTACGATGTGTTTATGTGGGTAATGTAACCGAGCAAAAGGGCTGCAGATATCTCTTTGAAGCAATCAAAAGGGTCAAGAAAGAAGCCTTGGATATAGATTTTACTATTGTCGGGGCATACAACCCCGCAGACCCGTTAATTGCAGATGTAATGAATCTTTGCAAATTTACAGGTCACATACTTCCCACAGAACTGAAAAAAATACTTTTAGAATCGGATGTTATGGTCTTCCCTTCCCTTGCAGATGGTTTTGGCTTCTCTGTGTTGGAAGCGATGGCTTGCTCGGTTGTACCGATTGTTTCAAAAAATGCCGGAGCTTCAGATATAATCGAAGATGGTATTAACGGATATCTGATTGATGCAAAGAGCGCAAGCTCAATATACGAATTATTAAAAGAATTAACCTGCTGTCAGTGTGCCTTAGAACCCATGCGTTTTTCAGCTAAAAAAACAGCAAAAAACATAGTGTGGGATAACTACAACGCTGATATAAAAAATATGATAGAAAACATTTTTTAAAGGGACGGTGATGGAATTTGAACAATGCAAAGAGCAAAAGCTTATCTCTGATTTTTGCACTAATGCCTGTTTTGCATCAATACTTATTGACAACAAACGGCAGTATTACACTTGCTTTGATTGTTACAGCCATCGCCATGGTTTATATTGAGATTAAATATAACAGATTGGTTATCCAAATAGATTATCTTGAAAAAAGTTTCCTCGCCATATTTATATCATTACAGCTCCTTTCATTGATCTCTTTTTTAAAAACCCATGATTTAAATTTCAACGGATACTTCTCCAGACTCATTTACGGCTTTATTTTTGTTTATTTTCTACGAACCTTCCGAAGATATATGGATATAGATTTTGCAGTAAAGTGTATGATTGTTATTTCAGTTATCAGTTCGGTTCTGTGTGTTATCCAACTGTTTATTGATCCCGATTTCGGAATATACCTGCCTTTTATGCGAATTAAATCAAACGCTTACATTTCAGTTGGTGGCAAGTACTTCTACAGACCAAACGGTTTGTTTGGCGAGCCCTCCCACTGTGCATATTATCTGACAACAACGATTTTGGCGTGTTTGTTTATTGAACAAAAAAATTCAATTGCTCGAACACTCTCCCTATTCTTCATTGCATGCACTTGCTGCATTATTACATCCGCCTCTGCAATTTATCTTCTTATCGGAATTGCTCTGATGTATATAGTTTTAAAGAAGAAATCTCCCAAAATGATTTTAAAAACATTAATAGTGTTAATTTCTATTCTGATTTTAATTACCGTTTTTGATTTGGGAGATTTCCTTTCATACGGCTTCGATAGAATTGATACCAGTAGCTCAAGACTTTTTAGCGGACTGGACTCATTTATAAAAAATGATTGGTTTCAAACACTATTCGGATACGGAATAGGCTCATATTCATTAATTATTTCAGGACATTCAACCTTCCTCAGCGGTATTAACAGAATTATCATCGAAAACGGAATCGTCGGAGCACTTGCTCTTTTACTCTTTATCATCAACGTTATATCAAGAACTAAAGGAACCTATCGTGCATTTATCATATTCTTTCTTCTGTTAAATGTCTTTGAATTTGCATTTACTTCTATTTACGTACCTTTCATCTTATCTTTCATTCCTGTTGATACAAACAGCTCTTTGACGAAACATAGGAGATAAAGCATTATGGTTATAGCTCATTTATTAAACGATGACGGCGGAGTTGGCAGAGTTGCTGAAACCTTATGCAATGCACAAATCCTTGACGGACACAAGGTTTATATTGTCACCTCAAACGGAAAGCAAAAATTCTTAGCAAACTTAAACTCCAAGGTGGAAGTTATCCTGTTATCTAAAAAAACAAAGCTTCCTCAAATTCTTAGCGGATTGCAGGTAAGCTCCGTATATCAGATGCTTTGCAAAAAGCACCCCAAGGAAACAATTATTCTTCATGCACACAATCTGGTATCGATTGGCTTGTTTGCAAAACTAAAGAGCATTCCTGTTGTGTGTACAATCCACGGTTTATCAAAGTTCCCGGGTACTAAAGATACTTTGAGAAGCAAGCTCCAGACAATATCCCTTGGTATTATTATCCGAAAGATTCTGCGCTCTGGCGGAAAAGTATATGGAGTATGCGAACACACATCAAAGCACTACTCCAAGGTTTCAGGCAGACAAATTGACACCATTCACAACGGAACTGACGAAAAGACTTTCTCCTGCACAGCAAGCAACGACACCTTTACCGTTGTTCACATAGGAGATATAAGCCGCGAAAAAGGCTGGGACTGCACCTTATCAGCTTGTTCAATCTTAAAGCAACAATTTCCACAAAAAACAATCCGCTTTATTTCTGCAGGACGTTTATGTAACATTGATGAAAACAAAATATCTGAATTAATAACTGATAGTGGGTTAAATGAAAGCGAAGCAAATTATCTGGGATTTATCAAAAATCCCGATGAAATATACCGTTATGCCCATGTTTTGGTTTTGGCATCAGAAAGCGAAGGTTTACCGATGTCTATTCTCGAAGCACAAAGCATCGGTGTTCCTGTCATCGTTACCTCTGTAGGAGGATGTCCGGAAATCATCGAACATGGTGTTAATGGTTTTATCGTAAATAAAGACCCCGCAGAAATTGCTGACAGATTAGCAGAACTTGCTACCAATCAGGATATGTGGCTCAGTTTCTCAAAAAAATCCAAGCAGATTCATAAAGAGAGATTTTCCTCGAAAGTTATGATCGATAAATATTATATGTCATATGAAGCAACAGGTGTAAAACATGGCAACAGGTAAGATAACCGACTCCAGAAGGAAGTTGGCACTAACAAATTTAATAGTAAGTTTGGGATCACAAGTTCTCATTATTGTGTTGAATTTCATTTCCCGCACTTTTTTCCTGCATTTTCTTTCCTCTGAATATTTAGGCATCAACGGGCTTTTTACAAACATTCTTACTGTGCTCTCATTGGCTGAATTAGGCATTGGCGAAGCAATGATTTTTGCAATGTACAAGCCTATGAGAGAAGGAAACACAGAACAACTATCTAAATTATTGAACTTTTATAGGCAAGCGTACAAATATATTGCAATATTTGTTGCCGCAATCGGAATTACACTATCGTTTTTCTTAGAATATTTAGTTGCAAGTGTTCCGAAAATAGATGAAAATTTTCAAGTTATTTTTCTCTTATATCTTGCAAATACGGTAGCGTCCTATTTATTAACATACAAACGCTCTTTACTTTTAGCTGATCAAAAAAGATTTATCGTAATAACTATACAAACCATATTTTCTGTAATACAAATAGTTATCCAGATTTTCTTACTATGGGTATTTAAGGATTATTTTGCATATCTTATTGTTCAGATCCTTTGTTTAATTATGGGTAATGTTGTTATTTCTTTGTATGTGAACAAGCACTATAAACCCATTACAGACAACAAAGAACTTCAGTTATCAAAAGATGAACGCACCAATATTTTTAACAACATAAAAGCTCTTTCAATTACGAGAATTGCCGGAGTCATCGGAAGCGGAACAGATAATCTGATAATCTCTAAAATGATCGGTCTGACTACAGTGGGTCTGGTTTCTAACTATACATTAATTACAAACGCAATTAACGGTCTGCTCTGGTCTGCCTTAAATGGTTTAGTAAACAGTATCGGAGATTTTAATGTGGACTCAAGTATCGAACGAAGACGCTCAATATTTGATCAGATCTATTTAAGCTCATATGTGCTTTTTGCTTTTGTCGGCGTTTGCATTGTTTCTTTAGTCAATCCCTTTATCGAGTTGTGGTTAGGCCCGGACTTTGTAATGGACATGGCCATCCCCTTTACTCTCGTCCTGTCAATTTTTATAGGCGGTATAAATTTCGCAGCTTATTCATTCCGCGTATCTTTGGGGTATTTCAAAGAAGTTCAATGGTTTTATGTGGCTTATGCTGTATTGAACATTGTATTTTCCATTATCGCAGGCAGGTTTTGGGGAGCGGCAGGCGTTTTTCTGGCAACAAGCATTTCTCGCTTATTAACCGCAGAGATTGCTGATGGATATTACATATATAAATCTGCTCTGAAAAGAAATCCGATGCTTTACTATTTAAGGGACATCTTCTCCATAGTTACATTTGGAGCTATGTGCTTATTAACCTCGTTTATAAACAGCTTAATTCCCTATGTCGGATTCGGCGGTTTCGCAGCAAAATGTGTAATCACAGTTTTTGTCACATTAACATTGTTGTTATTATTTTCATTTAAGCAAAAGGGATTTATAGAATTATATTCTTATGCAAAAAATATGCTAAAAAGAAAATGAGGTGCCATTAATGTCTTTGTTTAAAAATAAAGTTTTGCTTATAACCGGCGGAACCGGTTCCTTCGGCAATGCAGTACTCAATCGTTTTTTAAGAACAGATATCGGCGAAATCAGAATATTTTCAAGAGATGAAAAAAAGCAGGACGATATGCGTCATGAATTTCAAGCAAAAATGCCCGATGCATCCGAAAAAATCAAGTTTTACATTGGTGATGTCCGGGATCTTGCATCTGTTAAAAATGCAATGCACGGTGTTGACTTTATCTTTCATGCCGCAGCTCTGAAGCAGGTTCCGTCCTGTGAGTTTTTTCCCATGGAAGCTGTTCGTACAAACGTTATCGGAACAGACAACGTACTGACTGCAGCAATAGAAGAAGGGGTTGAAAGCGTAATATGTCTCTCAACTGACAAAGCGGCATATCCGGTAAATGCAATGGGTATCTCAAAAGCTCTTGAAGAACGAGTTTCTGTGGCTAAATCCCGCACTACAGACAGAACAAAAATCTGCTGCACCCGATACGGAAATGTTATGTGCAGCCGCGGTTCGGTTATTCCGCTTTGGATTGAACAAATTAAGGCCGGAAATCCGATAACTATAACAGACCCTTCAATGACGAGGTTTATTATGAGTCTGGATGAGGCCGTTGATCTTGTGTTATTTGCTTTTGAAAACGGAATTAACGGTGACATTTTAGTTCAGAAGGCTCCGGCTTGCACAATTGAAACGCTTGCAAAAGCTGTTACAGACTTATTTAATCCGGCAACGGAGGTTAAAATTATCGGCATAAGACACGGAGAGAAACTGTATGAAACCCTCTTAACCAACGAAGAATGCACAAAAGCGATTGATATGGGAGATTTTTACCGTGTCCCTGCGGATACCCGTGGATTGAATTATGATAAATACTTTACAGACGGAAACACGGACAACAATCCTCTTAATGAATTCAACTCAAACAATACTAAATTATTGGATGTGGAGGAAGTAAAGAAGAAGTTATTAACTATTGAATATGTTCGTAATGAGCTTCTTTCCTTAGATAAAAATGGATAAAATACATTTCGAATTTTTGCAAATACTAAAAAGTGCTCTCGAAAATACAAATTACAATTTATCAGAGACATATAATTTTGAACAATGCCTGCGCATAGCAAAAAAACATAGAATAACAACTATGTTCTATTATGGCCTTATTAACAGCGGTGTTTCTCCGCAAGACCCAAAGGTGCAGACATTGTTTGACAGTGCTTGTCGGGATGTTGTAACAAATGAAAGACAAAAATACGAAATGTCTAGAATCATTGCTGCTTTTGATGAGCATAAAATTGATTATATGTTGCTTAAAGGTGCTGAATTAAAAGCAATATACCCCAAGCCTGAAATGCGTCCTATGGGCGATATAGATGTCTTAATAAAGACTGCACAATACAAACAAATCAAGCCTATTATGGAAAGCTTCGGGTTTAAGGAATTCGGAGAAAGCAATCACGAGTATATCTGGAAAAAATCAAGCTGCTTAATTGAACTTCATAAATTCCTGATTCCTTCTTATAACACCGATTATTTTTCATACTATGGTAATGGTTGGAAGCTAGCGAAAAAAACCGTTGGCACACGTTATTCGCTTTCAAAAGAAGATAATTTGATTTACCTGTTTACTCATTTTTCCAAACATTACAGAGACAGTGGCATAGGATTAAGACACATTATTGATATTTGGGTGTATATTACCAATAATCCTGACCTTGATAATGACTATGTATATTCGCAGTTGAAAAGACTTAAATTAGACGAATTCTACAATAATATCATCGCAACTTTAAAATACTGGTTCCGCGATGAACCTTCAAATAATATTACAGAATTCATTACAGAATTTATATTTAACAACGGGGTTTACGGAACAAAACACACTCACATTTTAGCGATGGCTCTGCGTGATAAAAAAGCTAAAAAGAGCCTCACCGGAATTCGTTTCAAGAAAGTTTACCACTCAATTTTTGTTTCTTACAAAGGCATGTGCAAATTATATCCCGTTCTTATAAAATGGCCTGTGCTTTTACCATTCTATTGGGTAGCACATCTTTTCAAAAGAATATTTTTGAAAAACAAGCTGAAAACCTATGGAAGTGATTTTGCTTTGCTGAATGAAAAAAACATTACAGAATATGAGAATGCACTGAAATTTGTAGGGCTCGACTTTAATTTCGAGGAGTAAACATATGAACATATTGATTACAGGCGCTAAGGGATTTGTCGGTAAAAACCTAGCCGCGGCACTTATGAATATAAAAGAGGGAAAGGATAGAACCCGCCCGAGCTTAAGCATAGATGAGATATATCTTTATGATATTGATTCTGACAAAGCCTTACTTGACGAAGCCTGCAAAAATGCAGATTTTGTTTTTAACCTTGCAGGAGTCAACCGTCCCAAGACTCAGGAAGAATTTATGCAGGGTAATTTTAGCTTTGCATGTGAGCTTTTAGACACATTAAAAAAGTATGAAAACACCTGCCCCGTTATGCTTGCCTCCTCCTTACAGGCAACCTTAATCGGTCGCTACAATGGTGAATACGGCAGAAGCAAAAAAGCCAGCGAAGACCTCTTCTTTGAATATGCAAAGGAAACCGGTGCAAAGGTTCTTGTTTATCGCTTCCCCAATCTGTTCGGAAAATGGTGCAAACCCAATTACAACAGTGCAATTGCAACCTTTTGCAACAATATTGCAAACGATATTCCCATTACCGTCAGCGACCCGAATGTTCAATTAGAGCTTTTATACATTGATGACCTTTTAAGTGAACTGCTTGATGCTTTACTGGGGGCAGAACATCATTGCGAATTTGAAGGGCTTGAAACCGTGCTTTGCAGTACAGGTAAGTTCTGTGCTGTTCCAACAACTCATAAGGTCACTTTAGGAAAAGTGGTCGAGCTGTTAAACTCATTTAAACAACAGCCAGAAACCCTATTGATTCCTGATCTTCCGCAAGACAGTTTTGCAAAAAAGCTGTACTCTACATACCTATCATACCTACCCTGCGAAAAGGTATTGTTTCCGTTGAAAATGAATGTGGACGACCGCGGCTCCTTTACTGAACTGTTAAAAACAAGAAACTGCGGGCAGTTTTCCGTCAATATTTCCAAGCCCGGGATAACCAAAGGACAACACTGGCATCACTCAAAGTGGGAATTCTTCATTGTGGTTTCCGGAGAAGCTCTCATACAACAAAGGAAAATAGGAACTGATGCTATTCTGGAGTTCAGAGTATCAGGTAAAAAAATAGAGGCTGTACATATGTTACCGGGATATACCCATAACATAATAAACCTCTCTGAAACAGATGATTTAATTACAGTGATGTGGGCAAATGAACAATTTGATTCGTCACGTCCTGATACTTTTTTTGAGATAGTATAAAACAATTAAAGCTGATTGTTCAGATATCCGGTCAGAAAATGACGATAGATTCAGTTGCAATCGATATAAAGGTAACCCCTACGGAATTTGTTATCCGTAGGGGTTGCTTGTTTCATTTAATTTTTCATAGAATACAGCTTGGATTCACCCAAAGGTAAAATTAAATATCAGTCCCCGCCGGGGCCGTCTCTGCGCTCCCTTGTGTCGGAGACCTCAAGTTTTCCGTCTATATCCCCCGGGTTAGTTCTCTTTTTGGCTTCTTCCTGTTTCTGCTTCATATCTTTTTCTTCGTTCATACAATTCACTCCTTCAAGCATTAGTATGAGCAACTTTCAGTAAATAATGAGTAACTCATAAAAAAGCGTTGCGGATGAGGGAGAGTATCAATTTGCTCCTTCAAACTGCAACGCTTGTTTTTATTTTTGGCTTATTCACTTGGGTTTTCGCTATAAATTAACGATAAAACGACGAAACCTCTATCGACACGATTGTATCAATAGAGGAATCTGATTTGGCAACGCTATCGCTAATTGATACAATGAACGGAAATTCCCGAGCGTTGCAAGTATTGTTGAACTAAAACTCAAATAGACGAGGCTCATTTCTAAAACTTCGATAAAAAAGAAAAATGACCGACTCTCCACTATCGGTCATCACAAAGAAGTGTTCGGGTGTTGTTTTTACCATAAACTATGTAACAGTAAAACTGTTAGAAAAGCACAAAAACGTGGTGGAGAACACTACATCACTTAACA
>JAZSLX010000078.1:0-12081 GCA_045535605.1 Ruminococcus sp.
TTAAGGGATGGCAAAGAAAGGCTTACACCGCAATCATCTGACCACTGTGTAAGGCAAGTGAGCAGTCCCACAATATCGGAGTAGTCGCTGGAGGAAAGAGATGAAAGAGATACTTCATCGTAGCCTGTGCTGTCGCAGAGAGTCTTACACTGAGAGAGGATTGTCTCCTTTGACTTTTCTCTTACAGGTCGGTTAAGAAAACCTGCCTGACAGAAACGGCAACCTCTGATACAACCTCTGAATATTTCTGATACTGCTCTGTCGTGGGCAATTTCAACTAAGGGTACAACGAAAGTATCAGGGAAATAGACATTGTCCATATCCATAATGAGTCGCTTTTCCACTACATCAGGTGCACCGTTATGTGCCACAAAGCTCTTGATTGTACCATCATCATTGTACTCAACATTATAAAGTGCCGGTACATATACGCCCTTGATTTGTGAAGCGAGTATCAGGAATTCATCTTTTGATTTACCCTCATCACGACACTTACGGTAGAGCTCCATAACCTCAAGATCAACTTCTTCTCCCTCACCGATAAAGAAAATATCAATGAAATCTGCAAGGGGTTCTGGATTGCTTGTGCAAGTACCGCCTGCCACTACAATATTTTTAAGGTCCTTTCTTTCGCTACTAAGAAGCGGTATCCCTGCAAGAGAAAGCATATTGAGAACATTTGTGTATGAAAGTTCATATTGAAGTGTGAATCCGATAAAATCGAACTCTGTGAGAGGATCTCCGCTTTCAAGTGCGTAAAGAGGGATGTTGCGCTGACGCATAAGCTCTTCCATATCTGTCCAAGGAGCAAAAACACGCTCGCACCAGATATGGTCATAGGAGTTAAACTGGCTATAAAGAATCTTCATACCCAGATGTGACATTCCTATTTCGTATGTATCAGGAAAACAAAAGGCAAATCTGATATCTACTTTTTCTTTATCCTTTATTACGCTGTTAATTTCTCCTCCGGTATATCTACCGGGTTTCTGAACTTTAAGAAGAATTTTTTCTATTTCCATTGGATACAAGAGATCACCGCATTTCTTTAGAAATAATAATTGATATTGCATAAATTGCTACGATAAGCAAAGTGTAATTGAATTTTGAAGTCAGAAGAATGTAAAAAGTAACAGTTGCCAACGGAACAACTATTAACATGGTAATTATATTGATAATAATATCCGATGTTCTGGTACTGAATTTGCGTAACAGCAGATTATAAAGCAACTGTCCACCGTCAAAAGTTCTTACAGGCAAAGAATTGAAAACACCGATACATAAATTACATAATGTGAAATCAAATAAGATGTTTGCAGATAACAGCAGATATAATAAATACGAAAGTAGTGAAGTGAATAAATTAAAAGCTACTCCTGCAAGTGTAATTATGACATCCTGTGTGTATGATGCCTCTGAAAGATTGCTGTTGATTTTCACCTCACCGGGATTGATTATGATACTATCAGGCTTACCGATGAATTTGCAAATAAAAAGCATATGTCCGGCTTCGTGTATCGCACAGGATAATAAACATAAAGGTATCAGCAAATCACCATTATAAGAGGTAAACAACACAAGACTTGTTACAGCAATTGCAGGATATGTTATTATCAACTTAACTTTAAAAATATTAAGTTTCATCAGCAGTTGAGGAGAACAAACCTGAATAATCCATATCGGAAAAATCACCACTGAAATAAAGTGAGGCAGTGAGCTCACAATCGTACCAGCTTTTTACAGCGGAATATAAATTAAAAGCAAAGGTTTTGAATGTAAACAAGACGATAAGAAAAAACAAACAAACTACAAGCTGTAGAGTCAGTATCGGAGATGTGCTTTTCCTTTTTACTTTCTGATTATTTGCCTTGTTATCAGAAGTCTGTGAATGCTCTTGGTCCGTTTCTTCACTTTTAGTTATTATCGGTGTGAGTTCGTTCCATTCCTGCTCGTAATAAGAATCAATATAGTTGTCCATTATATCACCCGCTAAAATATATGCGGGTGATAACTTATTCTTTACTCAATTTTGAAAAATCTCTTTTGTTAAGATCAAAGAAAAATATGAGTGCTAGAACGGTACAGCAAATCTCAGCTATGGGGAATGCAAACCACATTGCATTTATGCTGATTTTTGAAAGAATAAATGCGATGGGAAGAATTAATACAAGCTGACGTAGTACGGACATAAGCAAACTGCGTACACCCTTGCCTACTGACTGGAACAATGCAGTCATAATAACACCTACTGACGCAGGGATGAAGCAAAGGCTTAAACGTCGCATAGCAGTTGCTCCCATAGCAGTAAGTTCATCAGATACGTTGAAGAACCCGAGAATAACTTCGGGGAAAATCTGGAACAAAGCTGTGCCTGCAGCCATAATCATAAATGCAATAAGGAGAGCATATTTAAGAGTGGTCATCATTCTCTTGCGATTCCTTGCACCATAATTATAGCCGATAATGGGAGAAACTCCCTGATTAAGGCCGAATACAGGCATAAATACAAAACTCTGAACTTTATAATATATTCCGTAGATAGTCTGTGCGTCGGTGTTTGCTTGGGCAGTTGCAGGTGACATGTTGATTATCATATTTATACCTGCAACAAGTACAGAGCCGATAGCCTGCATAACAATGCCGGAAAGGCTTACGACATATATTTCTTTGATTATTCTGAAAGAAAGTCTGAAACCTTTGAAGGTAAACTTTATAGCGAACTTTTTGATAGATACAACGAGTATAAGGAACAGCATAGCGATCAACTGACCTGCAACTGTAGCAATTGCGGCTCCTTTGGCACCCATTTCAGGAACTGGTCCGACACCGAATATGAAAATCGGGTCAAGTATAATGTTGCTGATAGCACCGATAAGGTGGGAAATCATGGGGAAAATCATATTTCCTGTTGCTTGTATGCACTTTTCTATCATAACTTGAATAAAGGAACCGAGAGAGAAAATAAGAACTATTGAGATATAATCGACACCGTAATTGATTATACTCTGATTTTCTTCTCCTGCCATAAAGGTGATGAAAGGACGAGAAAAGAAAACACCTATAAGTGCAAATACTACCCAAGTGGCAAACGCAAGGATAATACCGGTTGCGGCAACTTGCTCTGCTTCTTTTCTTCTTTGCTCACCAAGACGTCTTGCAATAAGTGAGTTTACACCTACTGCAGTACCTACAGTAAAAGCTATCAGAAGGAGCTGCAGAGGATATGCAAGAGATACGGCGGTCAGGGCATCGCTGTTGTCTCCATAATTGCCTAAGAACACACTGTCAACAACGTTGTATAGTGCTTGAATCAGCATTGAAAACATTGCAGGCAAGCTCATACTGAGAATAAGCGGCAACACTTTCTGTGTTCCCATTTTATTTTCTTTCATTTCCTTCATCTTTAACTCCTTATAAACCCTTTGTTATCCCTGTTTCTTAATTTTTCGTTTCCAGTATATAAATAAAAGTAGGACTATAAAAATGCAACCGCATAAAGCTCCTGCTATATCTATGCAGATATCCTTAAACTGAAAGGCTCTGCCATCTGAAAATAACTGGATACATTCATCGATTACAGCAGTTAAGACAGAAGAACCTACTGACAGTAATAAAACACTTGTATGTTTATTCAGATAGGTACTATACATAGCTGACAAAGCCATACCGAGCACTGAGAATTCACCAAAGTGTGCCAGCGTTCGTACACCTTCATGTGTAAAAGGATTATCTAAACCCACAAGTGACGCCAATGAGTTCAGAAAAGTCAGTACCCTGCCGCTGTCTGTGCTTGACTGATTTGCAGATTTTATTGATTGAAAAAATATAAAAGCTAAGATAATTACAGAAATAATAGTAGTTACATAGCGTGAAAAAATTTGTTTTTTATGTATGCTCACAGTATCACAACCAATCTTTATTATTTTATCTAATATTATATAAAAAGTCAAATTTTCTGTTGTAAAAAAGAAGATATTATTATATAATTAAAATGTATTTTTATGGATTAATTTTTAATTAGAGGTGCTCAATGCTTAATAAATTTAAAATTCTTACTGCAAATGCAGTTTCCACTGCAGATGAATTAGGTTTAACCGAAAGACTTGTCAACACAATGGTAGGTTTGCTTGGGGGTATTCCTGCTGAATTGGTTGTCTTTATAATTTCACTCTTCCCTATTCTCGAATGCAGAGGCGGTATGATTGCCGCAAGTCTGTTGGGTGTAAACTACTGGATTGCATTAATTATCAGTATTATCGGCAACTTACTTCCTATTCCTTTTATTTTCCTTTTTATTGAAAAGATTTTCAATCTTATGAAAAAAACAAAATTCCTTGGAAAGATTGTTAATAAAATTGAAGCAAAGGCGATGAGCAAATCTGATAAGGTTACAAAGTACAAGAGATGGGGTCTTCTTCTTTTTGTAGGTATTCCTCTTCCCGGTACAGGAGCTTGGACAGGTGCTCTTATCGCAGTGCTCCTTAAGCTTAATCTCAAAGATTCTGTTTTGAGTATTCTCTTTGGTGTACTTATGGCCGCAGGTATTATGTCCTTTATTTCCTATGGACTTCCTTGGATAATTTCTTTATTTGCATAATTTCAAAGGGCAATCAGTTTGGTTGCCCTTATTTGATATGGTGATATTTATGAATCAAATCAGCAAACATTTTGACGTTGTGATTGTTGGCGGAGGTGCCGCAGGACTAATGTGCGCTGTTCTTATCAAATCACGAAAACCTGAATATAAGGTTGCTGTTTTAGAAGCGCAGGACAGGGTAGGCAAAAAACTGCTTACAACAGGTAACGGCAGATGTAATCTGACAAATCTATACACAGATTCTTCTATGTATCATGGGTCCTTTAATGAAGGTGCTCGGTATCTTCTTGAGATGTGTCCGCCTTCTACTGTTGTAGGTTTGTTTGAGGATTTAGGGCTTATGACATACTCAGAGGATGACGGCAGAGTTTATCCTGTCAGCAGACAGGCAAATTCTGTGTTGGGTGTTCTGCGAATTGCTATGGACAAGTTAGGAGTAGATGTGCTCTTAAACAGCAAGGTTACAGAAATAAAGAAGGACAAAAGTTCATTTTCTTTGTGCTGTGGGGACAAGATAATTAAGGCGGATAAGGTTGTTGTGGCAAGTGGCAGCAGGTCTGCTCCTTCAACAGGTGCAGACGATTCCTTGCTTAGTATCCTCCGAAGTCTTAGACACAATATTGTCTCCCCTATACCTGCCCTTTGTCCTGTTTATGTTGAATCACCCTATCTAAAGTCATTAAAAGGTGTCAGAGCATCAGGTAGCGCTAAGATACTAAAAAACAATAAGGTTATTCGTGAAGAATACGGAGAGATACAGTTCACAGAGAATGCCCTTTCAGGAATTTGTGTGTTTAATCTTGCACGTATTGCTAATACGGAAAAAGATACTGAAATTGCAATTTCACTTCTCCCTGACAGAAGCTATAACGAAATACTTGAACTTCTTAAAAATAAAAAGTCATTATATAAGAGCTCAGCAAAAGCTGACGAATTCATGATTGGATTTTTTAACAAGATGCTGGGACTCGCTCTTATAAAATCTGCAGGTATTTTATCGAATAAACCAATAACAGAAATTTCAGATAGTGAATTAAAGAAACTTACATCGGTTATTAACGATTGGCGGTTTAAAGTGATTACTTCAAAAGATTTTACACGTTCACAGGTTACTGCTGGTGGTGTGAACGGTGCTGAGATTGAATACACTTCAATGAAAAGTAAGAAAACAGACAATTTATATATTATCGGCGAAGCTGTTGATTGTGACGGCGACTGTGGCGGGATGAACCTGCAGTTTGCTTTTTCTTCAGCTTACTGTGCCGCTTGTGACATAACACTATGATTACTTTAAAAAACTTACGACTTCCCCTCAAATATAATCAGGAACAACTGAATACTGCTGTTGCTAAGGAACTCAGAATATCTGTTAGTGATATAAAATCCCTGAGGCTTCGCAGAATCAGTGTGGACGCCAGAAAGAAAACGGATGTGCATTATATTGCTATGACAGATGTTGTTATTGCAGGAAATGAAAATACTGTTGTAAAGAAATGCCGTAACGCAGAGATAACACAGCAGTCTGAGTACAGCTTTGCATCAAATAAGGAGCTGTCAAAGCAACCTGTAATTGTTGGGTCAGGTCCTGCAGGATTATTCTGTGCATTGATACTTGCTCGAAATGGTGCTCGTCCTATAATTATCGAACGAGGCAAACCGGTAGACGAAAGAATAAAATCAATTGATAGATTCTGGGCAGACGGAACACTTGACACTGAATCTAACGTACAGTTTGGTGAAGGAGGAGCCGGTACGTTTTCGGATGGAAAGCTTAACACAGGCACTAACGATGTACGGCAAGGCTTTATACTTAAAGAATTCGTTGCTCACGGAGCTCCTGAGGATATATTAATATCCGCAAAACCCCACATTGGTACTGATATGCTCAAGGGAACAATTAAAGCAATCCGCAAGGAAATTGAATCTTTGGGTGGAGAATTCAGGTTCAATACACTTTTTCATGATTATAAGATATGTAACGGACGTATATGTCAGATTAAGGTCAGTTGTTTTGGCAGAACTGATGTTATTGATACAGACACACTGGTACTTGCAACAGGCCACAGTGCAAGAGATACCTTTGAAATGCTCAGAGACAAGGGTGTTGTAATGAAACAGAAGGCTTTTTCAATCGGTGCAAGAATAGAGCATCTGAGAGAGGCAGTTGATGAATCTCAGTACGGCAAAGCACGTCATTTGCTTCCTGCGGCAGATTACAAAGTGAGCACTCATCTTAACGATGGCAGGGGTGTTTATTCCTTCTGTATGTGTCCCGGCGGATATGTTGTTAATGCTTCAAGTGAGGACGGCAGACTTTGCACGAATGGTATGAGCTTATATGCCCGTGATAACACTAATTCAAACAGTGCAATTCTTGTAGGGATTACACCTGAGGATTACAATCAGGGTGATATCCTTGACGGAATGAAACTGCAAAGAAGAATTGAAAAATCAGCTTACGATTTATGCGGAGGGTATATCGCTCCAGTGCAAAGAGTTGGAGATTTCACAGGTAATAGCGGAAATGTGCTTTCTCTCCCCACGCCCACTATAAAACCAGGATATGAATTTTGCGATTTAAACAAGGTGTTTCCTGATTTCATCTCAAATGCACTAAAAGAAGGCTTGTGTAAGCTAGGTCAGCGCACTCCCTTCTTCAATGATATGGGGGCTGTGCTTACTGCACCTGAAACAAGAAGCTCCTCCCCTGTACGTATTGTTCGTGACGATACACTGCAATCTGTTTCATGCAAAGGCTTATATCCTTGCGGTGAAGGTGCTGGCTATGCAGGCGGCATAATGTCTGCGGCTACTGACGGTATTAAATGTGCAGAAGCAATTTTATCTTAATAAAAAAGCAAAGGCTCTCAGCAAATTACTGAGAGCCTTGTTTTTTATTCCTTTGTTAATTGAACACTGACTGTTTCAGAGGTGCGATAAGCCCAACATAAGCCGTTGCTGTTCACTGTAATGTTGATAGGGACATCAACAGGAGTATCTGCAGAAGGTATAACACCATCAAAATTATACTCGATACTAAAGCTCTGTTCTGTCAGATCTTTAAGTGCTGTGGAAGTTCCTACCGCTGATACGGCAAATGTTGAAGGAATCTTATAGCTGTATCCTTCAGGAAGGTTTTTGACTGTTATTCTTGATGAAGGTACATCAAAGGTTTCCATTTTAAAGTTAGAGAAGTCGAGCTGTACTCTGACAGTTTCTACACCATCACTCTTGTTTACAAATTCATCACCGAGAATGTCTTCTACATTAAAGGTTTCGTTATAAATCTGATTTTTGTATTTAGAGAGAGTGCCGATATCAATAGCAAACTCTGTGATAGCGTTCTCACCGGTTATAAGCTCTTCAGGACCAGCAACACTGATAGTAGATGGTGTAACTGCATAGTAGAAGGACTTAAGGTCTATGGTATCGGGTTGATACTTAATTGTAAAAGGAACATCCTGATCCATCTTAAGGAATCTGAATGAAACATCTACGTTTGAGTAACTCATAGTAATATACTCAGTAGAAACCTCCTGAGCACCTGCAGAGTTGGGATCTTCGCTGTCAAAAAGTCTGAGTGTGTATGTGTTTGTTACTGTAGAGGCGTTGGGACTGTTGACTTTGCCTGTAACATAAGCACATTTTACTCTATCCACTAAGGTTTCGGGTCCTGTAATCTCAACGGTTTCAGGAAGATTATTGTCTACATAATAACCCTCAGGATTATAGGAAAAGTTGCTTACTACGTTGACAGTTTTTGTAGCCTCTCTGTCTACCATAATTGTGATGTTCTCAGGTTCTACACCCTCAATATCAAAGCTCATATTGCTTTTGTTTTCCACAACTACAGGATATGTGCCTGTACCGGGTTTGTTTACAGAAAACAGGTCTACAGTTGCAGAAATATCACTGGAAGAAAGAGCGTCAATTATAACTCGCTTTCCGGAAACATTTACTGTAACAGTATCAACACTGGTGCTGAATATTTTAAGATCCTTTGAAACACTATCAGACAGGCTGTAATTGAGAGGTATATTGTTGATTGTTTGGGTTGTGTTGTCAGAGCTTATCATCCAGAAGATTAAGGAAAGCACGAAAGAAAGGATAAGAACGAGCTTCTTGTTATCGAGAAGCCGTCCGAATAAAGATTTATTCTTCATCGGTCTTCTTCTCCTTTCTCTTCTTAAACAATGAAGGAATTTCTGTCTTTTCGACATCTGCGGGTAACAGATATTCCTCTAATTTACTGACAAGAGTATCTCTGTCATAATCACGGGTCAGAACACCGTTTACTGCCACAGAAATCTGTCCTGTTTCTTCAGAAACAACAACAACCAGTGCGTCAGAAACCTCACTCATACCGATAGCAGCTCTGTGACGGGTACCTATATCCTTTCTGCCAACTTCCTTGCTGTTAAGAGGAAGTATGCAGCCTGCAGCAAAAATCTTTCCACCGCGAACAATGCAGGCACCGTCATGAAGAGGTGCTTTATTAAAGAAAATGTTACCGAAGATTGCAGTTGATGTGTCGCAATTCAGGATTGTACCGGTGGACGCAATATCAGTGAGTTTAGTTTCTCTTTCGAATACGAAGAGAGCACCTGTTCTTGTATGACTGAAAAGTACAGCAGAGTCAGCTACATCAGAGATAGCCTTGATCTCATTGTCTCTGTCAGCGTTAGACATAAGACCGCCCTGGAATATCTTGAGATAGCTCTTTGAAAGTTTAGAACGACCAAGCTGTTCAAGAGCTTTTCGAATTTCAGGCTGGAATATTATGAATATTATGATTACAGAAAAATCAAGGAAAACCTTCAGTATTGAAGTAACCATCGTCAGATTGAAGATTGATGCCAGAGCATAGAAAAGCAGGACTAAAAAAATACCCTTAAGCAACTGCTCTGCTCTGGTATCGCGTACTAACTTGAGTATTCCGTATATTAATATAGCAATGATAATAATATCAATCAGATCAGCTAATTTAAATGTGCTGAACAGTGATATTATATTGCTGAACCATTCAGTAATAACTTGCATAAACGTCCTCCGATATTGCTTATATTTCTATTTTATCATTATAAAGTATATAATGCAATATCAAACAGTAATTTTTTTGAGCTTAGAAAGCTTATAAATGCAATTAATCAGGGTATTTATATCTGATTGCGTGGTAAATACAGAGGGACACACCCTGACAGTGCCTGTAGAATCAGTTTTCATATATTTATGAGCTAAGGGACTACAGTGACTCCCTGCTCTCACAGCAACACCAAAATGTTTATCCAGAAGATGGGCAGTTTCTTCACTATCCATCCCAATAATGTTAAAGGACAGAAGGGGCACGTGATGAGTTAAATCCGGTTCCTTTGTGTAGAGAATTATATTTTTATTCTCAGAAAGCTTATGATACAGCTTATTAATTAATTTCATTTCCTGTAGGTAAATGTTGCTTACTTTGTGCTTTGCTACGAAATCAACACCTGCAGAAAAGCCTGCTATTCCTATAAGATTAAGGGTGCCGCTTTCGAATTTATCGGGTAGAAGCTGGGGCTGTCCATACCCTGTTTCACTGCTGCCTGTTCCACCCTCGCATATAGAATCAGGAATATTATCGCAATTTATAATCAGAGCTCCTGTACCCATGGGACCATATAAGCCTTTATGACCTGCTATACAAAGAAAATCTACAGGCAATTCGCTTAAATTGATATCAATAAGTCCTGCTGTCTGGGCGGCATCTACGCAGAAAAGTACACCGTAATAACGACAGAGGGCGCCAATTCTCGCAATTGGAAGTTTTATTCCGAAAACATTTGATGCGTGAGTACATACAACCAGCTTAGTATTATCTTTCATAGCTTTTCTGAAAGAATCAAGTGTGCGGTCATCATCACCTTCAAATACTTCTGCAACACTGTAGGTTATTATTCCTGCTTTACTGAGCTTTTCAACAGGTCTTAGTACCGAGTTGTGCTCGAGTGAAGATATTACCACGTGGTCGCCCTTACTCAATACACCTTTAATAACAGTATTAAGTGCGAAAGTACAGCTTTGAGTAAGAATTATATTTTCAGGCTTGTTGAACTTAAAGAGCTCACAAAGTCTTTCTCTGCAGGAATACACAACTTCTGAAGCTTTTATAGATAACCTGTGCCCTGCCCTGCCCGGATTTGCACTGTAAGAAAAAGAGTTGGAAACTGCGTTGCGAACAATTTGCGGTTTGGGATAAGTTGTAGCAGCATTGTCAAGATAAATCATATATCTGACCTGCCTGCTCTGCCAAGAATAACAAAACCTTTATCTTTGAGAATTCTTTCTGCTGTGTCGGTATCATTTGGTACATAGACACTGTATCCGCAGTTTGCTCTGTTGTTTATTCTGGGAGTTTTTTGTACATATCCAAGGATTCCCGCTTTTTCCAGAGTGTTCTTAGCCCTGACAGCTAAAGTAATATTCTGGAACATAATAAGACGGTTTTCCATAAATTTATCACCTCGTATTTTTTATTACATACTATGTAACAAAATACGAGGTGGTTAATAAATCAGCGAAGCATATCGCCCATATCGTAAAGTCCCGCAGGCTGAGAGGCCGTGAAAGCGGCTGCAGGCAAAGCTCCGTTTGCAAAAAGAGCCTTTGATTGCGCTTGATGAGTAAGAGTGAGTACCTCATCATTTCCTGCAAATATTACTGAGTGTTCGCCAACAATTGTGCCACCACGAACACTGTGGATTCCGATTTCGTTCTTAGAACGTTTCATTCTATAAGAATGTCTGTCATAGGTATATCGAGGGTCATCATCGCGTACCTCAGAGATACCATCAGCAATCATCAGCGCTGTGCCTGATGGTGCATCCAGCTTCTGGTTGTGGTGCTTTTCGATAATCTCAATATCAAAGTCCTCTCCCAGAATAGCAGTTGCTTTCTTGGAAAGCTCAATAAGAAGGTTGATTCCCAGTGACATGTTACCGGATGAGAACACTGCAACCTTCTTAGAAAGAGATTCAACCATAGCTTTTTGATCATCGTTGAGTCCTGTAGTGCAGATAACAGCAGGTACGCTGTTATTTTCTGCGTACTTACAAAGATTCTCGATAAGTGCAGGGTTGGAAAAATCAATAATTACATCAACATTCTCTGTAACTTTATCAAAGCTGTCATAAACAGGATAATCATAAGCAGATGTGCCGTAAGGGTCAACACCGCAAATAATTCTCATATCATCTCGGTTTGCAGCTGAATTGGTGACAGCCTGTCCCATTTTTCCGTTGCAGCCATGAAGTAAAATATTAAGCATAAACTTCTCTCCTAAAAAATCAGGCGTGCTATGTCGGAGTTATCCGTCAGGCACGCCAAATTTACATTAATTATTTAATCTTACCGATAAGGTTGTATTTAGCCATACAATCCTTAAGGTCGTGATAACCATGATAGCTCATAGGTACCAGAGGCAGACGGCATTCGCCGCAATCAAAGCCCAT
>JAZSLX010000130.1:0-4851 GCA_045535605.1 Ruminococcus sp.
TTGATGAGGTGGCGTTGATGCCGCGTTCCTTTGTGGAGCAATCTCTTGCCCGATGTTCGGTTTCAGGTTCTACATTCTGGTTTAACTGTAACCCCGAGCATCCTGCTCACTGGTTTTACAGAGAGTGGATAAAGAAGAAAAAAGAGAAAAACGTTCTGTATGTTCATTTTCTTATGGATGACAACCCGTCGCTATCCCCCGATATACCCAAGCGGTATGAGCAGATGTATTCAGGAAGCTTTTACAGAAGATTTGTAAAAGGAGAATGGACGGCGGTTTCAGGTGCGGTGTACCCCTTTATGGATAAGGCGGAGGCTTTCTGCTTGGTGCCTTCTCCTCCTTTTGAGGACTACGCTGTGTCCTGCGACTACGGAACGGTGAATCCTGCTTCTTTCGGACTATGGGGACTTAAATCAGATGTGTGGTACAGAATTGACGAATACTACTACGACTCAAAATCTGAAGGTATGCAGAGGACTGATGAGGAGCACTACAAGGCTCTTTGCAACCTTGCAAGTGGAGTGTCAGTGTCAAAGGTTGTTGTTGACCCTTCTGCTGCAAGCTTCATTCAGGTGATAAAACGGCACGGAGAATTTGAGGTTAAGCCTGCAAGAAACTCTGTGACAGACGGTATACGCAGTGTGTCCTCGGCACTTAAAGAAGGCAGAATAAAAATCTGTAGTAACTGTCTGGACTCGGTAAGGGAGTTTTCGCTTTATCGCTGGGATGAAAAAGAGGGAGTAGAGTCACCCGTCAAGGAGAACGACCACGCAATGGACGATATAAGATATTTCGTCACAACAATTTTAGAAGACGGCGGTGAGGAGTTTTTTGCCTTTGCCGCTGACAGGAGGAAAAGCTGTGAAGTTATTTTCTAAGAAAAGCAGAGCACAGCACGCAGGTGTGCAGACGGCGATGAAAAGCTCTGCGAGTCTGCACCCCTTTACAAGCCTTGACAGATATTCGCCCTGTACATTGGCAGAGCTTGAGCTTTACTCCTCTCTCAGAGAGGCTGTGCCTGTGATAGACGCGGCGCTGAGTAAGCTTGTGCGCCTTGTGGGTAACTTTCAGGTGAAGGCTCAGGATGAAAGGTTTCAGAAGCCCTTGGAGCACTTTGTGAATTCGGTGAGTGTAGGCACAGGGGGAGTATCCCTCAAGTGCTTTATAAGCCGATACCTTGACCAGCTCATAACCTACGGCTGTGCTATAGGTGAAATGGTGCCACAGAGTGATATGAGGGGGTTAAGGGGACTTTATAATGCTTCCCTTAAGGATGTGGCAGTGACACAGGGTGAAAATCCTCTTGAGACGCTGGTGTGTGCAAGGGATATAAATAACACTGTGCTCCCTAATCAGAGCTTGATTGTGTCAAGCCTTCTGAATCCTGAGGCAGGCAGTGTGCAGGGTAACTCACTGCTCAAGGGTCTGCCCTTTGTAAGCTCGATACTGCTTAAAATACTGGGATGTATGGGCAACAACTTTGACCGTGCCGGCAATATCCGCTATGCGGTTACATATAAGCCCTCAGACTCATCAGGTGTAAATGCCAGACAGAGGGCAACGGAGATTGCAAGAGAGTGGTCCAGAGCTATGAGGGATGACTCCAGAGTATGTGACTTTGTGGCAGTAGGTGATGTAGCAGTCAAGGTTATCGGCGGTGATGCTCAGGTCCTTGATTACGATATTCCTATGAGGCATGTCCTTGAGCAGATAGTGTCAAAGCTGTGTATTCCGCCTTTTTTGCTGGGACTTTCATGGTCAAGCACAGAGCGAATGAGCACTGTGCAGGCGGATATACTCACAAGCGAGCTTGAGTATTTCAGAACACTGCTGACACCTGTGATTGAGAAAATTGCAGAAACTCAGCTCAGGTTTTTTGGTGCTGATTGCCCTGTTGAGGTTATATGGGATAACATCTCACTTCAGGATGAAACAGAGCTTGCAAATGCAAGGCTTCTGAATGCCAGAGCACAGGAGATTGAAAGTAACTGGAGGTGACACATTGAGGTCAGGAGAGATAATCAAAGCTATGAACAGCACAGTGACACCGAAGGAAATGGAGCTTATCAACAGCTACACCCGCAGACCCTTTACTGAGGATGAGGTGTATGTTTTCACTGTTGTGCTGTGCGACAACGATGTGGACAGAGACTTTGAGCGTTTTACGGTGGAGTCGCTGTTCCAGATGGAAAAACTTTTTGTGGGCAAGACGGGAATTTATGACCACAGCCCCAAAGCAAACAATCAGACCGCAAGAATTTTTGACTGCAGGGTAGAAGCTGTACAGGGACGAAAAACATCTCTGGGTGATGATTACTTCCGCCTTGTGGCAAGAGCATATATGCCAAGGTGCAAGAGTACCGAGGATGTGATTATGCAGATTGAAAGCGGTATCAGAAAAGAAGTCAGTGTAGGTATCAGTGCAAGACACAGTGTATGCTCTGTATGCGGAAGCGAAAAGCACTCTGCTCCCTGCGGACATATTAAGGGTCAGATATATGCAGGAGAGGCGTGTTACTTTGAGCTTTGCGATGTGCGTGATGCATACGAGTGGAGCTTTGTTGCGGTGCCTGCACAGAGAGAAGCAGGGGTTATCAAGTCCTTTGGGAAACCCCTCGTAAAGGAGTTTGACGGTATGGATGAAATTATTAAGAGTCTTTCACAGGGAGAGAGCGTTACCCTGTGTGTAAGTGACGCAAAGCGTCTTTACGGGCACATTACAGGCCTTGAAAAAAGAGCGGCAGCAGGTGACGAGTACAGACAGGAAGTAGAGGGCGAGGTGCTGAGACTCTCAGCTTTGGCACAGACAGGCATCTCAAGAGATACCATGGAAAGTGCCATGAAGGGCCTGTCACTTTCTCAGCTTAAGGAGTTTGCCTATGCTTACAGAAAAAAGGCAGAGGGCACCTTTATGCCTCAGACAAAGGCTCAGAAATCCTGCACAAAAACTGCAGGTAATAAAGAATTCAGAATTTGACGGAGGTTAATATGAATATCAGTTTTAACGGTTTTATGGAGAACACAGTTACCTTTGAGGCGGACGAAAGCCTTAAAGCAGGTATGCCTGTGGCAATTGCACAGGGCAGGGCTATTCCCTGTGCTACCGGTAACAAAATCTGCGGAGTATGTCAGAATGTACGTGATGGATATGCTGCAGTTCAGATCAGAGGTTTTGTAACCCTGCCTGTAAGTGGCGGTCTGGGTACGGGTATGGTGAAAATTATAGCTACTGCCGACGGTATGGTAAAGGCAGACGATGATGGCAGAGAGGTGCTCTGTGTATGCACAGAGGGCAACACTGCAGGCTTTATTCTTTAATGAAAAGGAGAAGATGAATTATGGCTAATTACGAAAAAATTTCTCTTGAAAGAGGTATGTATTCCTACAGCGGTAAGAGTATGACAGATATTCTGGAGGAGCTGGACCCCTCTGCAAACTATGTAGGCAGTGAGCTTGAGGGTCTTGATGCCTTTTCCCGTCAGCTCAAGCGTTTTGACATCAGAGTAAGCGGTGCAAAGTCTGACCCTGTGGAGAAGTTCTTTGCTACTACAGATTCTGCGGCACTTTTCCCTGAATATGTGTGCCGTGCTGTAAGACAGGGTATGGAGCAGGCGGACGTGCTCTCCGATATTGTAGCGGCTAAGACCACCATTAACGGTATGGACTACAGAAGTATTACTTCTACTCCCACAGATGACGAGAAGTCTCTGGTGAGAGTTTCTGAGGGTGCGTATATTCCTCAGACAAAGGTTTCTACTCAGGAGAACCTTGTGAAGCTTCATAAGCGTGGCAGAATGCTGGTGACCTCTTATGAAGCACTGCGTTTTCAGCGCCTTGACCTTTTCACTGTGACTCTGAAGCAGATTGGTGCTTACATTGCACGCGCTCAGCTTAAGGACGCAATTGACGTGCTTATTAATGGTGACGGCAACAATAATCCCTGTAAGGTTATAAATACAAGTAACCTTTCCTATGGTGAGCTTGTTTCTCTGTGGGCAGAGCTTTCTCCCTATGAGATGACAACTATCTTAGCACCTACTGATGCAATGGTTAGTATGCTCTCTATGACCGAGCTCAAGGATGCAACAGCTTCTCAGAATTTCCACGGCACAGGCAAGATGGTGACACCTCTGGGTGCGAAGCTTATCCACACTACCTCAATGCCTGCGGGCTCAATTATCGGTATGGATAAAAACTGTGCACTGGAGATGGTACAGGCAGGAGATATTATCACTGACTATGATAAGCTCATTGACAGACAGCTTGAGCGTGCAACTATCAGCTGTATCTCAGGTTTTGCAAAAATCTTCACTGACGCGGCTGTAAAGCTCACCTACTGATAAGGAGGGAAAGGCTTGAGACTGAACGAAGTTATAAACAGATTTGCACTTGTGTCGGGTCTTGAGCCCTGTGAGGTTTCCAAGTGGATTCCTGTTTGCATTGACGCAATGAATGAGCTTAAGGGTAAGCTTATACCGAATGCCCTTGATAGTGAAGAAAATATTCTCAGGATTTCAGCCTGTGCAGGTGTGCTTGCTTACTATAGATATTGCCTGTATAGGTCGGGCAGTGAGGCTAAGTCCTTTACTGCAGGTGCTGTCAGTGTTACTATGTCAGAATTTGACACAGAGAAAGCTCGGAAGCTTTGGGAGTTTGAGCGCAAGGCTGTGGAGGATTTGCTGGTGTCAGATGAAGACTTCTGCTTTAAGAGGGTGAGTGTATGAGTGTGTATAAATGTATTGATCAGATGCTTCACCGATACGGAAGTGATGTGACGGTTAAGGATAAATTCGGCTCCTTTGAGGGCAAGGCCATTATCCAGCCCCTCCTGTATAAAAACAAGATGTATCT
>JAZSLX010000088.1:0-10727 GCA_045535605.1 Ruminococcus sp.
CCTTCTTGAATACTTCGCCCTCTGTAACGTTCTGGAGAAGCTTGCGATAACGCTCCTCGTGCGCCTTCTCGATAGCTGCAACACCCTCGAACTGCTCAGCGATTGCTGTGAAACCTTCTTCTCTTGCTTCTTTAGCAAAAGTAGCGTACATATCTGTCCACTCGTAGTTCTCACCCTCTGCTGCTGCAGCAAGGTTCTGAGCTGTTGTGCCGATACCCTCCAGATGCTTGAACCAGAGTTTTGCATGCTCTTTCTCGTTGTTTGCTGTTTCCTCAAAAATCTGAGCAATCTGAACATAGCCCTCTGCACGAGCCTTGGAAGCGAAATATGTGTACTTGTTTCTTGCCTGAGACTCACCTGCAAATGCAGCCTGAAGGTTAGCCTCGGTCTTTGATCCTTTAAGATTCATAATAGCACCTCTTTTAATTATTTTAATTTTGATTTATTAAAACAGTAATGATTACTGTTTTTATCAATTAAATTATATTACATAGATTTCAGTTTGTCAAGTACTTCTTCCTTAGAATACAAAGAATTTATTACCTCAAGGAGAGCATTTGCTGAAAGGTATGTAGGGAGACCTAATTCTTCCATAAGTCTTAATCTGAGCTGTGCAGAATTTTCTCTGCCTGAAAGACCCATTTCAAACATATCGCTTTTAGTTATTGGAGTTTTGTTATTTTCTACACTCCCCTGTCCTACATCAACACCGCTTTTTATCAGGGCATCTCTGAGGATATCAACACTTAAGCCCTCAACACCTAAAAGCCCTTCCTTGGAGGGTGTGTCCTTGCGTTTTTCTTTGCCTTTTATCTGAGGAATGTAGCAGTGTTTTATCTGTGTATCGGGAACAATACCACGTAAAAAATTACGGAACACAAAGCCTGCCGAGTCGCTATCGGTCATTATAACCAGACCTCTGTCACAGGCGATTTTACGAATAAGCTGTTGTTTTTCCTTATCCTTGAAAACTCTGAAGCCTGAGGTAGTAATAATAATGGTATCTAAAAACTCACTGAGACGTTGCTTGTCGTACTTACCCTCAACTATGACAGCTTCTTTAATTTTAAGCATAATCAAGCTCCCTTTTTGCAATAAGCATTAAATCAGCAATGAGCTTTTCAAGGGCGGCTTCCTCATTCATAGTTGTTGAATTAAGCTTAGCACTCAGCTCAACTATTGCGCCTAAGCTTTCCCTCAAGGCGTTTGTAGAGAGTCGCTCTGCTTTTTTAGGAGCTTTGTTGAGCACCCACGCCCTGTTTCCGTACTTGAAGAAATCAGCAGTTTCTTTCATTATACCACCTGAGGTAACGGTAACACGGGCTCTGTACAAATCAACGTAAGCAAGTCCGAGAATACGGAGGATATCCCTCACTTCTTCACGCTGAGCAAAGAGCTGATAAAGCTGAGTGTAGGTCTTATCAGTGTTTCCGTAAATTACGTTATCTACCATATCAAAGACCTTAGCCTCCAGCTTCTTTATTACTGTGGCTTCTACCATTTCAAGGGTAATTTCGTCATTGTCACCTGCATAGGCACAAACCTTATCAAGCTCAAGACGGAGCGCAGACAGGTCGGTACCGCAATAGTAGATTATCTTTGATGCTACAGGCAGAGACAGTTTTTTGCCTACCTTGTCTGCCCATGTGGAAAGCTGATGCTCCAAGGCGGTAGCAGAACGCATATTAATCTCGGCAATTGCGCCCATGCCAAGTTTATCCACCGCGTCACAGAAAGGCTTGAAACGGCTTCGTTTTTTCTTATCGTCACCATCTGACTTATCTGCAGTTTTATCCTTGGATGAAAGTGCTGAAAAGCTGAAGATAACTACTGTAGTAAGAGGAACAGACCTGAGAACCTCCATAAAGGAATCATACTGCTCCTTAGAAAGCTTGTTGATATCCATATCTGTTACCAAAACGCAGTTATACTCTGCCATAAAAGGAACAGAGCCTATAGCATCTGCAATAGATTGAATATCCGCATCAGAGGAAAACTGGTGAAAAGCAAACTCTGATGGCTCTTTGCCTGCAACTGCAGTGACAAGTTCCTTGGTGTAATGTTTTACAAGATACTTTTCATCACCGAAGATTACATATATATTATTGAATTTTTTTGATGATATATGCTTTTTAAAGCTTTTTTCATCTAAATAAGCCATAGTTTCCTCACTATTTAAGTTTTATATCATAGACAATGTCTGTGCCTGTAATAACTCTGTCAGCAACAGGAGCACAGAGCTCCGCCGTTGCCCGCGCAATGTAGTCATCACCTGAAACGATAAGAGTATCGCAACTTAATAGTCCCATATTATCAACAACACCATGGGTTATGATAATGTCAGGAGTTCTGTATATACTATCAAGCTGTTCACAATCTGCGTACTCAGGAAGTATAAGTATCTGTGTATCTCCCGCTGTTATATACTCATATACTACAGAGTCTACAGGCAGAAGCTCAACCTGCACCTTATCCCACAGATATATGCTTTGATCTGTGTTATAAATTGAAACCTCTGTAGCTTCATAATTGTCATCAGTGATAATATATGTACTTTTATTATCATACAGCAAAACCTGTTCATAGTCAAACTCATTCATCAGATTTTCTGCATACTGAACGGAATTTTCTTCAGATGTAGAAACAAGGATATTCTTATTTCCTGCTGATATACTCTCCACTGTATCTTTCAGTGCAAAGCTACTCCATTTACTTCCTCCGCAACAAAGCACAGCATGTCCATCGGTGCTTTCGAGAACTACAGACAAGGCACTGCCTGTATCAGGAATATGAAGTGTTACTACAGATTCGCGGTTAATATTGTACGCCACCGAGCTCCAAAGCAGAATCATAATTGAAGCAATCACAGTTATTCTGTAGGCGTATTTAGTCCCTATAATGACAGCTATAGCTATTAATATAAGCGTTGCACTTAACCAGAAATAAAAATAAGATTTGTCGGTATCTATATAAGCATAGGGAATTTTAGAGAGCAGGTTACAAACGAAGATGAGATAGTCATAATACAAACTCACCGCAAAGGCAAACACCTGACTTATAAGAGGAAGAAAGCTGATATAATGAGTTACTGCACATATAATTATAAATATTATAAAATAAGTTAATATGGGAACCGTGAGCAAGTTTGCAACAACAGCAACAGCAGAAAATCCGCCAAAAACAAGGATAGAAACAGGCATTGTCCACAGACTGGCACATATACTGCAGACAAAAGTGTAAACAAGAGTTTTAATAATATTTCTGACGAATTTGAATTTCATTAAAGACAAATTACAAAGTCTGCTCATTATGGGCTTTGTAAGCTTATCGCTCCACGCGACTATACCTATTGTGGCAGAAAAAGACAGAAGCATTCCTATATCCCCCACTGCGTATGGATTCGGCAGGAGGATTATAAGGGCTGCCGCCCCGATTGAATTAAGAGAATCACTGCGTCGCGGAAGAAGTGTTCCGATAGTATAAATAATCAGCATTATAGCTGAGCGGATAACAGGTATACCACAACCCGAAAGCAGAGTGAAAGCGATTATTGAAAGAATAGTAAAGCCAACACTCAAATATTTATTGCGGAGCAAGTATCGGGATACTTTTATTGAAACAGTTGCAATTATAGAAAGGTGCAGACCTGACACAACTGAAATGTGAGATAGACCGCATATTCGCAGAAGATTCTTTACATCATTGTCAAGTGCGTGTTTATCACCCAGAAGCACAGCAGAAGAAAATCCGGCGGTATCAGGTGACATCTCCATATAAAGTGACGTTCTGAGTTCATTTCTCAGGTTGATAATATAATACATCAGAGGCTTCTTATCAGGTGTTGCAACCTGTACCTTAGCGTCATCATAAAGCAGATAGCTACGCAGATAAAGCCCCTTTGACAAATCGCCGCCGTATGTATCACAACGCAAAAGAGCCTCAAAGGTCAACTCATCGTACGGGTCGGAGAAAATATGCTCCTGAGTAAACAGTATCATTCCAGTGTTGACTTTTTTGTCGTCTATTGTATTTACATCAAGCTCATAGCAATAATATCCGTTAGACTTGTATACTTCATTTCTTTGTACAGCGGTAACAGTACAGGTTTTGCCCTCATAGGTGTCCTGTATAGGCTGTACATAGAAGTGTGTAAAACCGAAAAATAGCAGAACAGATAACACAACTGTTGCAAAAGCTACAGGCAGAGTGCTTTCCCTTCTGACAGAAGGCACAAACATAGAAATAACAAACAACAAGAAAGTAAAGGCACCTGCAATGAGCATAACAGTGTCTTTTAAATAAAAACAGGCTGTCAGTACACAAAGACAAGTAAGCCCTGTGAGTCCTAACAGCCGTTTCATAAAAATCAATCCTTAAATATATTTTGATATTACTTGAAGAAAAGAGGAAGTTTCTCGAGGAAGATGATATCGTCTCTGTCTGCGGCATCACCCTCGGCAAGGACAGCAGCCTTGCCTGCAATAATTCCGCCAGCCGCTTCTACAAGCTGCTCCATAGCCCTGAGGCTCTCACCTGTAGAGATAACATCATCAAGGATAAGTACACGCTTACCACGAATAGCGTTGACCTCGTTCTCTCCAAGATGAAGTGTCTGCTCTGCGGCAGTTGTGATGGACTTAACAGTAACACTTACAGGATTTCTCATATACACCTTAATCCCCTTGCGTGCAACCACGTATTTGCCGCATCCCTGACGTGCAAACTCGTATGCAAGAGGAATGGATTTAGCCTCTGCTGTAAGTACAACATCGTGCTCAGGGCAAATTTTTAGAAGTGCTTCTGTTGCTTTCTCTGTAATTTCAACATCACCAAAAAGAATAAAGGCCGCAATATCAAGGTGTTCGTTTACCTCAAACATCTCAAGCTCACGCTCACAGCCTGCAATTGTCATTTTGTAAGTATTGCTCATTTTATATTCTCCTAAAAATAGTTATCAGCAAAGCTTTTCGCTGAGTTTTGTGCCGCCTAAAAGGTGGAAGTGAATGTGGAAGATTGTTTGTGCTCCGTCCTCTCCACAGTTATTAACTATACGATAACCGTTTATAAGTCCCTTGATACGTGCAATCTCTGGGATTTTTGAGAAGATATAGCCTACGATTGCACTGTTGTCCTCGGTGATATCGTTTGCACAGGTAAGGCAATGGTCCTTGGGGATGATAACAACATGAACAGGTGCGTTTGGGTTAATATCGTCAAAAGCAAGGATTTTGTCATCCTCATAAACCTTGCTTGAGGGAATGTCTCCGTTTACAATTTTACAAAAAATACAATCCATTGTAACAACTCCTTTAATTAAACTTATATATAAATTTTATAGCCTTTTTTGTCAGTAGTCAAGGATTTTTGCAATAAAAATACACCCTCTTGTAAAAGAAGGTGCATAAACAAAAATTCAAGTTATAAGGCAATCAAGCTTTCTTTGCTTTGATTTTCTTCTCCTCACCGCGGATGAGACGTTTGATATTCTCTCGGTGCATAATAATTACAAACAAACCGATAAGCGCCATAATCACTGTGGTAGTAATTACATAACTGAGTCTCAGAGGTACGTCTGTGCCGATTGAAGGCTTGTACACAAAGAAGAATGTGATTATAAAATTCCACACGGTGATTGCAACTGCAGCTGCAAGGGATGCAACGGAGATAATCTTTGTGCAGAAGAAGAACACAAGCCACACTGCCAGAGTAAGCACAAGCATCCAGGGTATCGGATCAAGGATGAGAAGGATACCTGCCATTGTGGTGATACCCTTGCCACCTCTGAAGCCAAAGAAAACAGGGAAGCTGTGACCCAGTACACAGAAAACACCTGCAAGGTACTTTCCATATGCGTTGAACTCAAAGCGAAGACCCTCTGACAAAGCCTCAATACCTGCATTATCAAAAGGCATATTGAAAATCCACATTGTGATAAGTACAGCGATTATGCCCTTGAGGCAATCAAAAACAAAGGTAAATATTGCGGGAACAACGCCTACACTACGGAGAACATTAGTAAATCCTGCATTACCTGAGCCCATTTCTCTTACGTCCTTTTTACTTGAAAGCTTTGTGAATATTACAGCAAAGCTGAAGCTTCCAAGAAGATAGGATATGAGTGCACAGGCTAAAATTCTCCACCAATAAGTTGTAATGAAAAGCATTAGTCTTTGTCTCCTCTCTCTCTGACTACAATTCGTATGGGAGTACCCTCAAGTCCGAAGGTTTCTCTGATTCTGTTCTCCAGATAACGCTGATAGGAGAAATGGAAAAGCTCAGCATTATTACAGAAGAATACGAATGTAGGAGGCTTGGTGCTGGGCTGAGTTACATAGTAAATCTTAAGACGTCTGCCCTTGTCTGAAGGAGGCTGAACACGAATGGTAGCCTCTGCCAGAAGCTCGTTGAGAACACCGGTTTTGATACGCATTGCGTTTGTATTAGCTACGTACTTGATAAGCTCAAAAAGTCTGTCAATACGCTGGCCTGTCTTTGCGGAAATAAATAGTGTGGGAGCATAGGACATAAAGCCAAAGTCAATGTCAAGCTGTTTTCTGAACTCACTCATTGTCTTGTCATCTTTCTCGATAGCGTCCCATTTATTGACACAGATAATACAGCCCTTGCCTGCTTCGTGAGCCATACCTGCAATCTTTGTATCCTGCTCGGTGGGACCTTCCTCAGCGTCAATCATAATAACGCAGACATCACAGCGCTCAATAGCCATTTTTGCGCGGATAATGCTGTATTTCTCAATAGCATTGTCAACCTTATTCTTACGGCGGATTCCTGCTGTGTCAATGAATATGAACTCACCGTGAGAATTGGAAACCTTAGAGTCGATACTGTCACGGGTAGTACCGGCAATATTGGAAACGATGCTCCTCTCCTGACCTGTTACTCTGTTTACCAAAGAGGATTTACCTACATTAGGCTTACCGATAATAGCAACAGAGATAACCTCAGACTCCACATCCTCATAATCGCTCTCAGGAATGAGGTTGAAAACAGCGTCAAGCAAATCGCCTGTGCCGTGACCGTGAACAGATGAAACTTGTATAGGTTCACCGAGACCTAAGTTGTAGAATTCATAAAAATCAGGGTCAGGCTCACCGATCCTGTCGCACTTATTTACACAAAGAACAACGGGTTTACCGCTTTTCTGGAGCATCTGTGCAACCTCGGCATCGGTAGCAACCAGACCGGAACGGACATCTGTTACAAGGATAGTAACGTCTGCAGTCTCAATTGCAAGCTGTGCCTGACGGCGCATCTGAGAGAGGATAATATCATCGGAATAGGGCTCAATACCGCCTGTATCAATAAGAGTTGCACGTCGGTTCAACCACTCAACTTCTCCGTAGATTCTGTCACGGGTTACACCGGGTGTATCGTCAACAATAGAAATACGCTGTCCTGTAAGCTTATTAAACAGGGTGGATTTACCTACATTTGGTCTACCGACAATAGCAATTACGGGTTTAGCCATATTTCCCACTCTCCTTTCATTATATAAAGTCAATTTCGTTTTCTTTTAATTTATAATAGCTTCAAGAAGGGCTTCGCCGCTGTTCATTACGGAAACCACAGGAACGCCCAGTTTTTCTGAAGCTTCGTCTACTGTGACATCGTCAAGGAATACATCCTCATCACGGCGGAGCATACACACAGGGATAAGCACCTCTGAACCCAAATCCTCAGTTATAAGCTGAGAAATAAGGTCATTACCCACTATAAGCCCTGACACGTTAATCATCTTGCCAAAGAAATTATTGACAATGGGATTAACGTTTACTCGGACTTTGGGGAATTTATCTGTGAGCATATTGCAAAGCTCTTTAAGATATGGTGCGGCACTGACACCGCAAGCGATAGTCTTATTACGCACTAAATCAGGGTCACTCTGCGCATCCTCAAGAGCAAAGGTAAACTCCTCTTTCTGCAGTGCAATGAGACCTACGCCATTTTCAAGGCAAGGATAATCCTCATAATATTCTGAGTCGGGTATTTCACGTTCTGCTTTTATATAAAGCTCATCAGAAGCAAACATAATTCTTCTGCCGTACTTTTCCACACAAGCATTGCCGTACTTTTCTACAATATCAAGTACTGCTGCAGCTGAGTCTTTATCAAATGGTGTGAGAGGATATAGCCCTTCTCTGTGGTCTGTAAGTCCCACTGGAACAACTGCAACTGAGTTTACACCCAAGCTTTCCAAATCAGACAGAGAACGCTCAAGTTCCTTGCCGTCATTGATACCCGGACAGATTACAAGCTGACAGTTCATATCAATGCCTGCCTCAGCAAAACGCTTCATAGCACCGAGAGATTCACCTGCAAATCGGTTATTCATCATCATGCATCGAAGCTCAGGGTTTGTAGTATGAACAGAAATGTTCACAGGGCTTATGTGCATGGTGATGATACGCTCAATCTCGTGTTCTGAAAGATTTGTAAGGGTGATGTAGTTGCCGAAAAGGAAAGACAGACGACTGTCGTCATCCTTGAAGTACAGAGTATCTCTCATACCCTTTGGCATCTGGTCGATAAAGCAGAAAATGCACTTGTTACGGCAGGAGTGCTCCTTATCCATAAGGTAGGTATCAAACTCCATACCCAATTCATCGTACTCAGGCTTGTGGGCTATTGCTGTTTTCTTTTCTCCATCAGAGATAAACTCAACCGTAATTTCCCGTTCAAGCTGATAGAATCGATAATCAAGAACATCTACAATTTCGTGGCCGTTAAGGGTAAGTAAGGTATCCCCTGCTTTTATGCCGCAGCGGTCAGCACTGCTTCCCTTTACAACGGAATAAACTTTTACTGCCACCGAGGCACCTCCTAAAAAAACAAAAGGGCGGTCAGATATACTGCCGCCTTGTATCTTTTGTCTTACTTAGCATTAAGAGCAATTCTGTAAGAATTAGTCCTCTTTAACAGCGATAACCTGTCTGCCGTTGTACATGCCGCAGTTTCCGCATACCTTGTGGGGAGCTTTAAACTCACCGCAGTTGGGGCATGTGCTGAGAGCGGGTGCATCCAGTTTCCAAACGTTTGAACGTCTCTTGTCTCTTCTTGCCTGTGAATGTTTGTTCTTTGGTACTGCCATTTTACAGTCCTCCTTATATTTATGTGTTAATCAAGTAACTGTCTTAAAACCTCGAGCCGAGGATCAATTGGACGATTATCGCAGGAACATTCTCCCTCATTAAGGTCTGCGCCGCACTTGGGACAGAGACCTTTGCAATCTTCATCACAAAGATACTTAAGCGGAAGCTCCAATAATATATCGCTCAGGACCAACTCGTCGAGTTCAAGGCGAAAATCGGGAGTTTCAATATAGTCGCCATCGTCGTCACCGCAAAGAGACGTGATAAGCCTATGCTCAAAGGAATATTTCATATCGTCCGAAAGAGGCTTCATACAACGGTCACAAGGACGGTTGTAAACAAACTCTGCATCGATATAAAGACGAACTATTCCTGTTTTGTTGCAGGCTGTAGCGGTCACTTTAGCAGGAGAGTTAAACGGATATCCCCCATCAATTTCGATATCGCTAATTGCCAGTTCGAAGCTGACTGTCTTAGCAGCTCCGTCGCGTTCGAAAACTTCTTTAAGGTCAAAAACCATATAACACCTCGAAAACACAATGACGCATAATAAAACATCGTTTAATATTATATCCTGTGGACAGCAGTTTGTCAATATAGAATTTGCCGATATTTACGGGTTTTCGGTATAAAATGCTTATATATTCTGCAACATTTTGAATATTGCAGACAATCATAAGCACCCACAACATATTGTGCACACAAAAAAGTGTCACAGTATAAAACCGTGACACTTGAATGTTTTGATTACAGACTATCAGATAGCCTCACAAGTTGCCTTAAGACCCTCAGGAAGGTCCTCTTCTGCAGCAGAGATAAGGAATGTGATCTTTGTTTCGCTGTCATCAGCAAGCTTATTTACCTTATTGATGAACTCCTCAAGACCCTCAATAGCTGTGGGACAAATCTTGAATGTAGAATCAACAAGGATATCAGATACGTCGTAGTTACCTGCACAGATACCTGAGAGGAAACCGAGAAGCATATCGTAGCCGCTGATTTCATAGTGATCAGAGTCGATAAGACGAGCTTTATGTGTGATGTCATAGGTGAGCTTGGAGCCCTTCTCGATTACTACAACATTACCTGTGGATGTTGCTGCAGTATCGTTTGCCAGTGCGATGAGCTTCTTTGTTTTGCCCGAACCCTTTTTGCCGATAATAAGTGTTACCATAAGTTTTACCTCCGTATTGTTTTTTAGACCAGTCTTGCTTCCAAGGCTGCTTTTTCCTGCTCGTATCCCGGCTTGCCGAGGAGAGCAAACATATTCTTCTTGTAGCTCTCAACGCCGGGCTGGTTAAAGGGATTTACACCCAGGAGATAACCGGAGATTGCACAAGCCTTCTCAAAGAAATAGATGAGATAGCCAAGTTCAGACTCTGTCATCTCGGAGACATTCAGAACGATATTGGGAACACCGCCGTCATTGTGGGCAAGAAGAGTTGCGCACATTGCGGTATGATTTACGCTGTCAAGAGTGCTGCCGGAGAGGAAGTTAAGACCGTCAACGTTTGCCGCATCCTCAGGGATAATAACCTCACATCCGGAATCCTTTACGCTGATAACAGTCTCAAAGATGTTGCGGGTACCCTCCTGGATGTACTGACCGAGGGAGTG
>JAZSLX010000106.1:0-23591 GCA_045535605.1 Ruminococcus sp.
GAACTTACCGCTATGGTAAAATAAAGATAACAACCTACAGATGTCCCGTGGTGTGAGCTGTACTAAGGTACAGCTCAGCGATATAAATTTCTGCGGAATTTGCGATATAAACTAATGTATGCGATATACTTATGTGCGATATGTGCCATCAGGCACAAGAATTTATATCATATAGCAGGCGAACAAAGTGAGCCTATATCGCATTTACGCAGTAAAATATATCGTGCGAGATAAGCGAACATATCGCCATTGTAAAATGATTTTTCACGGAGGTGCTACAGATGAAAATTGCAATTTGTCCCGGTAGTTTTGACCCTGTAACTCTGGGTCATCTTGATATTATATCCCGTGCTTCAGGACTTTTTGATAAGGTCATAGTTGCGGTGCTGTGCAATATGGAGAAGAATCCCAGCTTCACCGTTGAGGAGAGGATGGAGCTTCTCAGACAGGTTACCGCAAAGTATGATAATGTAGAGGTTGATAGCTTCGAAGGCCTCTTGGTAGATTATGCAAGGGAAAAGGGTGCAGTGGCAGTAGTCAAGGGCCTGAGAGCGGTTTCTGACTTTGAGTATGAGTTTCAGATGTCTATGATTAACAAGAAGCTGTACGCAGATGTTGAGACAGTTTACCTTAATACAAGTCAGGATTATATGTACTTAAGCTCCAGTGTTGTCAAGCAGATTGCCTCCTTCGGCGGAGATATCAGCAACTTTGTTCCTGAGATAATTCATGATAAAATAGTTGACAGACTGAGAAATATATGAAATAATATAGATGTATACAAGGATTCAAAGATAGGAAAGGGAGATATATAATGAAACGCGTAGAAGAACTTATTAACGAACTGCAGGCTATTATGGAGGAGTCCAAGGCTGTTCCTCTCACAGGTGGTAAGTCTCTTATTGATACTGAGCAGGTTATGGATATTCTGGATGAGATCCGTGATTCTCTGCCCTCAGAGGTTCGTCAGGCTAAGAATATCGTAGCTGACAGAGGCCAGATTATCTCTGAAGCAAGAAAAGAAGCTGATGCTATCATTCACGAGGCTGAGCAGCGCAGAGATAAGCTCATTGATCAGGATGAGATTGTTCGCGGTGCACGTGCACGTGCAACTGAGGTTGAGAACAACACCAAGGCAAAGCTCTTTGAAATGAAGAAGGCTGCAACAGACTTCGTTGAGGATATTATGAAAAAGACTGACGAAGCGCTTACAGCACAGCTTACAGAGCTTCGCAAAACTCGCCAGAACATCAAAATGGCAAACAAGGTCGGCAACGGCGACAACAGCAATATGTAATTGATTTTGCACTTAAGAACGCAACTGCAGTATTCGAAGCAGTTGCGTTTTTTGTTTTATGGGATTGGTGAGCTTTTGCGGAGGAAATGGCTGTTTCGGTTGCAATGTAACCTTTTGTAATTTTCTTTTTTGTAAGAATAAAATCGAACAAAGTTTCTAAAAATCAAGGCGTAATCGCGGTTTTCGGCGATTACGCCTTTTCTTTGTGTAATATGCTACAAAAGGGCTTTTTAATTTTGGTTAAGATTATCTGTCATTTTTGTAAAAATAATGTAATCTTTCTCTTGCAATCCTGAAACCTATGGTTTATAATGTTATTACAGTGTCAAATGGTATTATTTTGGTAGCATTTGGTGGGTAAAATTAAGGATTTTTAAAGCGGAGGTGGGAAATAGTGTTATCAGGCATCAATGGTCAGAGTCTTGACGCAAAAGGCCGTGTCATTATTTGTCCCGAATACCGCGCAGAATTAGGCGAATCCTTTTATATCACCCTTGGTTTTAATGATAAGCCCAGTGTTCAGGTGTTGAGCGTTTCTCATTTTGAGAATCTCCGTGACCAGATAAGAGGAATGACAGGTGATATGGCAAATGACTTTATGCATATCTATGTTGCTCCCGCAACACTTGTTACTCCCAACGCACAGGGCAGAATCCAGATTCCCAAAACAATCCGCGATTTGGCAAACCTTGATAAAGATGTAATGGTAGTTGGTCTTGATAACAGAGTTGAAATCTGGGATAAGCCCACCTACGAGGAATTTATGAAAGAGAGAATGGCAGCCTCCTACAAGGCAGGTCTGGAGCTTCTCAAGTTATTCTGATATGGAGTTTAAACACTTACCCGTCCTGCTGCATGAAACTATAGATGGTCTTAACATAAAACCTGACGGTATATATGTTGACGGTACAGCAGGCGGCGGAGGACACTCATCGGAGATTCTCAAGGGACTTGAAAGCGGAAAGCTTTATTCCATTGACAGAGACCCCGATGCAATAAAGAGAGTTACAGAAAGATTCAAGGACGAGCCTTGCTCAGTGATTGTAAAGGGTCGCTTTGGCGATATGAAAGAGCTTCTGAAAGCTCACGGTGTTGAAAAGGTAGACGGAGTGCTCCTTGATATCGGGGTTTCTTCCCATCAGCTTGACACTGCACACAGGGGGTTTTCCTTCCACGAGGATGCACCTCTTGATATGCGTATGAGTCAGGAGGGAGAGAGTGCTGCTTCTCTTGTGAACAATCTGCCTTACAGTGAGCTCGCACGAATTATCTCAACCTACGGCGAGGACAAGTTTGCCTCAAGCATTGCAAGGGCAATCGTCAGATACAGAGAAAACAATAAAGAGATAGAGACTACTCTGGAGCTTGCAGAGATTATTAAATCTGCGGTTCCTCAGAGAGTAAGGAGGGAAGGCCACCCTGCACGTCAGACCTTCCAGGCAATCAGAATCGCCGTCAACGACGAGTTCGGAGAGCTGGAGCGAGGACTTGACTCAGCCTTTGAAATGCTGAGAGAGGGCGGGCGCCTTGCGGTGATAACCTTCCATTCCATAGAAGACAGAATCACAAAACAGAGAATGCAGAAGTGGTGTACAGGCTGTACCTGTCCTCCTGATTTCCCTGTTTGTGTATGCGGTAACAAACCGCAGGCAAAGCTTATCACCCGTAAACCCATAGTGGCAGGGGACGAGGAGCTGAGCATTAATCCAAGAAGCAGAAGCGCAAAGCTTCGGGTGTGTGAAAAACTGTAATCGGCAGTTTTAGTGAGCAGAAGGAAGGCTCACATTGATGGTATATGAAAGAGAAATTGTAAAGGGGAATTATCTATGGCTTACGGTACATATGGTGCAACAGACAGAGGCTACGACCTCAGCCTCTTTGAAACACAGGGTACAGCGGCAAGAAAAACCGCTCCCGCAAAACAAAAGAAAAAACAGCCTAAAGCAAAGGTTGTGAAGCTGCCTGAGGTTCAGTATGACAAGGCAAGTCGCAGAAAGCACAACTATGGTGCTATCGCGGCGTGTGTAGCAGTTGCTCTTATGGTTGTAGGCATTGTGGGCGTGATTATTCACGGTAACGCACAGGTGGCAGAGCTTAACGAGCAGATTGCCGCTGCTCAGGTACAGCTTGACCACTCAAGAAGCGAGTACATCCAGATGTCTGCAAAGGTAGAGGCTTCTCTGTCCACTGCAGCGGTAGAGGAGTACGCCCGTACACAGCTTGGCATGACAAAGGCTACTAATCAGCAGAAGGAGTACATCAGCCTTTCTCAGGGAGACAGGGCGGTTGTGTACTCTGATGAGAATGCAAATATATTTACGGAAATAGGTGACTTCTTTGAGTCACTGTGGTCATAACATACATTTTTTACTAATAAGTATGTTATGTGGAGATTGAGAGTTGAGATTTTCGTCTTAACTCTTTTTCTGCTATTCTAAGGACATTGATTTTTGTCATATTCTGACAGTTTAAAGAGGATTTACAGATAAAGGAGACTATAGCTTATGTCCCAAAAACAGAAAAGCTTCAGCGATAAGCTCAGGGCTCTGAGTGAGAATATACAGCGTAATTTCAAGCTAAGGTCTAATATACTTCTTGCAATTATTCTGATTATAGGCTTCGGTGCTGCTATAAGCAGACTTGGCTATCTGCAGATATTTATGGCAGATGAGCTTCAGCAGAGAGCGGTTGACCAACAGCTCAAGGATACTGTGATTTCAGCAAAACGCGGTACAATCTATGACGCAAACGGAAAAATTCTTGCTACCTCTGCCTCTGTGTGGAGAGTTGTGCTTGCTCCTGTTTACTTTGAAGACGACGAGGAAAGACGCTTTGTTTCAAAGGAGCTTTCTGAGATTCTTGAGGTGGATGAGGAGAAGATTTTTGAAAAATCACAGCAGAACAGCTATTACGTAGAGATAAAACGTCAGATAGAGTCCGATACAAGAGAAGAAATTCTTAAGTTCCAGGATGAACTTGCAGAGCAGGAAATTAACCCGAATGTTGTGTTTTTGCTGGATGATTACAGACGTTATTATCCTTACGGGGATCTGGCTTCTTCCGTTATCGGATTTACAGGCTCTGATGATCAGGGACTCTCAGGCATTGAATATCAGTATGATGAACAGCTCACAGGTACACCGGGCAGACTTATTACTGCAACAAATGCACAGGGTACAGCGATGCCTTTCCAGTACAGCCAGAACATAGATGCTATCGACGGTTACAATCTGGTGCTTACCATTGATGAAACAATCCAGTCTATTGCGGAAAAGTATATGGAACAGGCCATAGTTGAGCACGCAGTTTATAACAGAGGCGTTTGCATTATTATGGATGTTAATACAGGTGCAGTTAAAGCTATGGCGTCTGTAGGGGGCTTTGATTTGAACGACCCTTACACACTTTCTGAATCTGCTCTGGAGGAAATCAGAAAGCTTCCTGAGGAGGAGCGTGCAGAGGCGGAGAGTGCCGCACTGTCCAAGATGTGGAGAAACAAGGCGGTTTCCGATACCTACTATCCCGGCTCAGTATTCAAGATGTTCACTGCCGCTATGGGTGTTGAGGAAAACTTAGTTGATGAAAGCTCCACCTTCTACTGCCCCGGATACTATACTGTCACAGGTCAGACAATGCACTGTCACCTGCGTTCAGGTCACGGCACACAGACTTTCCGTGAATCTATCAAGAATTCCTGTAACCCTGCATTTATGCAGCAGGGTGAGAAAATAGGCGAGGAGCTTTTCTGGCAGTATTATCAGGCATTCGGTTTTTCCGAGAGAACAGGTATCGACCTGCCCGGTGAAGCACATGACATCTTCTTCTCTGAGGATGGTGCAATGCTTCCCGTAAACCTTGCAACTGCATCCTTCGGACAGAACTTTGCAGTTACACCCATTCAGATGGCAACTGCTGTCTGCGCTATTGCAAACGGCGGATATATAGTTCAGCCCCACGTGGTTTCTCAGATTCTGGATGACGAGGGCAACGTTCACTCTACAACCTCCACCGAGGTTAAACGTCAGGTGATATCCTCAGAAACAGCAGCGCTCATTGCTGATATCCTTGAGGAGAATGCAGTTTCGGGCTCAGGTAAGAACGGCTACGTTGCAGGCTACAGAGTAGCAGGCAAAACAGGTACATCTGAGAAAAAGCTTGACTCCAACGGTGACGGCGTGGATGACTACATTGCTTCCTTCTGCGGATTTGCTCCTGCAGAGAATGCAGAGGTTGTTTGTCTTGTGTTCTTTGATACTCCCACAGGTGCGGCTTACTACGGAAGTCAGGTTGCGGCTCCTGTGTTTGCACAGATTATGTCAGAGGTACTGCCTTATCTTCAGGTTGCAACCCAGTACACTGAGGAGGAGCTTGCAGAGCTTGACACCATTGCAGGTACTTACGTTGGAATGAGTGTTGAACAGGCCCAGAGCACTGCGTCAACCGACGGCTTTACAACCTCAGTCAAAGGCTCAGGTGATACTGTTCTTGCACAGGTACCCGGTGCAGGAACTCCCATTCCTCAGGGCGGTAACGTGGTGCTTTATACCGACGAGGACAGTGCCAAAACTCAGATAGAAATGCCTGATTTAACAGGCTATACAGTCTATGATGTGAACTATCTGTGTTCACTCTATGATATTAACATCAGCATTACAGGTGCAACGGACTCTTATCTTTGCACCGCTACTTCCCAGAGTATCCCTGCAGGCACTATGGTGTCACCGGGTACACTGGTGACGGTGAACTTCACCGCAGGAGGTTTCAGCGATTAAGCGAAATCCAACTACAGGAGGAACTATGATTACTGAAAAGCTTACAATTTACGGTGATAAGGAAAACAAAGAGTGTATTATGACTCTTCTGGAGAAATGTGCTCAGGTGCTTTCTCCTGAAAGTATGAGTGTTCAGGTTCTCACAGACACTTTGCCTGAGGATTTTTGTGTTTCCTCAGATACTCAGTGTGTGGTGCTTGACTATAAGGATAAAGAAAAACTGCCTGAGGGTGTGGGGGTTACTACCTACTCGTTATCTGACAGCAAGAGTGATGTGATGGCTCTCAATATCCAGAACAGGGAACAGAGTGTTTGCTTTGAACTTCTGTACAAGATGTTTATGAGCAGGGTTTTTATTCCACACACGAGGGGATATACTCCGAAACAGGTTTTAATTTCCTCTGCAGTGCTCCTTGCTTTAGGAGTGCCTGCAGAAAAGATAGTTGAAACTATCAACGAAATACTGAAATAAAGGACGGAAATGGATATGATTAATACTTTATGGGCTTTAGGCGCGGCTGTGCTTGCATTTACAGTGTCCGCACTTCTGGGTAAGGTGCTTATTCCTTATCTGCACAAGCTGAAATTCGGTCAGACAATACTGGAGATTGGTCCCGACTGGCATAAGAAAAAGCAGGGCACTCCCACAATGGGCGGAATTATGTTCATTGCAGGCATACTCCTTTCAACTGCAGGTCTTTATACTGCCCGTATACTCTTAAGCCAGAATGTACCTACCATTGAGCAGTACAATATCTTTATCGGTCTGATTATGGCTCTTTGCTACGGCATAATCGGTTTTATTGACGATTACATCAAGGTTGTTAAAAAGCGTAACCTTGGTCTTACTGCTCCTCAGAAGCTTGTAATGCAGTTTGCTGTTGCAGTTCTTTATCTCTTGGCATTACGTTATATCGGAGGAGATGCAGGTCTTACATCAACAGTTATTCCCTTTGTAGGTACAGTTGAGCTTGGCTGGTTTTACTATGTAATCGCTTCTGTTGTGATTGTTGGTATTGTAAATGCTACCAACCTGACAGACGGTATCGACGGTCTTGACGGCTCCATTACCTTCTTCGCAGCAATCTTTATGCTTCTTATGTCAAGCATGCTGTCAAATATCGGCGGTGTTATTGAGAGTGCTGCCCTTGCTGGCGGTTGCCTTGGCTTCCTTGTGTGGAACTTCCACCCTGCAAAGGTGTTTATGGGTGACACAGGCTCTCTGTTCTTAGGCGGTATGGTTTGCTCTGTGCTCTTTGCACTTGATGTTCCCGTTCTTGTTATTCTTATCGGTATTGTTTACCTTGCAGAGATGTTCTCTGTTATGCTTCAGGTTACATATTTCAAGCTTACACACGGCAAGCGCCTCTTCAAGATGAGCCCCATTCACCATCACTTTGAGATGTGCGGCTGGTCTGAGGTAAAGATTGTATGTGTGTTCTCCCTTGTTACTGCTATTGCAGGTATTGTTGCAGTGCTCCTCACTTATTTCGGAGTCGTAGCCTGATAAGTTCTTTTTATTCGGAAAGGTATGGAGAGATAAAATGAAACAAAGAAGTTTTCTTTCTACCTCAACTGCACCTGACAGAGCATATCTGAGGAACTTCAGTGCTCAGGCAGGAGCAGGCAGAGCCCCTGTGCAAAGCAGGACACCCTCTGCATCAAAAACTAAAAAATCAGGCGGTATGAAGCTGTTTGCTGTGGGACTTGGCATAGATATGCCCTTCCTTATAATTGTGCTTCTGCTTCTTGCCGTAGGTATACTTATGATGTTCTCTGCAAGCTATCCTGTGGCACTTGCAGAAGAAGGCAACAGCTACTATTATCTGGGCAGACAGCTTTTGTTTGCAGGTATCGGACTTGCAGCCATGGCAGTTGCTTCCTTCTTCAATTACCACTGGTTTTACCGTCTTGCATGGGTGCTTGGAATAGGCTCGGTTTTTCTGCTGATTATAGTTCTGTTTATGCCTTCTCAGACTGGTATTCACCGTTGGATTGACTTGGGCATAACCGACCTGCAGCCCTCAGAAATTGCAAAGTTTGCAGTTATTGTTTTCTTTGCCTACTGGGGTGCAAAATATGCAGACAAAATGAAGTATATGAAATACAGTCTGCTCCCGGGATTGATTGTATTCGTGGGTGTTGCACTTTTGCTTTTCCTTGAACCTCACTACTCCTGTATCGTAATTATGTTCTGCCTTATCCTGTTTATGCTGTGGTTTGCAGGAATGTCTCCTATATACTTTGTTGGTATTATCGGCCTTGCTGTGGTGGCATTCTTAATAGCTCAGGCTACAGGAATCTTAGGCTACGCTATGGAGCGAATGGACGGCTGGGGTCAGGCGCTGACTGCCACATCTGATAATTACGATTTATGGTGGGCTACATGGCAGACCAGAAACTCCCTGTTCGCTATCGGTTCAGGAGGACTCACAGGTATGGGCCTTGGTAATTCCCGTCAGAAGTACCTCTATCTGCCCGAGCCTCAGAACGATTTCGTGTTTGCAATTGTTTGCGAGGAATTGGGCTTTATCTGGGCGGCACTTATCCTTTGCCTTTTCGGTGTGCTTGTGTGGAGAGGTATTTATATCTCTCAGCGTTCAGGGGATACCTTCGGAAAGCTCTTGGGCTGCGGATTGTCTGCACAGATAGGTCTGCAGGTGGTGCTTAATATCCTTGTTATCACCGACTGGCTGCCTAACACAGGTATCTCACTGCCTTTCTTCAGCTACGGCGGAAGCTCCCTTGTTATGCTTCTGGCGCAAATGGGAATTATCCTGTCCGTATCCCGTACCTCGAAGATTGAAAAGGTTTAAACCAATCACTCATTAAGGAAGATATATATGAAAGTTTTACTTGCAGGCGGCGGCACAGCAGGACATATAAATCCTGCTATTGCTATAGCTCAGTCTATAAAGGCTCACGAGCCTGACGCACAGATTCTCTTTGTGGGAAACGAAGGGGGAATGGAGCAAAGACTTGTACCCGCTTCGGGATTTGAGATTCGCTCTATTTCTATCAGAGGCTTCAAGCGTAGTTTAAGCCCCAAGGCAATTTGTGAAAACATAGGAACAATGTTCAAGGCAGTAAGCGCCTCAGGCGCATCAAAGAAAATCATCAGGGACTTTGCTCCTGATATATGCATCGGTACAGGAGGCTACGTAAGCGGTCCTGTTATCCGTGCAGCACAGAAACTGGGGATTCCCACTGTTATCCATGAGCAGAATGCTTTCCCCGGTGTTACCACAAAAATGCTCTCAAAGGGTGCAAAGCGGGTTATGCTTGCCCTTGATGCCGCAAGGAATCACCTTGATTCCTCCCTAAACTTTGTGCTCACAGGCAACCCTGTCCGCCCTGTGATTCTCACAGCAGATAAGGAGAAGGCTCGGAAGGCTTTAGGACTTGACAGCCGCCCTGTGGTGCTCTCCTTCGGCGGAAGTTTAGGTGCCCGCAAAATCAACGAGAATATGGCTCCTTTAATCGCCCGAAGCGGCATGGATAAAAGGTATCAGCATATTCACGCATACGGCCAATACGGTAAGTGGTTCCCAGACCTTGTGAAGGAACAGGGCACAGATATTGAGAAATGCTCAAACCTTGATGTAAGAGAATACATAGACAATATGGATTTATGTATGGCGGCGGCTGACGTGGTGGTTTGCCGTTGCGGTGCAATTACTCTCAGCGAAATTCAGATAATGGGTAAGGCTTCTGTGCTTATCCCGTCACCTACCGTTGCTGAGAATCACCAGTTCCATAATGCAATGGCACTGGTAAATGAGCAGGCAGCTTCGGTGATTGAAGAAAAAGACCTGACTCCCGAAAAACTCACAGGTGAGATTGACAGACTCCTTTGCGATAAAGGTCTCCTTGAGCTTTTTGGAAGCAATGCTAAGAAAATGGCAATCAGCGATGCAAACGAGCGTATTTATAAGGTAGTCAAGGAAGTTCTCGCAGAGAACTGAAACATAAATTAAACCTCATTCACATACTGCATTTTTACTGCATAGAATAAGAAGCGGTGAGTTTTATATTTTTTGCAGAAAGGGTGTTGTGTGTGGCGAAGCTCTTAATCGAGGGAGGCAACCGCCTGAGAGGTGAGGTGACTGTTCAGGGGTCAAAGAACAGCACCCTGCCCATACTTTCGGCAACGGTGGCAGTAGGGGATGAGAGTGTTCTTCATAACTGTCCTCATCTTCGCGACGTGGACTCTGCGGTGAGAATTCTGAGATTCCTTGGTTGCAGTGCAACCCGCTGTGGCAACAGCCTTGTGGTGGATACCCGTACCATCTCCTGCGACCACATCCCTGATTCCCTCATGAGAGAAATGCGAAGTTCCATTATTTTTTTAGGTGCTATTCTTTCAAGGTGCCAAAAAGCTCGTTTAACCTTCCCGGGAGGGTGTGAATTAGGTGCCAGACCCATTGACTTGCACCTTGATGCCCTGCGGAGAATGGGTGTCAGTATCCGCGAACATCACGGAGATATTATCTGCTGTGCAGACAAAGGCTTGCACGGAGCAAAAATTGCTCTTGCGTTCCCCAGTGTAGGTGCTACAGAGAACATCATCATAGCTGCAACAAAAGCAAAGGGCACAACGGTTATCACCAATGCTGCCCGGGAGCCTGAGATTGAGGATTTGTGTGCATATCTTAACGCCTGCGGTGCCTGTATCCGCGGTGCAGGTGAGGGCACAATAGTTATTGAGGGTGTACAGGAGCTTCACGGCACAGCTCACACCGTAATTCCCGACAGGATTGTTGCCGCAACACTCATGTCAGCGGCGGCAGTTACAGGGTCGGACATTGTACTCAGGGGTGTTGTTTCCTCTCACCTAGGTGCAGTGATTCCTGTTTTTGAGGAAGCAGGCTGTGAGGTTACGGTCAAAGACGGCACAATGAGCCTTAGCGCTCCCCAGAGATTAAAAGCTTTTCCTATGATACGCACAACCCCTTACCCGGGATTTCCCACAGATGCACAGGCACCTGTAATGGCAATGGCGACCCTTGCACAGGGCACAACGGTCTTTGTGGAAAATATATTTGAGAACAGATACAAGCATGCAGGCGAGCTTACTCGTCTTGGTGCAAAGGTCAAGACCGAGGGCAGAGTAGCAGTGGTTGAAGGTGTCAGAGAGCTTTACAGCTCCTCCCTGCAGGCTTATGATTTAAGAGGCTCGGCCTCCCTTGCTGTGGCTTCCTTGGCGGCTCAGGGTGTTACAGAGATTGATACTACAAAATACCTTGAGCGAGGCTATGAGGACTTTGACGGTACCCTGAGAAGTCTTGGTGCCAATGTAAAAATTGTTTAAACAGAAAACATATTCGTAAAGATTTAACATAAGGTGTATGAAAAATAAGAAAAGCGGAAAGGAAGTGGCGATATGGATGATAAAACCGCAGAAATCCCTTCATTGAAGAAGTTTACTGCTCAGAGCAAAAAGACATCCTCTGACAGACAGAGAAAGCCTCAGACTCCTGAGAGAAACCACAAGTCGGGAAGCGGACAGAGTGCTCAGACAAGAACATCTGAGAGTGCTCACAATCGCCCCAAAAACAGTGCTGACAGAAGAAGCCAGAGCACACAAAGAGGGTCAAAGCAAACAGGGAACAGGGCAGGGGGCACACGTGCTTCTGCACCTGCACCCCGTACATATGCAAGACAGCGACAGGATGTAAGCGAGGCTATTGCGCGTACTCAGGTGGTAAACACCAAGGATGCGTACCCCGAGAGTAAACCCAGTGACAGATACAATAATGAGTATTCCGCAGAGCCTCTGCGCAGACAGCGAAGTACTGAACATTCTGCTCGCACATCTGACAGAGCTCCTCAGAGAACTCACAGCACAGGGAAAGACTCAACACAGAGAGCTTCTGCTCAAAGAACAGCAAAGGGTGGCTCCGGCTCAGGCAATCCTCCCTCTGGGGGCAGAAAGCCTGCAGCTAAAAACCAAAAGAAACCCTTGAGCCCACGTGCGAGAAAGTTCAGAAAAATCGTTATCAACATAGGCTTGTGCCTGCTTGTACTGCTTGCAGGCATAATACTGTCTCTGACAGTGTGGTTTCACGCAGAAACAATTACTGTAAACGGCAATGGCAACATCCCCAAGGCAGAGATAATTTCTGCAAGCGGTATCAGTATCGGGGATAACATCTTCACTGCTCCCAAAGGCCGTGCTGAGGATAAGATTGAGAAAGCCTTTCCTTATATTCAGGAGGCTGAGGTGAAAAGCGTATTCCCCAATAGTATCAGCATTGATATAACTATGGCTGAGCCCTCCTGCATTGTAGAGGGACTTGGCGGTTATTATATAGTTAGCAGTGAGGGTAAGGTGCTGGATGTTGCCGCTACAACCGATGAGATACAGGCACCTGTTATTGAGGGTATCAACGTTGGCGGTAAGGTAGCAGGTGACTTTGTTGAGTTCGGCACCACTGTTGTAGGCGAAGCTCTTAAGGAAATGTTCACAGCCTTTGATGAGCTTGGCTGTACGGAAGTTACTGCTATCAACGTAGCTGTTGAGGATGAAGCTGTGGAGATTAAGTACGTCCACGATAACAGAATTGTGGTGTACCTTGGAATTCCTGAGCACATTACCTACAAGGTGCAGACAGCACATACTATCATCAAGGAAAAGATAGATACAGGCGGTACTATGATTGCAGGTGACTTGGACGTTTCCATGTGTCACGACAGTATGAAATCGTACTTTAACCAGTACACTCTGCTTGCACCGAATTCTGCCCATGCTACTGAGCCTTTAACAACGGCACCCGAAGAAACACAGCCCGTTACAGAGGTATATTACTACTGATGTGCTGTGAACAATAGGGAACGGTGGAATGTAAAAAACACATATTGAGCAAAAAACAAGCTTTGTTTTATGGTGAAAACATAAAAAAATCCAGTAATTTTCAAAAAAATATTGAAATTACGTCCTGAATATGTTACCTTATTATAAAGTGGATAATAATGTACAGTTATGCCACTTGGTAACATAACAAGTTTTGCAACTTATATAGACGATTTCAAGGAGGACAAGTAAATGGCTTTTGAGTTAGAGAAAGAGTATGTTGATTATTTACCTGTAATTAAGGTTATCGGTGTCGGTGGCGGCGGCGGTAACGCTGTAAACCGAATGGTTAAGATGGAGGTTAAGAACGTTGAGTTCATCGCTGTTAATACAGACGAGCATGTTCTCCGTTTTTCCAAGGCTTCTCAGAAGATTCAGATTGGTGAGAAGGTAACACGTGGTAAGGGCGCAGGCTCTCTGCCCGAGGTTGGCCAGAAGGCTGCTGAGGAGAACCGCGAGGAAATCGCAGCACTCCTTAAGGATACAGATATGGTATTCGTTACAGCCGGTATGGGCGGCGGCACAGGTACAGGTGCAGCTCCCGTAGTTGCTAAGATTGCTAAGGATATGGGTATTCTCACTGTTGCTGTTGTTACAAAACCCTTCGCATTTGAAGGTAAGAAGCGTATGGCACAGGCTGAGCAGGGTATCGAGCAGTTAGCTGCTTGTGTTGACTCTCTCATCGTTGTTCCCAACGAAAGACTCAAGTTTGTTTCTGAGCAGAGCATTACTCTCCAGAACGCATTTACTATTGCTGACGATGTTCTTCGTCAGGGTGTACAGAGCATTTCTGACCTTATCGTTGTTCCCGGTCTTGTAAACCTTGACTTTGCAGACGTAACTGCAATCATGAAGGATGCAGGCTACGCACACATGGGTATCGGTAAGGCTTCAGGTAAGGACAAGGCTGTTGTTGCTGCTGATGCTGCTATATCTTCACCCCTGCTTGAGACTACAATCGACGGTGCACAGGGTGTTATCATCAACATCACTGCTTCTCCCGATGTAAGCCTTGACGATATCGACGTTGCTTCCACAATTATCTCCGAGAAGGCTGCAGAGGATGCAAACATCATCTGGGGTGCAGTTGTAAACGAGGATATGAAGGACGAAATCAGCGTTACTGTTATCGCTACAGGCTTCAGCTCCGACGGCAAGACAAAGAGTGCTAAGAAGGCTGACGCTTCTGCACAGGCAGAGCCTGCAAAGGCAGAGTCCTCTGATGATGATGACGATAACTTCTATGACATCATGTCTATCTTCAACAAGTAATTAATAACTTTACAAAACACAAGCGGAGTACACTTTTTCGGTGTACTCCGCTTTTTTCAGTAAATCAGGTGTATGTGTATCAAAACTGTAATTTGACAAATCTCTGAAATGTTATATAATGATAGATGTATTATTATGGTGTAGTATATTTGTGTGGGTGCTTGGCACTCCAAGGAGGATTTGAATTGTTTACTATATTCAAAGAACATATAGGCTTCGGAAAACAGATATTTCTGCTTGCCGTTAATGACCTGAAGAAAACATACAAGGGTGCCGCTATCGGTCCCTTATGGGCAGTTATCAAGCCTGCCTTCACACTTTTTGTTTATTGGTTTGCTTTTTCCATCGGACTGAAAAGTGCAGGGGATATATCCTGGGCAGGACAGGAATTCCCCAGATTTGTATTTATGCTGGTGGGCTTTATTCCTTGGTTCTTTATTACCGACAGCATTACTCTGGGTGCAAAATCCATCAGAATGAATCAGCAGTATGTTACCAAGGTTTCATTCCCTGTTTCTACTATTATGACCTTCACTGCACTTGCAAGGCTTTTTGTGCATCTTTTCCTAAGTGTGATTATGTACGTTATTCTGCTGTGCTACGGTTATATGCCTACGGTATATAACCTGCAGTTCTTCCTGTACTGTCCGCTGATGTATATGTTCTTTGTAATGCTTACATGGTCAACTGCACCTATGGCAGCATTCTCCAAGGACTTTGAAAATATGATTATATCTATCATGTCGGGTATCTTCTGGCTGACAGGTATTATCTACAATTCCTATGACTTGGGTATTGAGTGGCTTGAGAAGGCTATGCTTTTAAATCCTATCAACTTCTTTGCTAACGGCTACCGTAATGCATTCCTTTATAATACATGGTTCTTTGAGAATAAGCTGGAGTTTATTATTTTCCTTGCTGAATTTGTACTTGTTTTTGCATTGGGCATCTATAACTACAACCGCCTGCGCAAACGACTCCCCGATGTTCTGTAAGGAGGAAATATAATGTCAGAACCTATTATTATCTTTGATAACGTTACCAAAGAATATACTCTGTATAAAAACGATCAGGAGCGTTTTCGTGCCCTGTTCTTCAAAAATAAAAAGGCTAAGATAAACAAAGCGCTCAGCGGAGTTTCCTTTGCTCTTGAGAAAGGCGAGGCTGTAGGTGTTATCGGTGATAACGGCGCAGGTAAATCCACACTGCTTAAGCTTATCACAGGTGTTGCATTCCCTACAGAGGGTAATGTTACCGTAAACGGCAAGGTTGCGGCACTGCTTGAGCTTACAGCAGGCTTTTCTATGGAGATGACAGGCAGAGAGAATATATATCTTAAAGGCTATATCCTCGGTCTTACCGATAAAGAAATCAAGCGTCTTGAGGAGCGTATCGTTGACTTTGCAGAGCTGGGGGACTATATCGACCAGCCTGTACGTACCTACTCAAGCGGTATGAAAATGCGTCTCGGCTTTGCAATTAACGTAAACATCGAGCCTGACGTGCTTGTTATTGATGAGGCTCTCTCCGTCGGTGATGCAACCTTCAAGAAAAAGTGTAAAAAGAAGATTGCAGACACCATCAAGAGCGGTGTTACTGTTCTGTATGTAAGCCATAATGCTGAATCTGTAAAAGAGCTTTGTACACGTGCTCTCTATATGAAGAAGGGTCAGCTTGTGTTTGACGGCCCTGCAGATGAGGCACTCAGAATCTATCAGGAAGATAAAGCCAAAGAGACTAAGAAGTAAGATTTGACAATACGTCAGGAAAGGATAAGTGTTTTATGGTACACGCAATGATTTTTGCAGGCGGAATCGGTGCAAGAATGAAGTCACTGGATATTCCCAAGCAGTTTATTGATGTTGACGGCAAGCCTATCATCATCCGCACTCTGGAGCATTTTTCAAAGCACGAGGAGGTAGACGACATTGTTATCTCCTGTATTCCCGATAAGATTGACTACCTCTGGGGTCTTATTGAGACACACCACATAAAAAAGGTTGTATCTATTGTTCCCGGCGGTGCAAACGGCCACCAGAGTATTCATAACGGCCTTGTTGAGGTTGAGAAGAACTCCGATCCTTCAGACGTTGTGCTCATCTGTGACGGCGTGCGTCCTATGCTGTCTGAAAAGCTTATCAGCGATTGTATCGCAACTGCAAGAGAGTTTGAAACCGCAGTACCTGTAACTCCCAGTATCGACTCTGTGCTTGAGTCTCCCGACGGCGAAACCTGTTGTAAATCTCTGCCCAGAAAGCAGATGTTCATTACTCAGGCACCTCAGGGCTACACAATGAGAAAGATTATGTGGGCACACGACGAGGCAGAGAAGAGAGGTATCACAAATCCCATTTCTTCCTCAGAGCTTCTCATTGAGCTTGGCGAAACAGTAAGAATATTCCAGGGTATCCGCGAGAATATCAAGGTAACAACTCCTGAGGATCTGCAGACACTTCGTTCCTACTTCTACTACGAAAGCTTCAAGAACTTTGCAAAAGAAGAGCTCAAGTACGACCTGTAATTTTACGGTTGGTATCATATAATAAATACATCGGACATAATCTGTATTATGCAGGCTGTGTCCGATTATTGTTTGATAGGATAAATCCCAAAGAGACTTAAGAAAAATTAAATATTTAGGTTGACATTTGGTATGCACTTTGATATAATAATTAGCGTTGATTTGAAACAACATATATATGCAGGTATGGCGGAATTGGCAGACGCGCATGGTTCAGGTCCATGTGAAAGCAATTTCATGCAGGTTCAAGTCCTGTTACCTGCACCATAAGAATTAAGGGATACCCAAATGGGGTATCCCTTTTCTTATTTTTTTGTGCAGGGAACAGGACTTGAACAGGCTGTGCCAAGGGTTAAGCGTTAGCGCAAACCGCAGGTAAAAACAGTCCTATGGACTGTTTTTAAGCCGCTGCGTTTATGAAGGATTAGTTTTGCACACACCGCAACAAGCGAGGCATGACATTTCTAATAAAAACAACCACTGTTACCTGCATTACTAAATAACCGTTTAGATAAGAGATTTTTTTGATTCAGCCGTAAAATGTCTGGAGCAGTTGAAACAATAAAATTTTTGTGTTATAGTGTTTTTATGATATATGTATTTGTATATATTAGCTCTGAAAAGTACTAAGCTGTATAATGGTCTATATGACTATAGTCCATTAAATGGAGGATATAATGAGAAAAGGTGTTAAAATTTGTTTGATTGTTTCTGTATCAGTTACAATACTAATTACAATATTAATAGCGGCTATAATATTTATATTTTCAAATGTAGAAGTAAAGATATCTTTAAATAAACAGGAACCAAGTACTACAGATCAAATAACAGACGATGATATTCTTGCTTTTCTTGAATCTGTTGACATTATCAATGAAAATGATGTTTATATCAATTATGATAGAGATATTGGTCTTTTTGGCCCTGAAGGAAATAAAAGGTACATTTATCGTAGAGTGGACGAGAGCCATTATTATGTTGAGATAAGTAGATTGTCTTATTCCTCTTACAGGGAAATTAGCGGTTATGAATATAAACCTTATGAAGTTTTTTATAAAATATATATTCAGGATTGCAGATATAATATATATTCTGAGTCTATGGATGAACGCATCTTAGAGAGGTTGGGGGATAGTAATAAATACATTGTTAGTGGTAAAAAGAACGATTTTAAATTAAACATAGTAGAACGATCCGATGAATCTCCCTAAGTCAGTTAGAACTGATTTTAACAGTTAATTTATTATACAAGCAAAGGCGTGGGTGCAGTATACAGCCGCTACCGACAAAGGGTTCATTGTTTACTCTGATCTCTATGAGCTTACAAAAGAATATAGTTTAACTAAGCAACGACGCTCTGCAGTTTTGCAGGGCGTTTTTTGTCTTGTCATACTGTCTGCTTTTTTGCGGTGGATAAGAAATAACTATGGTGAAATTTGTTTCTTGTGTTATTTACCAAAAAGGACAGGGTGGGTTTGTTGCAAAGGTAGAATATTCTATTTTTGTTTGCTTATTAACATATTATATAGTAAAATTTAACTATCAGTGATTATTTTTAGGAGGTTTTTCTATGAACCTGAAGAAAAGTATAAGTTTAATACTTGCTTTGTGTATGGTGCTTTCTGCATTTGCGATTGTACCATTCGGTGTATCTGCGGCAAGCACTGAAGTAGCAGATACAGGTGCAAGTACAGAAATTGCGGACACTGGCGCGGGCATGTACGGTCTCGCTGACAATGTTCAGGACGGTCAGATTCTCCAATGTTGGAACTGGTCTTATCGGAACATTGCCAAGAATATGAGCAAGATTGCACAGCAGGGTTTCTCTGCTATTCAGACTTCTCCTATTCAGCCTATTAAGGAAAGCAATTACAACACCGTACAGAATATCTCTTGGGTTATTTATCAGCCCGTTGCTTTCAGTATTGAAGATAACAGCAGAAATGTACAGGGCACAAAGGCTGATTTTGAGTATATGTGTGAAACTGCACACAAGTACGGAGTTAAGGTTATCGTTGACGCGGTGCTTAACCATATGGCAAACGACATGTCAGGCAATACCATTCACCCTTGGATTCCTTCTGAAATCAGAAGCAATTCCGATTGTTGGCATGACATCAGCAAGGATATTTATAATTACGATAACCGATATGATGTGACTCATTACTGTATCACAGGTTTGCCTGACCTTAATACTGCAAACTCTACAGTTCAGAAGCATTGCAAGAATTTTCTCAAAGAGGCAATTAAAGCAGGTGCTGACGGCTTCCGTTTTGACGCGGCAAAGCATATTGAAACCGACTGGGATGCATCAGGCACAAAGTCTGATTTCTGGAAGAACGTACTTGGTGAGACTACAGCTTACGCACAGGAAACAAGAGGCATTACTCCCTATTATTATGGAGAGATGCTGGGCGATCCCGGCGGCGGACTGAGTATCGAAGCTTATACACAGTATATGAGTGTTACTGATCCGGGGTCTTCTGATAACATCAGAAACGGCGTATGTAACGCCAATGCTTCTGCTGCTGCATCAAGCGGAGTCAGCTACGGTGCATCAAAGAGCAAAATTGTTCAGTGGACAGAATCTCACGATAACCACAAGGACCACGGAACTAACAATGTCAGTGAGAGCAATATCAATAAGACATGGGCTATTATAGGCGCAAGGGATGAGATTTGCGGAATGTACCTTGCCCGTCCCGAAAATATGTCTACAACTATGATTGGCGATGCAGACTACACATCATGGTCTTATCCTGAGGTAAAGGCGGTCAATAACTTCAAGAACGCTTTTATCGGCGAATCGGAATATCTTTCTTCCTATAATAAGCTGGCTTGTGTAGAGCGCGGTACATCAGGTATGGTTATAGTCAACACAGGCGGTTCATATTACAACGATATAAAAGTTCCTGTTCACAAAATGTCATCAGGTACATATACCGATGCAATTACAGGAAACACCTTTACTGTATCCGGCGGATACATCACAGGCGATATCGGCGACACCGGTATAGCTGTTGTTTACGACGTAGAAAGCAGAGGCGTATTCACAAAGGGTAACGTTACAGATCTTTCCATCTCCGGTGATTTCAACAATTGGAACGCAAGTGCAAACAAAATGATTGCCATAGACGGAGAGTCTGCTTCTACAACAATGTTTCTTGATAAAGGCTCTTATGAGTTCAAGGTCTCAACCGGGACAGGAATCTGGTACGGCAACACAGGTACTATCGAAGACAGTACAGGTAGTTCAGGCTGGACTATGAAGTCCTCGGTTTCTGATAACTGTACTCTTGAAGCATCAGGCGGCAAGTATACATTTAAGTTTAACGTAAGTACCGGTAAGCTTGTTGTTGAGTATGAGGACACAACTGACCTTGCATCAGCAGTCTATCTGAGGGGCGATTTTAACAACTGGGAAAGTGTAACGCCCTTTATGTATTCAGGCTCAGATAATACTGTTACTACAACATTATCGTTGACCGAAGGTACATATGAGTTCAAGATTAAAAACAGTGAACTTGGTGTGTGGTACAGTAACACAGGAACAATCGATGATGCCACAGCCAGCACAGGCTGGACTATGAGAACAAGTGTTACTGATAACTGTACTCTTGAGGCTTCAGGTGGTAATTATACATTCTCCTTCAATCTTTCTACACAGAAGCTGACTGTTGCCGCTGAACTGTCTGAAGAAGAAACAACAACACCCGATGGCGGAGATAATGAGGGTGGCTCCACAGGCGGAAATCAGCAGGAGGACGCAGCCTATACTCTGCCTTATCAGATAATTGACGGCTTGTATGCATATGCAGGTACACAGGTAAACGGTGTAAATGCATGGCAGCGCTGGGACAAGGTAAGCGGAGTCAGAAATTTCTATCTGCCTTCATCTGCTTCCGATACATCTGTAATTATTTTTAATACATATTCAAAAGATGTAGTGCTTAACTCAGTTACAATCCCTGCAGGAGAATATGCAGAGGTGCCTTATGTATCGGGTACAACCTATACTTGCTCAGGTGCTACAACCCAGTCTGTAAAGATTCAGAAATCTGATGCAGAGGGAACAATATTCCTTAACTGCGCAGAGGGTATGGTTACTGTTGATGATGATGCCGATAAAACGGAAACAACCATTAACGATACCTCCTATGATATGTATTCATTCCTTACAGGAAACACAAAAAATCGTGAGGTTCAGAATGCTCAGGGGGCGGTTGCATCTGCTGAAAACGGCGTAATTGATGATGCAGGTGTTAAGAAAATCAAAGGCCGCGGAAACACTACATGGGATCTGGATAAAAAGCCTTTTAACATTTCCTTTAAAAATAATATTCAGCTTGACGGTATGAACGGCAAAAAGTGGTCTCTTCTTGCCAATGCACAGGACAGCTCACTTATGAGAAACCGCCTTGTGTATGATATGTCAAACGAGGTTGGTATGGCATATGCATGTGATTCCCGTTTTGTAGATGTGTTTGTAAACGGAGATTACAAGGGCTTGTATCAGCTTACCCAGAAGATAGAAATGGGTAAAGACACAGTTATGTCTGATCTGGAAGAGCCTAACACAGATCCTGCGGACGGCGAGGTCCCCACAGCAAACTTCGACTTTGTCCTTGAACTTGATATGGCTAAAAAAGCAGCAAGTTCAGGAGATCTTACTTTCCTTTCAAACAGAGGACAGGTTATGACTCACAAGGTGCCTGACGCACCTACATCTGCACAGATAAGCTTTATGAAGGCTAAGTATCAGGCTTTGGAGGATGCTCTTTACAAAGATGATATGAAAGCCTTAGAGAAGCTCATTGATATAAACGACCTTGCTAAGGCATATCTTATCAATGAGATTGCAAAAAATCTGGACGGAGCCCTTACAAGCTGTTACTTTGTTTATAGCTCAGAAAGAAATATGTTCTATGCTTCCCCTGTGTGGGATTTTGACAATGGTGTAGGTAATACTGCCGGTCTTTCTGACAGAAAAGACATTAACGGCAATGTACTGTATAACACAGCACCAGACGGATGGTACACAAAAGAAGTTATTCACATAGACAGTGCTTTTGACCCTGATGGTGACGGAAGAACTATTTTCTCTCAGGCTTGTTATATGACATCAAAATCTGCTCAGGGCAAGACCTTTATGGATGTTGTGAAGGAAATCTGGATCGAGGAGTTTGCAGATTTAGCCGATATTCTGACCGGTGAGACTCAGTCCTCCGGCAGACTTAAGTCCTTGGATACTTATGCATCTAAAACTGCAAAGTCAGGTGAATGGAACTACTCAAATGCAGGCTGGGAGCTTAGCAACAACACTAACAATTCCTGGATTGCAAACCACAGCGTTCTGATGTATTACACCTATAACAAAGAGAACAACACTCTTGCAAAAGAAACAAGAACTTACAACCAGACAACCTTTGCAGGACAGGTTGATTATGCAGGGGATTGGCTGGTATCCAGACTTAACTGGATGGAAGCGGAGCTTATGGAGGCAGAGCCTGAAGCAGGTTATGTAACTGTATACTTTGCAAATACAGGTGATTGGCAGAAGGTTTATGTTTATGGATTCTACGGAAGAGAAGGCGAAGCTTCTGTTTCAGATTGGCCGTCCGCTTATCCCGGTAAAGAAATGGAATATGTAGACACAGATGCAAAGGGTAACGATATATATTCTGTTAAGGTACCTGCAGATATTGATTATATTAAGTTCTCTGATGGTTCTTCAACCAACCGAAGAACAGATAATGCAGCAAACTCCGATATTTCTGAGGGTGCATGCTTCTGTCTTGGCTCCTATGCAAACGACAACAAGTGGGATGTAGCGGTCTATGAGTATGACCCTGCAAGTTCTTACAAGGTAACATTCGTGGATTATGATGGTACTGTTCTTGATGAGCAAACTGTAGAAAAGGGTGCTTCAGCTACAGCTCCCGCAGACCCTGTAAGAGCTGCGGATGCACAGTACACCTATACCTTCAACGGTTGGGACAAAGACTTTACAAATATAACAGGAAACACAATTGTAACAGCAACGTATATTGAGACTCTCAATAAGTACACAGTTACATTCGTTGACTGGGACGGCACAGAGCTCAGCACTCAGCAGGTTGAGTACGGCAAGGGCGCAACTGCTCCTGCTGCTCCCTCAAGAGAAGGTTATGACTTTGCTGGTTGGGATGTATCCTTTAATAACATTACAGCAGACATAACAATAACTGCTGTCTATACAGACAATGCTGTATATCTCATGGGTAGCTTCAATAACTGGGAAAACACAAATCCCATGACTGTATCCAAGGATAACAGTAATGTATATACTATTACTCTTAAGCTTGAAGCTGGATCATATACATTTAAGGTAAATTATAAGGATGTCTGGTACGGAAATACAGGAAAAATCAAAGACACAACCACAACTACTTCCGCAGGCGGTTGGACAATGGAAAAAGGAAAAGGTAACTGTACGCTTAACGCTTCAGGCGGTACCTACACCTTTAATTACAATGTTTCTACAAAAAGGCTGGTTGTTCTTTACACAGCACCTGAGTACACAGTTACCTTCGTGGATTACGATGGCAAAGTGATTGACACCCAGACAGTAACAAAGGGTGAGTCTGCTAAGGCTCCGGCTAACCCTGTAAGAGAAGCAACTGCTCAGTATACTTACATTTTCAACGGCTGGGATGGTGATTTCACCGAGATTACATCTGACGTCACAATAACAGCAAAATATGCTCAGGTAGTTAATAAGTATACCGTTACCTTTGTGGACTATGACGGCAGAGAAATTAGCTCTCAGCAGGTAGAGTACGGCAAAAATGCGAAAGCTCCCGCTGCTCCTACAAGAACAGGCTACACCTTCACAGG
>JAZSLX010000017.1:0-10795 GCA_045535605.1 Ruminococcus sp.
ACCTCCCCTTTACCTCTACGGCTTCATCAACGGCGAGGAATATGGATGCGGTGAGGATGCAGACAACATCGGTACCTATGAATTCAAGGACGGCAAGCTTGTTGCCACATTTACTGAGAACAGCTACGTTGCAGTAAAAGACGGCGATAACGAGAACTTCTATATGACCTACGGCTATCAGGGTGATAATGTTACTCTGGCAGTTCTTTATAATGATAAACTCATTGGCGATAAGGGCGATAAGCTCTTTGTTCCCAAGGGCAGAGAAATCACATTTACACTTATCGATAACGGAAACGATACATTAACTATCTATTATGTTGCCGCTCCCTGTGAGCACTTAGTGCATAGTACAGATGGTGTATGTGCTTCCTGTGATGCACAGGTAGACCACACCTACAGGGACGGAAAATGTACAGGATGTTCCCTCCTGTGTGACCATTCATTTACAAGCGGAAGATGTACAAACTGCGGAATGGATTGTAAACACAACTGGGTTGACAGCCAGTGTACAGAATGTTCAAAGGTCTGCACACACCTATTCAAGGACGGAGTCTGCACAGTTTGCTCCTTCCAGTGTGAGCACAACTTCTCTGATGGCAAGTGCGAGGGCTGTAAAATGAATTGCAGTCACAAGTTTACAGACGGTGTCTGCACAGTCTGCGAATATGTTTGCGAGCACGAATATGCACAGGGTATATGCAATGATTGCGGAAATGTCTGTGAGCATACCTTCAGAAACGGAATCTGTACAAACTGCCGATATGTCTGCACACATAACTATGTAAACGGCACCTGTACAGTATGCGGATATACTTGTGAGCACAGTTTCACTGACGGAGATTGCATTATCTGCCATGTAGCTCAGTTCTATCTGGTGGGTTACATAAACGGTGAGGCTGTAGGCTGTGACGATAACTATAGTGAAACAGGCGGATATAACTTTGTAGAAGGTGAGCTGAGCATTACTCTCACAGAGGACAGCTATGTGTTTATAAAAACCTTCGGAAACAACGCACTATATATGACCGAGGGTGACACAAGCGGTGCTTCTGCAACCCTTTACAACCTTACAAGCGGTAAGGTTGCAGGAATGTTCTTCCTCCCCGGCGGCACAGATATTACACTTACTATGTTTACAGGCAGAAACGATACTCTGGCACTGATGACAGAGGTAACAGCCTGCACACACCTTAAGCACAACACTGCAGGCAACTGTACTGTGTGCTCAGATAAGACAGAGCATACATACTATGCCGGCAAATGTACTGTCTGCGAAGCAGAGAAGCCTTTGAAGGATATGTACCTCTTTGGTTTCATTAACGGTGAAAACTATGCCTGTGAAGAAGATGCAGAAAATGCAGGCGAGTATAAGTTTGTAAACGGAACTTTGACAGCTACATTTACTCAGGATAGCTACGTTGCAGTTAAAACTGAAGACAGCTCCGACTGGTATATGACAAACGGCTGGCAGGGATATGATACAAACCTTGCTATCCTTTACAGCACCGCTGCAGGTATTGACGCGGATAAGCTCTTTGTTCCTGCTAATACTCAGGTTAAGTTTACTTTAACCTACAACGGAAACAATACCTTTACTCTCAGCTATGAGGCAGAGAAACTCACCGTACCTGAGATTTCACCTAAGTTTGCACGCCTTTCCTATGAGAATGGTCTTTGCTACGAGGCAGGCTTCAAGGTAAGCAACATGGACGCAGTTTCCTATGAGAATATGGGACTTGCAATATTCAGCGATGAAAATGCAGATACACCTGCAGAGTTTATCGCAGGTGCAGCTATGGACGGTAAGTATCTCATAGTAAAGACAGAGGATATTCACCCCATGACATTGGGTGACACAGTATACTTCAGAATTTACGCTGTGCTTTCCGATGGCTCTTATGTATACAGCGATATGCTTAGCGTAAACGGCGTTGATTATGCATACAATGTCCTCAGAAATCCCTCTGCTTCTAAGGAACAGAAGGCATTCATGGTGGCACTTCTCAACTACAGTGCACAGGCTCAGCTTTACTTCGGCTACAACACTAAAAACCTTGCTAACGCAGGTCTTGAGGCTGAGCACAGAGCACTTGTGAAAAAGTACAGTGCTTCTATGGTTAAGGATTCAGTGGTTGCAGATGAAGCTAAAATCGGCAGCTTTGCAAAGACTTCAAACAATGCTCTCCTGTATCCTGCAGTTTCCTTTGAAGAGTCTGCTTTCACAGTGAATTACAACTGCTTTGTAAGCGGTGCACAGGGTGATGTGCTCCTCTACTACTGGGACAGCAATGCTTACGGTAATGCAAATGTTCTCACAAAGGACAACGCAACAGGTGTTATTACTATGATTAAGGGTCAGAATGGCATCTACACTGCAAGCGTAAGGGATATTGCAGCACAGGATATAGATGATACAATCTATGTATCTGTTGTGTATACAGCCGGCGGCGAGAGCCTCTCAACAGGAGTTATCTCCTACAGCTTTGCAGACTACTGCAAGGCAGTGGCAGAGAAGAATACTGACACTCAGGAGCTTGCTCAGGCGGCAATAGTTTACAGCTACTACGCAAAGAAGCTCTTTGCCTGATAAGTTAATAAACTTTCGAACACCTCTGCGGGAAACCGCAGGGGTGTTTTTACTTTGAAAATATATGTAAAAACTTACACTTTTGTCTTGATAACTTATGCATATAAAGATATAATTTATTTGTATTGTTCATTCGGTTTGAGCGGTTGTGCAAAGGTAAAAACTGCTCACAAGGAGTTTTGTAAAATGAGTAAAGATGTATTTGTAAGCTATGCCCATGCGGATATAGCTTCGGTTGAAAAAATTATAAATGCACTGAAAGAGGTCCCCGATGTGAAGGTCTGGTATGACAGCAATCTTCGGGGCGGTGAGCATTACTTCAGTGTTATTGCAGAGAGTATATTGAAGAACGATTATTTTGTTTTTGTAGTATCCTCAACCTCGGTGCATTCTGATTGGTGTCTCCATGAGCTGGAGTTTGCAATGTCCGAAAAGCGGAAGATTATTGCAATCTGGATAGAAAACACAGACATCCCAGCAGGTGTGAAGCTGGTTATCCAGAACACCCACTACATAATGTGGACAGATGGTGACGAGGCAGAGCTGTCTGAGGATATAAAGAGGACTTTTGCGGAAGGGTACGTTGAAGTACCTAAAGCTCAGCAGACAACTCAGGATGATTCCCCTTTTCACGGAGAAAGATATTTTATTCCCGTAACCAAGACAAAGGTTATCAAGGAGCTTTTAGCCTGTGAAAAGAAAAGTCAGTATTCAAGGTGCTTTGAGGCTGAGAATGCTGTGCTTCTGGGTATGGCATACGAGCTTGGCATAGAAACAGAAAAAGATCTGAAAAAAGCTGAGTTTTACTATACCGTCGGTAAGCACAAGGGCAGTGTTGATGCCAAGTATCTCTATGCGGCGCTGATGATAGAGTCTGATAAGAGCGGCAGAAAGAAGTATCTTCAGGAGATGGAGGAAGCCGCAGAAGAGGGCAGTGTGCTGGCTATGACCTATCTTGGTGACAGCATATATGACGGCAAGTGGGGTTTACCTCCAAATAAAGAGAAGGCATACGATTGGTGGCGTAAGGCTGCCGATAATGGGGAGCCTGCGGCTATGTACTTTATGTCTTACGGCTATCAGGTAGGTGAGTGCTTTGAGAAGGACTACGGACTTTCCCTTATGTATGCCCTGAGCTCATCAGAGTATAAATTCCCCAGAGCTTTCCGAAGTCTGGGCAGAGCCTACGAAAACGGCAGATTTGTAGACAAGGACTTGGATGCTGCTCTTGGTTATTACGGCAAGGCAGTAGAGCTGGGCGATTTCCTGTCCCTTTGCAGTATCGGAGGAATATATTACTGGGATAAGGAGGACTACGATAAAGCCTGGGACTATTATTGTCGGGCAGAAAAAGCCGCAGAAGAAGGCAAGACTAAATCAGGACTTCCTTACAGACGAAAGGGTTTGTGCTATTACTACGGCAAGGGTGTTGAGATGGATGAGCGCAAGGCTATTGAATATCTGTTTAAAGCCGTCAAGCGTAACCACCCTTACACCAAAAAGACTATTGCAAAGGATATACAGGTGTCAGAGACCATAAGCCTGTACGAAAAGCTTACATATCTCAGAGAAGCTTGCTTCTATCAGTGTGCTGAGGCAGAGCTGAGAATGATTTTCTGTCTCAGAAAAGAGGAAAATCCTGACCTTGAGAAGATAAACGATACTCTGGATATGTTCGATATGAACCTTGAGAGCAGAAAGGCTCTTGTAGCAGAGAATTCAAAGCATGGCAGAAAGCCCAACCACAGAGAGCTTGATGAGATTATTTACAGCCTTGCACGCAAAGGTGCCGAGGGTGGAGACATTGATTGCATCAAGGAAGTGTGCAACATGGAGTCATGGGTGTTTGGGGGCGATAAGTTTGCAAACCGCGACAAAGCTCTCAAGAGCTTCCAGCTTATGTTCTCTCTGGCAAAGGAAGAGGATATTCAGGCTGTCTATTACTACTCTTACGCAGTGGAGCTTGCTATTGACAGAGTGAATAAAAAGCCCGATAAGGACCATGTTTTCTATTACTTCGAGAAAACCCTGAAGTCTGATATGACTCTGTGGAACTCTATTGCCTCCATCGGCAGAGAGTATATGGTAGAGGAGAGCAAGGGCGGACTTTACCTTGATGTGGAGTTTGGCGAGGAGTTCCTGATGTTTGCCAAGAAGTATCTTGACAATCAGACCCGTGAGCTGATGAGCGCATATCTGAATCTTCAGGATAAAAAAGAGAATTTCATTGACGGCTGTAACCTGCTTATTGAGGGTCTCAGACTTCTTGCAGGTCATTACACCAAGGGCAAACATGTCAAAAAGGATAAGGACAAGGCAAGGAGCCTTGAGCTTATGATTACGGGTGTGGAGCAGAAGCGGGATGAGTTTTCTCAGAAGCTTCAGAGCAAAAAGGAGACCGGCAGCCTGGAGGCAATGGTAGCCGAACAGCTTAAGAAAAGAAATCAGAACACATAAATAAAAAGGAAGCAGTTTTCATAACTGCTTCTTTTTGTAAAGAGATTAAATTTTTCTGTAACGTTTTTTCTCATTCTTAATCTTATATACGAAAGGGCGGTGAGAATGTGGCAGATATTGAGAGACTTTATAAGGAATATTACAGCCTGATTTTTATGTTTCTCTTCGGACTTTGCAAGGACTCAGCACTGTCGGAGGAGTTGACGCAGGAGACCTTTTACCGTGCGTTTATGAACATCACAAAGCTCAGGGATGATGCAAAGGTTGTGGCGTGGCTGTGCAGTATTGCGAGGAATCTGTACTTCGCCTGGTACAAGGAGCACAAAAGATTTGATACTGCATCAGAGCAGAATGTTTTGTCTGCGGAGAATGTAGCAGACAAGGTAGAGATAAAGCTTCTGACACAGGATTGTATGCGGTGTGTTAATGGTCTGCAACCGCCATATAAAGAAGTTTTTCTGTTGTCGGTATTCGGCGGACTGTCCTTTAAGGATATAAGCCTTGCCTTTCACAAAAGCGAGAGCTGGGCAAGGGTCACATTCTACCGAGCAAAGCAGAAGATAATAGAAAGATTGGAGGAGAAAATATGAAGTGCGATGTTGTGAGAGATTTGATACCCCTGTATATTGATGGCTGTCTCAGTGATGAAAGTATTACCATTGTGGAGGAGCACTTGGAGCATTGCGATGAGTGCAAGGGTCTTTTGCAGATTATGAAGGACTCAACACCTGTGCAGGAGGTGGAGGAAAAAGTATCAGTAGAGCCTATGGAGCGGGTGTCTGTATGGAAAGCCTCTGTTCTTCAGGCTATACTGCAGTTTGTGTCTTTTCTGCTGATAGTTTTCGGCGTAACCATGGAGGCGTCGGACAATGACTTTGAAAACGGCTTCTGGGCAGTGGGACTTATTGTGCCTGCAACAGGCTTTATGCTCTCACTTATCAACTGGTATTTTGTAAGGCTTTATCGGGACAGAGGCAAGTTTTCTCTTATATCCTCTTTGTGTACTCTGACCGTTACAATTGCAGGGTATGTTTGGGCAGTGGACCACTACGGAATTTCCTTTCATAATTCCTACGTGGGCTACGGCTTCTTTGGTCTGGTGTACGGAATTCCCATAAGCGTTATACTATGTATTCTGTCAGGAGTGTTTGCAGACAAATACGGCAAGCTCATCGGCAAAGAAAGAATGAAGCTGAAAAAGACCCCTGATTCCAAAGTGTTCACTGTGCTTACTTCCTTTTTCTGTGTGGTGAATTCTCTAACTCCTTTGTCAATTATCATCACTGCTTTTGTGGGATATACCTTTGATATCCGCAGTTACCCTCTGTGGACGATTTTGCTGTTACTCCTCAGCGGATTGCTTGCGGTGCTTATGTACAGGTTTGAGAGCAGGGAAACATCAAAGGCAGACAGGATTTTGCTTACAGTTTCCCTCTTTATGTCCCTTCTTAATTGGGGAGTGTGTATTTTCACCGGTACGGGTAATAAAAACATAGCACATAATGCAATATTAATAGGAGTTCTTATTGCATTGTTTGCGGTGACTGTGTTTGTGTCCATCATTTATATAAAGCCTCATAAAAAACGGATTGCAAGGTCTACTGTTAAAGTCATATGTGCAGGTTTGTTAGCGAGTTTGCTTGTGTACTTATCTTTTATTGTAATCGTATTTTCAGGTTTCGGTCAAAACACAGTTGTACAGACAGTGAATTCTCCTACAGGCAGGTACACCGCAGAACTTGTGGACTCCAATCAAGGAGCCTTAGGCGGTGATACTGTTGTGTATGTGACAGATAATATGCTGAGTGCTAACTTTGGCTTATTTACCGTTCATAAGCAGAAAGAAATAGTTTATATAGGCGAATGGGGAGAATTCAAAACCATGACTCTTCGCTGGGTAGACAAAGACACCCTGAGTGTTGGCGGATATCAATATGATATGAAATAAAATGTACTCTGAATTACAGGCATCTCTCAAAGGTGCCTGTTTTTCTTTTTTATTCATTTACAATAACCTGTGTTTGGAGTATAATAAGATTAAATTGAGGTGAGGTTATGAACAATATTATTAAATCCCTTTTTGATAGAAAATCTGTGAGAGTTTTTGAGGACAGGGAGATTTCTCCTGAGGATAAAAAATTTATCCTTGAGTCAGCCTTGCAGGCACCATCTGCAGGCAATATGACTCTGTATACAATCCTTGATATTACCGACCGGAAGCTTAAGGATACTTTAGTAATCACCTGTGATAATCAGCCGTTTATTGCAAAGGCTCCCCTGGTGCTGGTGTTCTGTGCTGATCATAACCGCTGGTATGAGCTTTTTTGTCGTCACTGTGATGAGGTCAGAAAGCCCTCTTACGGAGATTTACAGCTTGCCTCAGTAGATGCTGTGGTTGCGGCTCAGAACTGCGTGGTTGCGGCAGAGAGCTTGGGTATAGGCTCTTGCTACATTGGTGATATTGCAGAGAACTTTGAGCGTCATCGTGAGCTGTTTAATCTTCCGCAGCACGTAGTGCCTGTATGTATGCTTGTGTTTGGTTATCCTACAGACCAGCAGACTCAGAGACAGAAGCCTCCCAGATTTGAGCTGGAGGATATAGTCTTTGAGAATACATACGATAATGGAAAAGCAATGAATATGGAAGATATGCTTGCAAAAAGACAGGACTTTGAAAGTGAGGAAGCCCTGCACGATTGGGTGGATAAATTCTGCAAGCGAAAGCACAACGGCGAGTTCAGCATTGAGATGTCCCGATCCTGCAAAGAAGCATTAAAGGCTTTTTGCGGCGAAAAGGAATAAAATTGTGGAGTTGATTTTAAATGACATTTTCGGACATATTAAGACTTTTGATTGAGGAGAGAGGACTTACCCAGAAACAGCTTGCAAAGGATTTGCATATTGCTGTGTCTACTCTGGGGGGATATGTGCAGGGGACAAGCGAGCCTGACTTTGACACCCTTAAGCGACTTGCAGAATATTTTGAGGTTTCAGCCGATTATCTGTTGGATTTTCGCACAGGCAAGGCAAACTCCCACAAAGAAGATGATCTGCTCAGAGTGTTTCGCTCTCTTACTCCTTTTCAGCAGGAGGTATACCTTGAGCAGGGTAAGGCCTTTATGCGCATAGGTTCAAAGGGCGTGGATTCTGCTGACATACCCGAGCAAAAATAATCAGAAAAAGCCGTCAGTTATAATGCTGACGGCTTTTTTTGCACAGCACGACGCCCTTGCAGGTAAAGGATGCAAGGGCGTGTGGTTTTTGCGGTATTTTGTTTATTAAGTAAACGCCTCGGACTCAGAAAAGTGAGTGGTTGGCTTAACTTATATTAATAGTAAACTGCAGAGGTTGCTGCAAGTCCCATAATTACTCCAATAAAGAAACAGCCTATATAGAAAGCTATCATTATGATGGAGAGAATGAGACCGACGGTGCTGAATATTGAGCCAAGCTTTGCCTTGCCTGTAAGCTGACCGAATGCGGCCACATACTTCTTAGCTTCTTTTTTGCCAAGGATTGCAAAGATAAGACCTAAGATACCAAGCTCGGAAAGTACAAGACTCAGAATGCCGAAAATCATAGCCTTCTTAGAGTTGTCCTGAGCAGGAACTGCAGTGTATGCAGGCTCTGCATATACATTATTATTCATGTTATCCATGATAATTCTCCTTTGAATATGTATAAATTTAGTAGTGTTAATACACCAAACTGTTGAGGTGATTATATAACAACAAAAAGTAAAAAACAAGCCATTAGGGTAAAATTTTGCAGTTTGACTAAAGTTTAAATGCTGTTTCTCAAAAAGAATATGTAAAAATTCCTAAATAATGGATATATATAGAAAGTATTTGCGGAATATTTTGGCGGTTTATTGCGGTGCTCCTCAGAACTTGAAATTGTGCCTGAGTTGTAGTAACATATTATTGTATATGTGTAAGCGTTTATTTTATGACCTTCAGTGTTAAAGGGTAGGTATATGTGAAAGAAAAATTCAAGAAGATGATGGAGGATGACTCCGCATATAAAGATATGAAAGAAAAGCGTGAGAATCGCCGTGAAAAGTCCGAAAAAGGCGTAAATGCCTATACTGTTTTCCTTGGTATAATGTGCCTTGCAATATCAATTATTTTCTTTGTGTATAAGGATTTATGGCTTGGTCTGGGCTTCCTTGGAGGTGCAGTGCTTTTAGGTACTATGGCATTCTTCTCTTACAGAGCAGAAAGAAAAAACAAGGATAAAGACGAATGATTTTGTGTTTTTTGAGAGGTAACTATGAAAAAGAAAGACAAAAAGCCCTCAAGGCTTAAGCGATTTGCTCCTTACTACGCAAAGTACAAGGGCATAATGATAAAGGATTTGCTGTGTGCAGCCCTTACTACTATATGTGAGCTGCTACTGCCTCTTATAGTCCGTGAGATTACAACCCGAATAGGCGGTAATGGTGTACAGCTTACTGTAAATTACGTGCTCATTCTGGGTGCAACCTATCTGATACTGCGTATTATCGACGCCGCCGCTTATTACTATATGGCAAACACAGGCCACGTTATGGGTGCACGGATTGAAACGGATATGAGAAGGGATTTGTTCTCACATCTTCAGCTTCTGCCCTTTAAGTATTATGACAATACCAAAGTCGGCACACTGATGTCACGAATCACAAACGACCTCTTTGATGTTACGGAGTTTGCACATCACTGTCCTGAGGAATTCTTTATTGCAGGTATCAAGATTATTGCTTCCTTTGTGATTCTCTGTACAATGAGCGTGCCCCTGACACTTATTGTTTTTGCGGTAATTCCTCCTATGATTTTAGTTCTTTACTACTTCAACAAGCGTATGCGTGAGGGCTTTCGCAAACAGAGAAAAGAGCTTGGCGAGCTTAACGCCGCAGTTGAGGACAGCCTGCTTGGTGTCCGTGTGGTGCGTTCCTTTGCAAACGAGAACATAGAGGAAGAAAAGTTCAGAGAAGGCAACAGCCGATTCCTTAGTATCAAAGCCAAGAATTACAAGTATATGGGAGGCTTTCAGGCTTCAACAAGGTTCTTTGAGGGCTTTATGTACATTGTGGTTGTGGTGGCAGGTGCCTTGTTTATGCTCCGCGGCACTATCTCCGCTCCTGACTTTGTGGCATATCTGCTGTATGTTACTACCTTGTTTGCTACAGTGCGCAGGATTGTGGAGTTTGCAGAGCAGTTCCAGCGTGGCATGACTGGTGTTGAGCGATTCTTTGAGATTATGGACACAGAGCCTGAAATCAAGGACGCAGAAAATGCACAGCCTCTTGAGAATGTTCAGGGTGAAATTGAGTTCAAGGATGTTACATTCAGCTATTCCGAGGACAACGAGGATGTTCTGCAGAATGTAAGCTTTAAGATAAAGGCAGGAGAGAACGTGGCGCTTGTAGGTCCCTCAGGCGGCGGCAAAACCACAATATGCTCACTTATCCCCAGATTTTATGAGGCGGATTCAGGTGAAATTTCTATTGACGGCACAGATATCCGCAGTGCTACTCTTAAATCCCTTCGCTCAAGTGTAGGCGTTGTTCAGCAGGACGTGTATCTGTTCTCAGGCAGTGTTTACGATAACATTGAGTACGGCTGCCCCGGTGCTACAAAGGAGCAGATTATAGAGGCAGCAAAGCTTTCAGGTGCTCACGAGTTTATTATGGAGCTTCCTGAGGGTTACGATACCTATGTGGGAGAAAGAGGCGTGAAGCTCTCCGGCGGACAGAAACAGCGTATTTCT
>JAZSLX010000139.1:0-7274 GCA_045535605.1 Ruminococcus sp.
GCCATTTTGTGTGAAAAATATTTCTCCTGTTTTAAAAAAAAGTGTATTGACTTTGTAAAAATTTGTCATATAATAAGTATTGCTGTCTAATAAATTAAAGTTTTTTATATACAGGAGAATATAATGAAAAGAACGGTTACATATATTTTGTCAGTTATATTCTGTGTAATCTTTATTACAGGTTGTGCACAGACTCCGTCGGTCATACCCGACTACACAACAGTAGATGAAGTCCCCACAACAGAAGTCTTAACTACCGAGGAGATTACTACAGTGGCTCCTGCCACAACTGTGCCTGCAACAGAAACCGTGCCTGCTACAACTATAAAAGAGATTGTCTACAAACCCATAACCTCCAACAAGGTTTCATCGGATTTACCTGAGCCTACTGAGCCACCATATAAGCCTGTTATAAAGCCTGTTAAACCTGCAAATCCCAATGCAACAGGGGACGAGGCGACTAACCCCACAACCCAACGTCCTACTCATACAACAGAGGATAAAAAGTACAAGTATGTAGCATTTACCTTTGATGACGGACCTCACTACGAGCTTACATATATGTTTGTGGATAAACTCAGTCAGTATGGGGGAGTGGGTACCTTCTATGTTGTTGGCAACCGTATTCACGGCGAGCAGGCAGATGCAATGAAGTATGCCTACGATATGGGTAATGAAATCGGTATTCACGGTTATACTCACGAGTATTACTATGACACCTGTTCTAATGCAACTTTCCGTTCTGAACTTTCAAAAACCGCAAAGCTCATTACTAACATTACAGGGGAAGCTCCTCTTACAATGCGTCCTATCGGCGGAGGTATCACATCCTCCCGTGTAAAATCCTCAGGTTATGCTGTAATCAACTGGAATGTTGACTCTAACGATTGGCGTTATACAAGCAGATATTCAAGCTCGGTTAAAAAGCAGAACGTAAATACAATTGTGAGTAATGTTCTGAATTCCACAGATGAGGGAGATATTATCCTCTTTCACGAGATTTACTATAACTCCTATGATGCATTCTGCAAGGTTATTGATGACCTTTACAAGCGTGGCTATAGATTTGTAACTGTTTCTCAGCTTCTGGGTCTTGATGACAATGACAGAGGAAAGCTTTACTACAACGCGTACTAAAAACTGAAATTTTACTGACTATCAGCCGACGGTTGTTGACATCCGTCGGTTGATTTTATATAATTATGACATATCAATATACATACAGGCGGTGTTTTTTTATGAAAAGATTTTTTTCACTTATTCTTGTTGCTCTTCTTGTTATGTCACTTGGCGCTTGTAAGCCCGGCGATACTGACACAACTACAGACAAAGCTTCTTATGAAATCAACTGGTCAAATCTTCCTGATTATGAAATAGTCGGTGCGTGGGAGCCTGAGGACGCAGTAAACGATGAGTATGTCCTCTTTACTGATGATGGTAAGCTCCGAGTTGTATATGGTACAATTGTTTTTGATGCAGGTATCAAGTACGGTGAGGATGGCTACGGCAACAAATCAGCATATACAGAGGGTAACTACCTTTACGGTCAGTGGACATATACTGTCAAGGACGATACTCTCACAATAAATTATTCAGAGGATCAGACACAGGTTTTCAATAAAATCGATTATACTCCCATCACTCTGGAGGCAAAAGAAGATTTTGTCAAGAATGATGCTCTGGTAGGTAAGTGGATGAATAAGCAGTATCAGGATTCCTATGAGTTTACAGAGGATGGCTTTGCTATCTTCCGTCAGAAACTTGAGGATGGTGTTTATGTGTACGAGACAGAAATCAAGCATGCTTATACTGTTAAGGATAACGTAATCACACTTTATTTCTATCAGGCTAATGATAATAAAGAGATTACACAAACTACCGAATTCACAATTGACGGCACAAAGATTGTTATCGGTGAGGCCGATTATTATCTCAATGGTGAAGGTTCACCTGAGCCTACTACTGCAGCAGTTCCGGAATAATCAAAACATTGCATAATAATGCATAAATATGCAACCTTTTTGATACAGAAAACCGATATATTTTAAATGGGTTCCTGTATCAGAAAGGTTTTTCTTTTTTCGTTTAATTATAATTCTTACGGAATCTAACTGAATTCATATTTTATATAGTAATTATTACTAAAAGTGACACAGTGTTTTTAGTATATTACAGCAAACTAATGAAATTATCTGTATTTGTCTTTAAACACTTGCATAAATATTCTGGATATGGTAATATTTATGCATATTCAAAATACAACATTGCATTACGGAGGTAATAAAAATGAATAAAAAGACAGAATTTAAAAAAATCGTGCTTGCATATTCCGGCGGTCTTGATACTTCTATCATCATCCCTTGGCTTAAAGAGAACTACGGCAACCCCGAAATCATCGCTGTTTCAGGTAATGTAGGTCAGGCTGATGAGCTGGAGGGTCTTGAGGAGAAGGCTCTCAAAACAGGTGCTTCCAAGCTCTATGTTGAAGACCTTACTGAGGAGTTTCTCACAGACTATGTATTCCCCTGTGTACAGGCTGGTGCTCTTTACGAGGACTATATGCTGGGTACAGCTTTTGCACGTCCTCCTATTGCAAAGCGTATTGCTGAGATTGCAATTGCCGAGGGTGCTGATGCAATCTGCCACGGTTGCACAGGTAAGGGTAACGATCAGGTTCGTTTTGAAATGGCTATCAAGGCATTTGCTCCTGATATGCCCATCATCGCTCCCTGGCGTGAGTGGGATATCAAATCCCGTGACGAAGAAATCGACTACGCAGAGGCACACAATGTTCCTCTTAAGATAAGCCGTGAGACCAACTACTCCAAGGATAAGAACATCTGGCATCTTTCTCACGAGGGTCTCGACCTTGAGGATCCTACCAACGAGCCTCAGTACAACAAGCCCGGTTTCCTTGAGATGGGCGTTTCTCCCGAGATGGCACCCGATAAGCCCACTTATGTAACAATTCATTTTGAGCAGGGTGTTCCCACAGCAGTTGACGGCAAGGAAATGTCCGCTACAGACCTTGTTCTCACACTCAACAAGCTTGGCGGTGAGAACGGAATCGGTCTTCTCGATATCGTTGAAAACCGTCTTGTTGGTATGAAGTGCCGTGGCGTATACGAGACTCCCGGCGGTGCAATCCTCTACAAGGCTCACTCTGTACTTGAGTCTATCTGCCTTGATAAGGAAACAGCACACTACAAGGCTCTTGTTGCTCAGAAGCTTGCTGAGATGGTTTACAACGCACAGTGGTTCACACCTCTCACAGATGCAATCCTTGCATTCGTTAAGACAACACAGCGCACTGTTACAGGTGACGTAACACTCAAGCTCTACAAGGGCAATATGATCAACGCATCCGTTTCCTCACCCTACACACTCTACGATCCCGAAATCGCAACCTTCGATGAGGATGATGTTTACGATCAGTCCGAGGCAACAGGTTTCATCAACCTCTACGGTCTCTCAACTACCGTTTATGCTCGTATGAAGAAAAAGAACGGTCTCCAGTAATTAATTTAAAGCTTAATATCTGCTCAACTCCCTTTAATAGGGGAGTTGAGCACTTGATTTTACACCGAGGATAACCCCTCGGTAACATTTATTTTTAGGAAAAGCAGGTAACGTTATGGATAAGATGTGGGCAGGCAGATTTTCAAAACAGCTTGATAAATTAGCGGATGATTTCAACTCCTCAATTCGTTTTGACTGCCGTATGTACAAACAGGATATTGAAGGTTCGATTGCACACGCATTGATGCTTGCCTCCAAAGGTATCATCACAGCAGAGGACTCCTCAAAGATTATCGAGGGACTTACCTCCATTCTTGAGGACATCGAAAGCGGAGCTTTGACCTTCGACCCCAACGCAGAGGACATTCATATGTTCATCGAGTCTGAGCTTACAAAGCGTATCGGCGATGCAGGCAAGCGTCTGCATACAGCTCGTAGCCGAAATGACCAGGTAGCACTTGATATCCGTATGTACCTCAGAGCTGAGAACGAGGAAATCCTCACAATGCTCAAAAACCTCATCACAGCTCTCCGTGATAAAGCACAGGAGAATACTGACGCAATTATGCCCGGTTATACACACCTTCAGCGTGCTCAGCCTGTGACCTTCTCACACCATATCCTTGCTTATGCAATGATGTTTATTCGCGACTATGGCAGATCCAAAGACGCCGTAAAACGTATGAATGCTTCTCCTATCGGTTCCTGTGCTCTTGCAGGTACAACCTACAACACAGACCGCTACTTTGAGGCACAGCACTTAGGCTTTGATACTATCACAATGAACAGTATTGATGGTGTTTCCGATCGTGATTTTTGTCTGGAGCTTTTAAGCGCATATTCCGTTCTTATGATGCACCTGAGCCGTTTCTGCGAGGAAATCGTTATGTGGTCATCATGGGAGTTCAAGTTTATCGAGCTTGATGACAGCTATTCCACAGGCTCCTCTATTATGCCTCAGAAGAAAAATCCTGATATGGCTGAGCTTATCCGCGGTAAGTGTGGCAGAGTCTACGGTGATCTTGTAGCACTGCTCACAACACTCAAGGGTCTGCCTCTTGCTTACAACAAGGATATGCAGGAGGATAAGGAGGCAATCTTTGACGCACTTGATACAGTCAAGCTCTGCCTTTCAGTATTCACACCCATGATTGCTACTACCACAGTTCTTAAGGACAATATGTACACTGCCGCACAGAAGGGTTTTATCAACGCAACCGACCTTGCAGACTATCTTGTAAAGAAGGGTATGCCTTTCCGTTCAGCTTATAAGCTTGTTGGCGAGACCGTAGCATATTGCATACAGAATGGCACAGTTTTAGAGGATTTACCCTTTGAAAAGTATAAAGAGCTTTCCGATTTGTTCGAGGAAGATGTATATGCCGATATTTCTCTTGAAGCCTGTGTCAACAAGAGAATTTCCGAGGGCGGTACAGGTCCTAAATCTGTACAAACACAGATAGATTATGTAACGGAGTTTTTGAATGACTAAGGTATTTATTGACGGTAAAGCAGGCACAACAGGCCTGAAGATTTACGATAGATTATCACAGCGTGCAGATATCGAGCTTCTCACTCTTCCTGAAGAGCTGAGGAAAGACACCAATGCTCGTAAGGAAATGCTTAACAGTGCTGATATTGCTTTCCTTTGCCTGCCTGATGCGGCGGCTATAGAGGCGGTGTCACTCATTGATAACCCCGATACAGTGGTTATTGACACTTCAACTGCACATCGTACAAACCCTCAGTGGGCTTACGGCTTTGCAGAACTTTCACAGGAGCATTTTGATAAAATCAGAACCTCAAAGCGTATTGCCGTTCCCGGCTGTCACGCTTCAGGATTCATCGCACTTGTGTATCCTCTTGTTAAAGAAGGTATAATCTCCAAGGACGAGCTTCTTTCCTGCTTTTCTCTTACTGGCTACAGCGGTGGCGGCAAGCAGATGATTGCCGACTACGAGGATGAAGACAGAAACTATGAGCTTTCATCACCCCGTCAGTACGGCGTGGCTCAATCTCATAAGCATATCCCCGAAATGACTAAGGTAACAGGTATTAATAATGCTCCTGTATTCAGTCCCATTGTTGCTGATTATTTCAGCGGTATGCAGGTGACAGTACCTCTCCATAAGGCTCAGCTTTGCAATGGTTTTACAATCGACAGTATCACAGATGTATACAAAAAGATGTACTGCGACAATGTAGTAACCTATGTTGACAAAATGGACGAAACAGGCTTCATTTCCTCCAATGCATATACAGGTTATGATAATATGCAGATTACAGTTGAAGGCAACGAGGACAGAATCCTTCTTATTGCAAGATATGATAATCTTGGCAAAGGTGCCTCAGGTGCCGCCGTTGAGTGTATGAACATTGCTCTCGGTATAGATAAAACAACTTCACTCTCAATTAAGGAAGTGTAAAATATGAAAATTATAGAAGGCGGCGTTTGTGCCGCAAAGGGCTTTACTGCCAACGGAATCCACTGCGGAATCCGCAAGAACAAGTCAAAGCGCGACCTTTCTCTTATATACAGCGATACCCGCTGTTCCGCTGCTGCAGTGTACACCACAAATCTTGTTAAGGGTGCTCCCATTGCAGTGACAAAGCAGAATATCGCAGATGGTTACGCTCAGGCGGTTATCTGTAATTCAGGCAACGCCAATACCTGCAACTACAATGGTGTAGAGATTGCACAGCAGATGTGCGACCTTCTTTCAAAGGAGATTAATATTCCTTCATCAGATGTTGTAGTAGCTTCCACAGGTGTTATCGGCGAGGTGCTGGACATTACTCCCATTCGTGATGGCATCCCTGCACTTGTTGAAGGTCTGGGTGATAACTCAGCTTTTGCCGCAGAGGGCATTATGACTACAGATACTGTTCGCAAAGAGATTGCAGTTTCCTTTGAGATTGGCGGCAAAGAGTGCCGTATCGGCGGTATTGCAAAAGGCTCCGGTATGATTCATCCCAATATGGCTACAATGCTTGTGTTCATCACAACTGACTGTGCCGTAAGCCCTCAGATGCTTCAGAAAGCACTTTCCACCGATATTCAGGATACTTTTAATATGACCTCTGTTGACGGAGATACCTCCACCAATGATATGGTAACAATCCTTGCAAACGGTCAGGCCGGTAATGATATTATCGATACCGACAGCGACGACTTCAAAACATTCGCAAAGGCTCTCAACACAGTAACAGTTTACCTCTGTCGCAATATCGCCGCAGATGGTGAAGGTGCTACAAAGCTGGTTGAGTGTAGGGTAGAGGGTGCTTCCTCAAAGGAACAGGCAAAAATCGCTGCAAAGAGTGTTATTTGTTCATCTCTTGTAAAAGCGGCTATGTTTGGCTCAGATGCTAACTGGGGACGTGTTCTCTGTGCTCTTGGTTACGGTGTTAAGGACTTAGACCCTGCTACAGTTTCTGTTTCCTTCAAATCCGCAAAGGGTGAGATTCCCGTTTGCGTAGATGGTGCAGGTGTTCCTTTCTCTGAGGAGCTTGCAAAGGAAATCCTCCTTGAAAAAGAGGTTGAGATTTTAGTATCTCTCGGTACAGGGGAGTGTTCAGCCTGCGCATGGGGTTGCGACCTTACATATGATTATGTTCGTATCAACGGTGACTACCGTACCTGATAAATTTATTAGTTAAAGGATAATTAAAATGTCTTTAGATATTACAAACGCACAGCGTGCCGAGGTACTTGTACAGGCACTGCCTTACATTCAGAAATATAACGGCAAGGTTGT
>JAZSLX010000026.1:0-6306 GCA_045535605.1 Ruminococcus sp.
TTATTATCCATACAAAACACCTCTCCAAATTAATTTATAATAGAATATTATAAGACAAGATTTTTAATTTTTCAAGTATTTTCACTTATAAAATATCTTAAATAATTATTTGAAAATGTGTGTAATTTATACATTAATTTACGGATAATCAGTTGAGTTCGAAAGTTACCTCCCAATCACCGCAGGTAAGAGTATCCGATGTGACAAAATAACAATATAGTCTGCTGTTTGCAAGCTCCTCGGGTGAGATATCAAAAATCTCTTCCTCGTAGGAGCTGACTTCATCCTCTGCCCAGAACGCGACTGATTGCTCACCGTGGTATTTGTTGCCGTATTTATCAACTACAGAAATCCATCCGTGATTATCATAATCCATTATGTTGTGATATAGAGTCTGGATGTGGAGCTTGTCGTTAATGTAACCGATACCTGTTATCTCAACACCGTCAACAGGCAAAGATACAATTGAGTTGTCTGCTGGCTTCAGATACAGGGAATTTTCATCAAGGAGGGGCTGGTTTTCATCCATATAGCTTCCGCCTCTGACGCGTACATCTGTAATGGTTTCTTCTGCCTCAGTTATCTTTGTAAGGTCTATGCCCTCAAGGTAGCCCTTGTACTCCTGCTTACGGCTTAGGAATTCCTTGAGGCTGAAGGTAACCTTCGAGCCTAGGACTTTGCGTGTGTTGTTCCATTCGATATCTATGAGAAATGTGGCAGTTTTGGTTTCGTTATCAAAACGCACCATACTGCAGGTAGCAGTTGAATCAAAGGGTCGGCGGATATGGTAGCTATCGAAAAGGTCGGTGGTGGCATCTACCCTATTTCCCTCCAAATCCTGCAGAGACACATATACCTGAGCCTCGCTGTCTGTAACATTTGCAGAAATAACCTCAAGCTTTATGCCGTTATCCACACAGGACATCTGAACAGGCTTCAGTTTCTGGGCAATTGACGGGAACATCGCATACAGGTACTCGTCGGGCTTTGCCACAACTGTAGCAAAGGTAGGTACAACAAATGTCATACACATAAGTATTATTACTGCAACAAGGGTGATTTTTATTATACTTCTACTCCTGCGAAGTTTCGGTGCAGGAGTCAGGGCTTCTTCCACATATTCTTCTTTTATCATTCCGATGGAATCAAGTAAATTCTCAGCTTTCAATATTGACACCTTCCTTTTCAAGATATATACGAAGTTTTTTACGTGTGCGGTGGAGATTGGACTTTACCTTAGTCTCAGAAAAGCCGAAGTCATCAGCTATTTTACTGACAGAATCAAGACACCAGTATCGCTTGACGAAAATTTTTCTGTCAAAGCTTTTGAGCTGTGACAGAAAGCTGTTGAGAATCTCTGCAAGATTGATATTATCAAATTCGCTTTCAACTGTTTTGTCTGACTGAATACACTCTGAAAGCTCATCAAGGACTAAAGATACTTGTCCGTCACCGCGTTTTTGTGTATTAAGGTAACGATACTTCTTAAGACTTATGTTGCGGGCTATACCTGCTACAAATGCTCTGAGGCACTGAGGAATATGAGGAGGAATGTTGTTCCATACACTCATATATGCATCGTTAAGAACTTCTTCCGAATCAGGCTGATTCTGCAGAATATTAAAAGCTACCGAGTAGCAATAAGAGCCGTATTTGCTTGCTGTTTCTGTTATGGCTTCCTCCGAACGTTCAAGGTAAAGCCTTATTATTTCTTTATCTTCCATAATACACCTCCTGTTTTAATTAAAATATTTGAAGCGGCTTCGTATATATAGTACCGATAAATTCAGAATGGTTGCAATATTTGCAAAAAATTCCTGCCGTTTTACCGACAGGAATCCATAGAAAAAGTAATCAGAAAAATATGCCTGTAATGAAAATTTCTAAGCCTATAAGGATGAGAATAATACCGCCCAAGACTTCAGCTTTGCCTGAAAGTTTGGTGCCGAATTTCTTGCCGATTAACACACCCGATACACAGACAACAAAGGTAACAATGGCTATTATAAAAGCACAGACAAGTGCCATAAGGAAATTATAATCTGAGATAGTGAAGCCGACAGACAATGCATCAATTGAAGTAGCTACACCCTGCACAAGTAAGGAGGAAAAACCTATGCTGTGGGATTTACATTCGTCCTCGTCCTTTGAATTTATACCATCATAGAGCATTTTGCCACCGATATAGAGAAGCAGGATAAGAGCAATCCAAGGAATACATTTTTCGAATGCAGTGAAATACTGCAAAACTGTATGTACGCAGACCCAGCCTATCATAGGCATTAATGCCTGAAAGAATGCAAATACTCCTGCGATAGTGCAGATTTTTCTACGTCGCATTGAAGGCTCACTGAGTCCGTTTGCAAGGGACACAGAGAAAGCATCCATTGCAAGACCTATGCCGAGAAGTATGCTATTTAGAAAAAACATAAGATTCCAGTTCATAGTAACCCCCGCAAATATGCAAAGCAATTAAGTAAATGAAATAACACAAAAGAACGTGTGATAATCGTTAGAACTCTATAATTCTATAATCAGGACAGAAATTTATATTCTTTGCTACAATATATGCTTTTTCTGTTTCTTTACAATAACAGGAATTTATCCATTTAAGAAAACCGTTTGTTTCAGCAACTACGCATCTTCTTCCATCAATGATCGTCCAATAATCAGAATCCTCAGCAGTGGAAACCCAACGCAAGAATTCGTATCCTAATTCTTCTATTATAGATACAAGATCATCAGGAACAGCAATGATGTCTGCATCATCATAATTTCCGTCAAAAACTAAATTAACATTTGTCATATGACTATACCTCATTTATCTCACTATATTATATTAATCAAGATTGTGAAGTGAAATATCCTTCGGATATGAAATAATGACCTTTGGTCATTATGAAATTTTCTGCTTTGCAGAAAGTGAAATTTAATCCATCCGCTCACCGTAAGGCGAATTTCACTACACGAAGTGCAAAGTGCCGGTAGTGGGACGCAGCCTGCCATTGCAGTCTGCACTGCTTGGCGACCCAATGCTGACGCATTCGGTACCCGCCTGCACACCTGTCGGCTACAAAACAGTCCCCCGGACTGTTTTGCTTCACGCCGTCAGCCCTCTCAGGGTTCGAGTCCCAACTGGTATTATAAAAAGGAACAGACGCAAATGGTCTGTTCCTTTTTATGGTGCCGGTAGTGGGACTCGAACCCACACGGTATCGCTACCAACGGATTTTGAGTCCGTCACGTCTGCCAATTCCATCATACCGGCGAATGCAAAAGTTATTATACACTATGAAAATGTAAAATGCAAGAATTTATTTACTACCCCTCAGGATTGCGTCATAATAATGCCGCAATCCAGCGCCCCTGACAAGGGGAGCTGATAGCGGAATTTATATTTATACTTCAAATTCGCCGTTTTCAATCTGAGTAATCATATCTACTCGTTTGATGTGGCGGTCGCCGTCAAAGGGAGTGTTCAGGAAAATTTCTGCAAGGCGTACTGCGGTATCTGCGTCGATTACTCTGCCACCCATTGTAACAACGTTTGTATCGTTATGACGGCGTGTCATCTCTGCACAAAACTCATTAGTTACTGTAGCGGCACGTACACCCTTTACCTTATTTGCAACGATTGCAACACCGATACCTGTTCCGCAGCAGATGATGCCTTTTTCACACTCGCCCTTGGACACTGCGTTTGCAACCTTATATGCATATATAGGATAATCTACTGAATCCTCTGTGTATGTGCCGAAGTCGATGTACTCAACCTCTGCTTTCTTTAAATATTCTACGATTGCGTTCTTGATTTCAAGTCCGCCGTGGTCACATCCGATTGCAATCATTTTAAAATCTCCTTTATATTAAGTATTATTTTCTGTTGTTTGTTTTTCCTGTCTTTCACGCTCAGCCTGAGAAAGCCTCAGGTATGAAGGCAGAAGCTCTGCTGATTTTTTTGGCTTCTCCCCTGCGTTAAGTCTGGCAAGAGCCGCCAAAGCTACAGATGATGCACGCTGAAAACGCAGTGTCTCAGGTGCCATTTCTACAGATCTTTGTAAATCCATAAGCTCCCGCATAGCAACTGTAGATCCGTCGCCTACTAAGATAACACGCTTGCCCTCATACTGCTCTGCGATTTCTTTCTTCAAATCTTCAAGTGAGATTGCTCTGTCATCGCAAAGGCGATGTACCTCTCCGTATTCAATGGAGAACATTGCGTTATACACCTGATTACGTCTTGCATCCATAACTGCACATACAATGCAATCTGTCAAAACAAGATTGTATGCCATAGACTCAAGAGTTGACACAGCAATACAGGGCAGGTCATCAGGAAATGCAATTCCTTTGGCAACTGATACGCCAATTCGTACACCTGTAAAAGAGCCGGGGCCGTTGCTGACAGCTACAAGCTCAATATCAGAAACCGACTTGCCTGTGACACTTAGAAGATTGTCAATCATTGGTACTAACGTACGGCTATGGGTAAAATCTGTATTTACAAAAAACTCTCCTACGAGCTTTGAGTCCTCAAACAGTGCGACTGATGCAGCTGTTGCTGAGGAATCTATTGATAAAATTAACATTGTGTTACTTCCTTGTGATAATCCTTGTGTTTTCGTCCTCGCCCCGTGATATTTCTATACGGATTGCATCTGAAGGAATAAAGTCAATGACGTTTTCACTCCACTCGATAATGAGGATTCCTTTGCCCAGATAATCGTAAAAGCCTGTAGAATACAAATCGTCCTCATCCATAACTCGGTACATATCGAAGTGGTAAATGGGATATTTACCGCCCTGATACTCATTGACTATGGCAAATGTAGGACTGTGGACACCCTCGGTAAAACCGAGCTCTGCACAGAAGCCACGGGTAAATGTAGTTTTACCTACACCGAGGCCTCCGAACATTGCTATTACTTCGTCACCTTTTAAGGTGGAGGCTATCTCACGGGCTATACGTTCAGTGTCCTCTAAAGAATGTGATATATACTGCATAATATCAGAAAAGGCCGCTGATTGTACCCTCAGCATCTACGTCAATACGCTCTGCAGCAGGTACCTTGGGAAGTCCGGGCATAGTCATAATATCGCCTGTATATACAACAACGAAGCCGGCACCATTAGAAAGCTTCAGGTCACGGACAGTGATTGTGTGGCCTGTAGGTGCACCAAGCTTTGTGGGGTCGTCAGAGATGGAATACTGAGTTTTTGCAACGCAAACAGGGAGCTTATCTCCGCCGAGTGCTACGATTTCTTTCAGGGCTTTCTCAGCACTTGCTGTGAAGTTGACACCGTCAGCACGGTAAATCTCACGGGCGATAGTCTCAATCTTCTCGCGGATTGTCATTGTGTCGGGATAGAGAAGCTGGAAATCGGAAGGCTTATCGCAAGCCTCAACAACCTTCTTTGCAAGCTCTACACCGCCGTCACCGCCGTTAGCAAATACATCGGAAAGTGCAAAGTCAGCACCCTTTTCGATACAATATTCCTTGATGTAATCAAGCTCAGCCTGTGAGTCTGTGAGGAAGCGGTTGATAGCAACAACAACGGGAACGCCGTACTTACGCATATTCTCAATATGAACACCTAAGTTTACAATACCTGCTTTGAGTGCCTCAAGATTCTCGTTGCCTGTTTCTGCCTTGGGAACACCGCCGTTGTACTTAAGAGCACGACAGGTTGCAACAACTACAACTGCAGAGGGCTTGAGACCTGCATAACGGCACTTGATGTCAAAGAATTTCTCTGCACCCAGGTCTGAGCCGAAACCAGCCTCAGTAATACAATAATCTGCAAGCTTCAGAGAAAGCTTTGTTGCACGGACAGAGTTACAGCCGTGAGCAATATTTGCAAAAGGACCGCCATGCATAACTGCAGGAGTAGCCTCAATTGTCTGAACAAGGTTGGGTTTGAGTGCATCCTTGAGGAGAGCTGTCATTGCGCCATGAGCGTTAAGGTCACGAGCAAATACAGGCTCACCGCTATAGGTATATGCAACAAGGATACTGCCAAGACGCTTTTTAAGGTCTTCAATATCACTTGCAAGACAGAGAATAGCCATAACCTCAGAAGCAACTGTGATGATGAAGCCGTCCTCACGGGGAATACCGTTGAGCTTACCGCCCAGACCCACGTTGATATATCTTAAAGCACGGTCGTTCATATCAAGGCAACGCTTGATGAGAATTCTGCGCTGGTCAATACCCAGTGCATTGCCCTGCTGAAGGTGGTTATCCAGCATTGCGCAAAGGAGGTTGTTTGCAGATGTGATTGCGTGCATATCGCCTGTGAAGTGAA
>JAZSLX010000089.1:0-2450 GCA_045535605.1 Ruminococcus sp.
AGCAGATATTCGCTGAATGTACGTGAAGGCTCACTGTAATAGAATGCCATAATTTTGTCCTCCTCTTTCATTACCATCTTTTATAGAAATAAATATTTTTACTATGTTACTGCAAAAGGCTTCAAAAGTCAAGTGTTTTTACTCAATTCAATGAAGCCTTCTGCCTGTAATTTTTTGGTAAAATTTATTATTTGAAGTAATCAACCGCTGCACGGAAGATACCCATATCAGAGTTACCGGGAACGTTCTTGTAAAGACCATTGCCTACACGCTCGCAGTGACCCATCTTACCGAATACACGACCGTCAGGAGATGTGATACCCTCAATAGCGTAAGCAGAGTTGTTGGGGTTGAACTGGATATCTGCAGTAGCGTTGCCATTAAGATCTACATACTGAGTTGCAACCTGACCATTAGCAATAAGCTTCTCAATAAGCTCGTCACTTGCAAGGAAGCGACCCTCACCATGAGAAATAGGTGTAAGGTAAGTCTCGCCAACAGGAGAGTACTTGAGCCAGGGTGAAAGGTTGGATGCAACACGAACGTTTACAAGCTTTGACTGGTGACGTCCGATTGTGTTGTATGTCAGTGTGGGACAGTTCTCATCTGTGTCGATAATCTCGCCGTAAGGAACAAGACCCAGCTTGATAAGAGCCTGGAAGCCGTTACAGATACCGCACATAAGACCGTCGCGGTTCTTGAGGAGCTCGTGTACCTGCTCGGTAACTGCCTTGTTTCGGAAGAATGCGGTAATAAACTTACCTGAGCCGTCGGGCTCGTCACCGCCTGAGAATCCGCCGGGGATGAATACCATCTGAGCGGTCTTCAGTGCGTTTGCAAAATACTCAACTGACTCTGTTACCTGTGCAGGAGTCAGGTTCTTGATAACGATAATCTCAGCCTCTGCACCTGCGTCACGCATAACCTTTGCGGAGTCGTACTCACAGTTTGTGCCGGGGAATACAGGGATAAGCACCTTAGGTTTAGCTACCTTGATTGCAGGAGCAACGTTTGCTTTGCCGTCAAAGCTCAGTGTGGGAATTTCTCTGTTGCCCTGGTCGATATTACAGCTGAATACATCCTCAAGCTTATTCTCATAAAGGTCATTGAGTACACAAACAGATACGGACTCATTACCTAATACGATGTCTGTTGCCTCGATAGTTGTACCCAGTACCTTGCCGATTTCTACATTCTCAGAAAGCTCAAGAATAAATCCGCCGTAACAGCAATCAAAGATTTCATCACGTGTAATACCATCAGCAAACTTAAAGCCAATGCCGTTACCGATAGCCATCTTGTAAACTGCCTCAGCAATACCGCCAAAGCCGGGAGTGTAAGCGGAGAGCACCTTACCATCACGGATAAGCTTCTCAACTGTAGCAAACACTTCCTTCTGGCTGTCCTTATCGGGCAGACCATACTTATTAAACTCAGGTGTGAGCAGTACAACTGTGTTACCTACGCCCTTGAACTCAGGGGATGTAACTGTTTTTACATTACCTGTTGTAACAGCAAAGGAAACAAGTGTGGGAGGAACGTCGATATTCTCAAAGCTACCGCTCATTGAATCCTTACCGCCGATGGATGCAATCTCAAAGTCCAGCTGTGCATCAAATGCACCGAGGAGTGCAGACAGAGGCTTGCCCCAACGCTGTGCGTCTGTACGGGGACTCTCAAAATACTCCTGGAAGGTAAGGTATGCACCATCCATAGAGCCACCTGTAGCAACAAGCTTTGCAAGGGACTCAACTACTGCAAGGTAAGCACCGTGATAGGGGCTCTTCTCGCTCACATAGGGGTTGAAGCCCCAAGACATAAAGGAAACTGTATCTGTGTGCTTCTGCTCTACAGAAACCTTGTTTACCATTGCCTGAATGGGTGTTCTCTGGTATTTACCGCCGAAGGGCATCAGAACTGTACCTGCGCCGATGGTGGAGTCGAATCTCTCAGAAAGACCGCGCTTGGAGCAAACGTTAAGGTCCTGAGCGAGGGCTTTCATATTCTCTGCGAAGCTCTCACCTGCCTCCTTCTTATAAAGAACAGGAGCAGCGGGTGCTATATCAATGTGCTTTTCAGCACCGTTGGAGTTAAGGAATTCTCTGGAATGGTTTACGATTGCCTTTCCGTTGTAAGTCATAACAAGTCTGGGCTCTGCTGTTACCTCAGCAACTAAAGTTGCCTCAAGGTTTTCACTTGCTGCAAGCTCCTTGAAACGCTCAACGTCAGCAGCTTCAACAACTACAGCCATTCTCTCCTGAGATTCACTGATTGCAAGCTCTGTGCCGTCAAGACCCTCGTACTTCTTGGGAACAGCATTAAGGTTAATCTTCAGTCCGTCTGCAAGCTCACCGATAGCAACGGAAACACCGCCTGCGCCGAAGTCGTTACAACGCTTGATAAGACGCGTAACGTCGGGGTTACGGAACAAACGCTGGATCTTTCTCTCC
>JAZSLX010000135.1:0-5974 GCA_045535605.1 Ruminococcus sp.
CGTGAGCCGTATACAATGTCAATCTTGCCGTATTCATCACGGTAGTGACGGCAGTAGTTAATAACTGAACGCAAAGGTGCAAGACCGATACCGCCTGCAATAAAGAGAAGGTCTTTGCCTTTGAACTCTGTATCTACAGGAAAGGGTCTGCCATAAGGTCCACGGATTGTAAGCTGCTGACCTAAGTCTGCCTGATGGAGCCAATCGGTTACGCAACCGCACTTTTTGATAGAGAACTCCATAAACTCGGTATTTGTGGGAGATGAGGTGATTGAGAACATAGCCTCACCTACACCGGGGATTGAAAGCATTGCACACTGACCGGGTTTGTGGTCGAAAGCCTTCTTGCCGTCAGGTGTGACAACGCGGAAAGTCTTTACATCAGGGGTGTCAATGCGTACATCGGTGATGACACCCACAACAGGTATCAGGGTTTCTACTCTTGTATTCATTTTGTCTCCCCTCCTAAAGCTTTCATTACTTTTACTATATTCATAGAGATGGGACACTTACTGAGGCAACGTCCGCAGCCTACACAGCTGAAAAGTCCGTCGTTATTCTCAGGATAATACACAAGCTTGTGCATAAATCTCTGGCGAAAGCGCTCAAGCTGTGTAAGTCTTGAGTTGCCGTGTGCCATCTTTGTAAACTCTGAGAACATACAGGAGTCCCAACAGCGATAACGGATAACACCCTTACCTGTGTTGAAATCCTTTATATCGTAGCACTGACAGGTGGGACAAACAAAAGTACAGGTACCGCAACCAAGACAAGCTTCTGAAAGCTCTGCCCATTTTTCGGAATCGAAAAGCTCTAAGGTCTTGCCGCCACCGAAGCTGTCGGTTGTAAGGCCCCTGAGAGGGAGCTTATCCATAATCTTGCGGATTTTCTCCTGCTGTGCCTTTACTGCCTCAGTGTCACACTCTTCAGTAAGAACATCTAACTTTTTGAGAAGTTCCTCACCCTTTTCGGTGTTCGCCTGAAGGTAAAGAGCATCCTCTGTCTTCCAGGCACTGATATCACCTGCAGGAGTTGCAGGGTCAATACCGAAGGTGGTGCAGAAGCAAGTCTCTGCAGGACGGGTACAAGCAAGAGAGATAATCACACCGTGATCCCGGCGGGTTGCATAGTAGCTGTCCACAGGATCAGTGAGGAATACTCTGTCTAAAATATCAAAGCTCTTAACATCACAGGCACGGACACCGAAAACTACAAAATCCTCGGACTCTTCTCTTATATCAAGAAGCTCGATATTCTTGCCTGTAACCTTGAACTCCATCAAATCCTCTGTATGAGGAAAGAAGAAGTCCTTGGGGCTTTTTACTGTATTGAGGGTATCAAGGTACTGTGTACCTTCCTCCCACTTTGTATACTTTGCTCCGCCTGCGTTATCAGAAGCAGGGATATAGAGAGTATTTGCCTTTGCAATCTCTGCAAAGAGGTTATCAAGTACTGATAAAGAACATTTACGCATTACTCACTGTCCCTCCTCTCGAATATATCGGAAGCCTCTAAGTCGTCAAGGTTGTAATCAACCAAAGGAGCACGTGAGCCCACCTCGGCACCTGCCTGATACTCACCGTAGAAATTATCAATATCTCTGATAAACTTGCGGTTAAGCAGGTGAAGAGGAATGTTCTGGGGACATACTCTGGAGCACTCACCGCAGTCGGTACATCTGCCTGCTACGTGAAATGCTCTGATAATGTGGAACATCTGCTCCTCAAAGGAAGTAGCAGGAGCCTTGTTCTCTGCACCAGAGTTGGGGTTATCAAATACGCATTTCTCACAGGTGCATGCAGGACATACGTCACGGCAAGCATTGCAACGGATACAACGTGAAAGCTCACCCTGCCAGAAAGCAAAGCGCTCATCGGGAGTCATAGCCTCGATTTTTTCTACCTCGTCAAAACGGGCAGACTCAAGAACCTCACCGCTCTCCCCTAAAAGCTCATCATATGCTACGTGCTTTTTGCTCTTGCAGTTTACACAGCGCTCAGCCAGTACATCTGCATAAGGAATAGTCTTGGTCTCGTCATCATAGAGAGTTGTAACAGACATGCCTGCGTCGGTAAAATCAATAGCGGAGATACCCTCACCTGCTACTGCCTTTACCTTAGCAATATCAGCCATACCCTCACAGGGCACTGCAACTACGTAGACCTTTTCGCGGTCAAAGCGGTGCTCTGTGAGAAGCTGATTGAAGCTGTATGTATCACAGGGCTTCAGGAAAACGAGGATTTTACCCTCGATCTTTCTTGTTTTGGAAACTAAATACTTGGAGAAGTTAGCACCGCAGAAATCGTTCCAAACGAAGTTATCACGGATTTCGTCGGCAGTTTCAAAGACAGTAGGAGTTACATCGTATGCAAACTCACCTTTGCCCCATCCGAGGACTGCAGAAACTGTGCCGTGTTCAAGCAGAGAAACTGCTTTGCTTACAAGCACATCACGTGTTATCTTTTGCATCGCAGATCCTCCAATCTCTTGTTCTCGCCGAGGGCTGCAACCTTCTCAGCGAAGTCGTTCATAGTAGCGGCAAACTTTGCACCTTCTGCTGCAGATACCCACTCAAGACGGGTACGCTCACGCTCGATACCAAGGTAGTCAAGCATTGAGAACAGCAGAGCCATACGGCGTCTGGTGTAATAATTGCCTGATGTATAGTGGCAGTCGCCGGGATGGCAACCACAGATGATTACGCCGTCTGCACCGCGCTGGAATGCACGGAGAATAAACATGGGATTAACTCGGCAGGAACAAGGTACACGGATAATCTTTACATCTGCAGGATAGTTAAGTCTGTTGTTACCTGCAAGGTCGGCACCTGCGTAGGAACACCAGTTGCAGCAAAACGCAACAATTAAGGGTCTGTATTCGTTTACTTGCATATTGCATCCACCTCCGCAATAATCTGTGCGCCCATAAAGCCGCGTAAATCCATAGCACCTGACATACAAGCTACTGTACAAGCACCGCAACCCTGACATACTGCAGGATTAACCTGAGCAACTCGACGCACAGCCTTTGACCTGTCAGGCATAATAAATTCTTTATCTTCGTAAGTGATAGCGCCGTAAGGACATACTCGCTCACATGATGAGCAACCGTTACACATAAGCTCGTTGGGACTTGCAATACAGGGATTACCAGTGAGCTTATCCTTAACAAGGAGGCCGATTACCTTTGAAGCGGCGGCAGATGCCTGAGAAACTGTTTCGGGGATATCCTTGGGACCCTGACATGCACCCGAAAGGAACACGCCTGCTGTGGGGCTTTCTACGGGACGAAGCTTGGGATGAGCCTCAGTGAAGAAATCATTTGTGTCCATACTTGCTGTAAGCATTGTAGCAAGAGGACGTGCAGACTTATCAGGCTCGATAGCAGCAGCAAGAACAACCAGATCAGCATCAATGTGAAGCTGTTTGTTTGCAATAAGGTCAGAAGCCTGAACCTTCAGCTTGTCGCCCTCGGGTGTTACCTTGCCTACCATACCCTTTACATACTTGACGCCATACTCCTCAACTGCACGGCGGTAGAACTCATCAAAGTTCTTACCGGGAGTACGAACATCAATATAGAATACATAAACCTCTGTATCAGGGTATTTATCACGAACAAGCATTGCGTGCTTTGCTGTGTACATACAGCAGATTTTGGAGCAATACTCCTTGCCTTTTTCTGCACAAGCAGCACATCGTGAGCCTACGCACTGAACAAAAACAATAGTGTGGGGATGCTTTAAATCAGAAGGTCTGAGAAGCTTGCCTGCAGTAGGACCTGCGGCATTTGTGAGACGCTCAAACTCTAAAGATGTGATAACGTCCTTGGACTGATTGTAAGCAAACTCGTCGAACTTATCCATACTGATGGGATTGAAGCCTGTTGCTACAACGATTGCTCCATACTTTTCGGAGATAAGCTCGTCCTTCTGTGTATAGTCGATAGCACCTGCGGTACAAACCTTGGAGCAGATACCGCACTTGCCTTTTTTGAGCATAGTACAAGCTGTGGGGTCGATAGTTGCAACCTTGGGAACAGCCTGTGCAAAAGGAATATAGATAGCATGACGGTTATCCATACCCAGATTGAACTCGTTGGGAATCTTCTTCATAGGACATTTCTCAACACAAGCACCACAGCCTGTGCAGATTTCTTCCTTAACAAAACGAGCCTTCTTTTTGATAGTAACATCGAAGTTACCAACGAAGCCTTTAATATCCTCTACTTCACTGTAGGAGAAGATACGGATATTCTCGTTCTGAGCAACGTCAACCATTTTAGGTGTTAAGATACAAGCGGCACAGTCAAGGGTTGGGAAAGTCTTATCAAGCTGAGCCATCTTGCCGCCGATTGTGGGCTTTGCCTCTACAATATCAACAGGGAAGCCTGCGTCGGCAATATCCAGTGCTGTCTGGATACCTGCGATACCGCCGCCGATAACCAGAGCACGCTTTGTAACAGGAGACTCACCGGGAGTCAGAGGTGTGTTGAGATTCACCTTAGCAACAGCCGCCTTACCGAGGACGATTGCTTTCTCGGTACCTGTCTGCATATCCTTGTGTACCCATGAGCACTGCTCGCGGATGTTTGCAATCTCAACCATATAAGGGTTAAGACCTGCTGCAGCCGCAGTCTTGCGGAATGTAGCCTCGTGCATACGGGGTGAGCAGGAGCAGACAACGATACCTGTCAGGTTATGTTCCTTGACAGCATCCTTGATGATGTCCTGTCCAGCCTGAGAGCACATATACTGATAGTCGGTGGAAAAAACAACACCGGGCTCACTCTTCAGAGCTTCTGCAACTGCATGCACGTCAACTGTACCTGCAATGTTGCTTCCGCACCAGCATACAAATACGCCAATTCTCTGCATTATGTTTTTTCCTCCTTACTTTGTGTATTTTCTGAATGCGCTGACAATTGCCTGCTGAGGAAGCTCGGGATCAAGCTTTGCGGGTACATCGTCTGCTGTCATGTGGTTTTTGCCCTGCTGACGGATTACCGAGAGTCTGACAGCTTCTACAAGTTTTGCAGGCTCAACACCTCTGGGGCAACGGTCAACACAAGCGAAACAAGTGAGACACTTGTAAAGGGACTGTGAATTCATCAGAGGCTCTAAATCCCCTGACTCAACCATATATACAAACTGATGGGGATGATACTCCATCTCATCGTATGCAGGGCAGGTAGCTGAACACTTGCCACACTTCATACACCTTCTGGGATTGACACCGCTTGCACGGATAATCTCCTGTGTAAGTTTTGTATTATCCTTATGCATCAGCTGTACCCTCCTTTACGCCAAGAGCCTCTGCCAGAAGCTCTGTGAAATATACAACGGGAACACTGTTTCCATTTTTCTCAAGATTATATTTACAAAGAGGACAGGCTGTAACAATCATATCTGCACCAAAGGAGGTTGCATTGTCTGTGATTGCCTTGCTCTTTTTAGCGGCAAATTCAGCGCTTTCCATTGTAACATAGCCGCCGCAGCACTCGTTACGCATTGAGTAGATTACAGGCTCTGCACCTAAGGCGCGGATTAAGTCCTCAAAGATCTGAGGATTCTCAGGGTCATCCATCTGCATTACAGTGTTGGGTCGCAGGAGCAGACATCCGTAATAAGCGGCAATTTTCTTACCCTTTAAGGGGTTTACTACCTTTTCTTTGATAGCATCAAAGCCTACAACATCACGGAGAAGTTCAAGATAGTGATAAACCTGTGTACTTCCGTCATAGGGCTTTTCCTCTGCCATATAAAGATTAACCTTGTTTGCAAACTCACTGTCTGTCTGCATTGCATGGTTTGTCTGCTTTAATACATTGTGGCAGGCGGAGCAGACAGATACAAGAGGCTGTTCCTTGCTCTGTGCCCATTTAAGTGCACGAACAGAGGAAAGCTTGGTAGCAACCTCATTGCGGGAGGTAGTGAACACACCGCCGCAACACTGCCAGTTTTCGATTTCTTCCA
>JAZSLX010000065.1:0-2816 GCA_045535605.1 Ruminococcus sp.
TTCTTTCGGTATATATTTCCGTCAATAATTCTCAGCAGTTTGTAAATAATATTATTGCCAAACAAAAGAGTAAAAAGGTGATAATATGAAAGAAGAAAAAAGACCCTCACGATTTCCTGATGAAATCCCCATGGGTGATAATAAGAAGTTTGACCATGGCGTGATTGTGGACGTAGTGCAAAGTGAGCTTTGCCCGCCTAGTGCCACAAATCCTGTACAGCCTGCAGATACCGATTCTCTCAACACAGAGTTTGCAAAGCAGGCTCAGCAGAATAATTTATAAAGCACCGGCACAGCAAGTTTCCTTGCAAAAGGAAACTTGCTGTGCTGTCTTTTTACTTAGACAAAATCATTGACAAAACGCATCCTAAATTGTATCATAAAATATGTAAATAATGCGTTTTTGTTTGAGAAAAGGAGATGTAAAATGAAAAGTCTTAAAGATAAACCTTCCTTCAAAAAGATGCAGAAAATCCTTTATATGTGCGGATTGCCTGAGATGCTGTTGCTCCGTATTTTCACGGCGTTTTTTGCAGTATCGGGAGTAATGGTTGCTGTTATGAAGAAGGAGGAGCTTAACCCTCTCGGAAATGCCAAGGATTACATGGCTCAGGTAGAGTTTACTCTTGTGATTCTGTATTCATTAGGTATAATCCTTGCCCTTACTCTGCTTCATTTGCTGTTGCCTGAGAAGCTTCGGGTGATTGACCCTATGTGTACGGTAGCTTCGGTATTGTTCTTTGACTGGAAGCTGCTATATATGCAGAACAATGTTTATGCTACTATCGGTACAGCTCTTGTTTCTTTGGTGATTGTAGCCTATGCTCTGAGTAAGTTCAAAATTCATGCTTTTTTTGAAAAAGGAAAATGGTGGATATACGGCATAGCAGGACTGATTGCAGGACTTGTTATGACTGTATACATATCCGTTTGCTCAATATGCCACCACTATATTTTCTATACAGGTGCGGTGGATTTCGGTCTGTTTGTTCAGAGTTTCCATTCCCTTGCGGATAACCTTACTGCTGTAAACAGCTGTGAGAGAGATGTGCTTATGTCACATTTCAAGATTCACTCATCATATATTTTCTATCTCTTTGTTCCTATATTCAAGCTTTTTCCTTACGAGGAAACTCTTCTTGTGCTTCAGGCGGTATTTTCAATGGGCGGTATCGTACCCCTTATGCTTATTCTGAAAAACCGCAATTTCAAGGGTCTTGCAATGCTTGGCTTAGGTCTTTCTTATGTGTTCAGCATTGTGCTTATCGCACCTTGTTTCTATGATTTCCATGAGAATGCTTTCCTGCCCACACTTCTTATGTGGACTCTGTGGGCATTGGACACAAAGCGGTACATTCCATTCTATGTCTTTTCGTTGCTTACCTGCCTTGTCAAAGAAGATGCGCCTCTGTTTATAATCTGCATCGGTCTGTATGCTTTCTTTGAGAATAAAGGTGACAAAAAGCGTTTTCACGGACTCGCACTTGCCTTCCTCAGCTGTGTTTATATGCTGTTTATCACTAAGTGGCTTACCGAAAACGGCGACGGTCATAAAATGACCTATTGGAGATTCGGACATCTGATGCTTGATGCAAATGAAGGTTTGATAGATGTTCTGATTAATGCTCTGAGAAATCCGGGCTATCTTTTCAGTACACTCACAACAGAAGCAACCCTGCCTTTCCTTGTACAGGTTATGCTGCCTCTGCTGTTTCTGCCCTTCTTTACAAAGAAGATTCATCGTTTTCTGCTGATGGTGCCGTTCATTATAACAAACCTTGTTGTTGGTGCTTATTATGGCTACGCAGGACAGATTGGCTATCAGTACATCTTCGGACCTGCAACTCTGCTCATCTTTATGACTGTGCTCAATATAGATGATATGAGCGAAAATATGCGCAGGAATATCCCTGTGCTTGTATTTGTAGCATCCTTTGTGTTCTTTGCAGGCATTGAGTCCTACAACACTCATTATTATGACATCTATACAGAGAACAAGGCATACTATAAACTTTCAGAGGAAACTCTGGACTCTATCCCCGAGGATGCAGTAATCGGCGGCGACTCTATTCTTATCTCACACCTGTGTGACCGCAAAGAGGTTTACATCTTTGACTCGAATGATTTAAACGCAGATAAAACAGATGTTCTTGAGCCTGACCGCTACGACTTTATAGTTCTGCGTATGAACACCGAGCTATACAATACTGCTGTACCGTTACTTGAAAAAGAGGGCTATACCCTCTGGGCGACAGCAAACAGCCACCTGGCAATTTATAAGAATCCGGATTACGTACAGCAATAAAAGCAAACTTCAATCAAAACAGCCGACTTTTATGGTCGGCTGTTTCTTTGTCTAAATATAGTTTTAGTAAAAAGAGCCGATACCACTCAGGTATCGGCTCTGTGTTTTATTTAAGTTTTACCCTGCTCAGAGTTTCAGTGATTAATACTTCTTTCTCTCAACGTAGGTTGTATGAAGCAGCTCGTGTGCCTTGTGGCCGCCGGGCTCGCCCAGATAATCCTCGTAGAGCTTCTTTACGATGGGGCTCTCGTGGGACTTTCTGAGAGGCAGACCTGCATCCTCAGCGTAGAGAACCTTTGCACGCTCTGCACGAATGTCTGTGTAGTTTCTGATTTCAGCAGGAACGATGGGCTGACCGCCGCCGTTTACACAACCGCCGGGACAGCACATAATTTCAACAAACTGATAGTCTGCCTTGCCAGCGCGGATGTCATCAAGAAGCTTTGCAGCGTTGGAAAGACCGGATGTAACAGCAACCTTAACTTCCATACCTGCAACGTTGTAGGTTGCA
>JAZSLX010000011.1:0-4803 GCA_045535605.1 Ruminococcus sp.
TGGCTTTGCTGAGGAGGATTTTACCCGTGCGGTAGGCACACTCAGCGGAGGTCAGGCGTGAAAGCTTTCTCTTGCAAAGTTACTGCTTTCCGGTGCGGATTTTCTCCTTCTTGACGGGCCTACAAACCACCTTGATATTAATTCTGTCAGGTGGCTTGAGGGGTTTATCAAGGACTTCAAGGGCTCAGCCCTGATTATAAGCCATGACCGATACTTTCTTGATGCAGTTACCAACAAGACAATTGAGCTTGATCATAAACGAATTACTGCCTATGACGGCAACTATACCACCTTTATGGAGAAGAAAGCCCGTGCACTTGAGGCGGCGCAGAAGCTCTATGAAAAAGAAAGTCGTGAGATTAGACGCATTGAGGGTATAGTGGAACAGCAGAAGCGTTGGAATCAGGCACATAACTATGTCACTGCCGCCAGCAAGCAGAAGGAAGCGGACAGAATAAAAGAACGGCTTGTGAAGCCTGAGGGTGAGGAGAGCCATATTCACTTGCGTTTTGAGCCGAAGCGGGAAAGCGGAAACGATGTACTAATCTGCCGTAATCTGAGCAAGAGCTTTGACTCAAAGCAGGTGCTACGGAATGTGAATCTCCACATCCGCCGAGGCGAGCGAGTGTTCATAGTAGGCGCAAACGGTTGCGGAAAGACTACGCTGTTCAAGATTCTCTGCGGAATTTATGAGGCAGAGTTTGATGAGCTTACCTTTGGAGCAAGGGTGGACACAGGCTACTTTGACCAGATGCAGGGAGATTTGTGTCCCACAAAGAATGCTCTGGAGGAAATAAGCGACTCCTATCCTCATATGGATAATACTCAAATCCGTACAGCCTTGGGTTCATTCCTTATAAAAGGCGATGATGTGTTCAAGCCCATATCTGCACTGAGCGGTGGCGAAAGGGCACGTATATCCCTCTTAAAGCTTGTACTGTCAGGTGCAAACTTCTTCCTCCTTGACGAGCCTACAAACCACCTTGATACACCTTCACGTGAGGCATTGGAGCAGACCCTTGCAGAATACGAGGGCACAATGCTCATCATCAGCCACGACAGATATTTTATCAATAAACTGGCAGACAGGATAATCGAGCTGACTCCCACAGGAGTTACCGAATATCTGGGTAACTATGACTATTATGCAGAGAAAACTGTAAACAGGGAGGAAATTCCTCAGACTAAGGAGGCACCGCAAAAGCCCAAGGTCAATGACTACAAGCTGAGAAAAGAGGAGCAAGCCCGAGAGAGAAAACGCCAAAATGACCTGAAAAAAGCAGAGCAGAGGATAGAGGAGCTGGAGGCAGAGATAGAGGAGGTCCAGACACTGCTTCAGAGCGAAGAGGTCGTGGGCGACTACGAAAAGCTTATGGAGCTGACTGCAAAGCTTGAGAGCTTGCAGGAGGAGCAGACAGAGGTTTTTGAACTATGGGAATCCCTCATGGAAGCTGCCCCCGAGGAATGATTTTTATTAAATATTACTGTAAATCAAAGCACTTCTTTCATCACGAAAGAGGTGCTTTTTGCAATCCAATGAAGGGAGATTTTTTCAAAAAAGCATTGACAGCATTATAAAATTGTGTATAATGAATATGCACAATAAACACGAAGGTGTGTGCAAGGCAATAACAATGCACACTCCTTTTGTGTTAAAAATATGTGCGGAAGAGGAATGTATATGAGTATTCTCAGGATTGACGGGCTTTGCAAAAACTTTGATACTTTTGCTCTCAAAGATGTTTCATTTGTGGTTGAAGAGGGTACTGTGATGGGCTTTATCGGCAGAAACGGTGCAGGCAAGACCACAACTATCAAGTCTGTTTTGGGGCTTGTTCACCCGGACTGCGGTGTGATTGAGTTTATGGGTAAATCCGTAAAAGATAACGAGATGTTCCTCAAGCAGAATGTGGGTGTTGTGCTGGGCGGTGCTGATTATTACCCCGCCTATAAGCTTAAAACCATTGCTAAAGTTACTGCTAAGTTCTATGAAAATTGGGACGAGGAGCTTTTTGAGTCTTACCTTGAGAAATTCTCCCTTGATAAGAACAAACGAATCAAGGAGCTGTCCGCAGGTATGAAGGTGAAGTTTTCCCTTGCACTGGCACTTTCTCACGGAGCAAAGCTGTTGCTTCTGGATGAGCCTACCTCAGGTCTTGACCCAGTGTCCCGTGATGAGCTTATCGGTATTTTTATTGACTTGATTGCAGACGGAGAGCACAGCATTCTGTTCTCAACTCATATTATATCTGACCTTGAGAAGTGTGCAGACTTCATCACCTACATTCAGGACGGCAGGATTATTGAGAGCTGTGACAAGGAGTCCTTTGCTGAAAAGTACCGTGCCGTAATGGGCGGAGAGATAACCCCTGAGCTTGAAAAGAAGCTCATAGGCATACGCAAGAACGCCTTCGGCTATGAAGCTATGATAAAGGCTTGCGACGAGGAGGATTTCCTCAGTGTCGGTGCAAGCACTGCACGGATTGGTCTTGAAGATATTATGATTCATCTGGAGAGGGAGTGAAAATATGGGAAAACTGCTCTATAAAGAATATACGTTGGCGGTGCATCCTCTGTTTTTTGTTTTTGTACTTATGGGTGCTATGATGCTCATACCAGACTATTGCTACTATGTAATTTTTATTTATAACGGCATTGTTGTTGTAAACAGCATTTTTAATACAGGTAAGGCAAACAAGGATATAGAATACACCGCCTTTTTGCCGATAAAGAAAAAAGATATAGTTAAAGCAAGGTTCCTTTCTGTATCTGTTTTCGAGCTTGTTAATGTGCTTGTGGCGGCAATCTTTGCGGTTGTTTCACATCTTGTGTACGGCGGTGGAATTAATCAGGCAGGCATTGACATAAACCCTGCATTTTTCGGATTCACCTTCTTTATGCTTGGCGGTTTCAACTTTATTTATGGCACAGCCTTTTACAAAACAGGACACAAAACTCTGAAACCTCTGATTTTGTCAGGTGTGTTCTTCCTGGTGTTTATCGGTGTTTTTGAAACCTTGGCTCAGTATGTCAAGTCACCTGTAAGTACTTTTCTTGATTCATCTACACCTGTGGGAATGGTTATGCAGATTCCAGTGCTCCTTGGCGGTCTTGCTTTGTTCGTGCTTCTGAACTTCTGGGGCTACAGAATTTCAGCCAAGAGATTTGAGGAGCTTGACCTATGATAAACATAAGCGTTTCAAATTCCTCGGACCTGCCTCTGTACCGTCAGCTATATGACCAGATTGCAGGCAGTATTATACGCGGTGAAATGAAAGGCGGCAGTCCTCTGCCGCCTATTCGTACTGTAGCGACAGAGCTGAAAATCAGCGTTATATCCGTAAAACGCGCATGGGAAGAGCTGGAGAGGGATGGCTTTATTGATACGGCTGTTGGCAGAGGTTGCTTTGTAAAACAGCTTTCACAAGAGAAAATAAATGCCTTGCGCGAGATGATGCTTAAAGAGCGGTTAAAGGGTGATGTTGCCTATGCAAAGAGTCTGGGCGTGTCGCTTCAGGAATTTACAAGGATTTTAAAAGAATTGTACTGAGTATTTTGCTTTTTGGCGGTAGGGAAACCTGCCGTCTTTTTTTGTTCTGTTACACTCAATCGTGGGACTTTGCATATTATGAAAAAGGGGAAACCCTATGAAAATAAAAATATAATGAAAGGTGAAATTATGGCAACAATTCTTAATAACTTTGCAACCCTGACCTACAACTCAGGCGAGGACACAGGGGCCGCAACCTCCAATGTAGTAACTACAAATCTTCTGGACAGCATAAGCATATCTGTGGAGAAGTTCTCTGCAAACACAACATGGCGTCCCGGAGAGAATATAGTCTACTTTGTGACAGTAACCAACACAGGTACTCAGCCTCTTGATGATGTAACCGTTACTGATGATTTAGGCGGAGAAGATGACACTCCTATGTTCTATGTACAGGGCAGTGCACGCCTTATAGACGGAACTCAGGTGACAGAGGTAACACCTACAGACACTGATTCTCTGGTTATTCCTGTAGCAGGAACACTCCTGCCCGGCGAGAGCGTAATAGTTATCTATGTGGCAAGAGTAAACGCAACAATAGAGGACGAGGTGGACAGTATTACAAATACTGCCACTGCACAGGGCTCAAGCGATGCCTGCGCAACAGGTACTGCAACGGACGAGTCATCCGTGACTCTGCCCCGTGAGGACTTTGCTCAGGTGGATATCCTGAAGGCTGTGGATAAGGCGGTTATCTCCTGCGGAGAAACCCTGACATATACCTTTACAATTGAGAACTCGGGCAACCTTCCTGCCACAAATGTGGTAATCACAGACACTCTGCCTGTAGGCTTTGAGATTACAGACATCCGCTCTGTAACTGACGGCGTAACTACTGTTTACACAGCTGAGGATTACACTGTAGACGGGGATAACACCCTGATACTCCCCACAGGTGAGGTTACAATCACTGTTCCTGCACGCACACAGACAGGTAACGGAGTGACGGTAGTAACTGTCACAGGTATCGTTACAGGCTGATAATTTAACTCGGAACTGACTTTAAGGACGGCAGTTACTCAAATTGTAATTGTCGTCCGATTTTTGTGTATCTGCCTATAAAAGAGATGTATTTATCACTTCTGTTTTAGAAAACTGTTCAAAGTTTGCTCGTTGAACTTTGTCGCAAAAGGTTGTATAATATTTAATTATGCGTTTTGGCGTACAGGCTGTTTTATCTGAATAATATGATATACAGCAATCTATACAGAAACAGGGGTGGTTTTTGTGACAGGGCTTGATTTTACAAAGGA
>JAZSLX010000081.1:0-8759 GCA_045535605.1 Ruminococcus sp.
CCATACTTGCTCCCGATATTTTTCCTACACACATGGAACTTCTCAGTGAAATCTTCCATATGTACGGCTATAATCTTAAGGTGCTCAAGTACGAGGGTAAGAAGGTTATAGATACAGGTCTTAAATACCTCCACAACGATATGTGTTATCCTGCCATATGCTCTATCGGTCAGCAGTTGTATGCGCTCACCTGTGGGGATTTTGACCCTCACAAGTGTGCTCTGATACAGTTTCAGACAGGCGGCGGCTGCCGAGCTTCAAACTATATATGGCTTCTGAGAAAAGCCCTGAAAAATATGGGTATGGACTATGTGCCTGTAATCTCCCTGAGTCTTACGGGGCTTGAAAAATACAGCGGATTCAAGGTGACTCTGCCTATGCTGTTAAAAGCCATAATGGCACTGGTTTACGGTGATATGCTTCTGCTTCTGAAAAATCAGACTACACCTTATGAAGTAGTAAAGGGTGATACCCGACGTGTGGTTGATAAGTGGATAGAGGAGCTTTCAGACCAGTTCAGAAAAAACAAGGGTCTGAGCATTAAAAGCCTTAAGAAGAACCTGTGTGCAATAGCGCAGGACTTCCACAATATTAAGCGTGAAAAACGCAACAAGACCAAGGTGGGCATAGTAGGGGAGATTTACGTCAAATACTCCTCCTTTGGCAATAACGGTCTGGAAAAATTCCTTGATACTCAGGACTGCGAGTATATGCTTCCCGGTGTGCTTGGCTTCTTCCAGTATTGCTTCTCTAATATTGAAACCGACCATAAATACTACGGCGGAAGCAAGGTAGTCCGTACAGGCGGACAGATTGCAGAGAAGGTTGCCGCCAAGGTTGAGAAATATATTTACGAGGCACTTACACCTTACCCCGAGTTTGTAGTGCCTGCTTCCTTTGAGCATAAGAAACAGCAGGTGGAAAAGGTTATTGACCGAGGTGTGAAGATGGGTGAGGGTTGGCTTCTGCCTGCAGAGATAATGGAGCTTGTGGAGCTGGGATACAACAACATTATCTGTGCTCAGCCTTTCGGATGTTTGCCTAACCACATTGTAGGCAAGGGTGTTATTCGTACTCTACGAGAGCTTTATCCCGATGCCAATATTTTTCCCATTGATTACGATGCAGGTGCTTCCAAGGTTAATCAGGAAAACCGCATTAAGCTTATGCTTTCTGTAGCAAGAGAGGAAGCGGTGACAAAGTGAAGAAGATAGGACTTGATGTAGGCTCAACCACTTTAAAGTGTGTTGTCCTTGATGAAAACGATAAGATAGTTTTTTCTACATATAAACGGCATTTTTCAAAGATTTCACAGATGTCAGCAGAGCTTCTTTCGGAGCTTTCACAGCAGTTTGCAGGTGAAAAAATGCAGATTGTTGTGTCAGGCTCTGCAGGAATGGGTATGGCGCAGGACTTATCACTCCCCTTTGTGCAGGAGGTTTACGCCACCAGAAACGCAGTGCGGAAGCTCTCACCCGAGACCGACGTGGTCATAGAGCTGGGGGGAGAGGACGCAAAGATTCTCTTTATAACAGGAGGGCTTGAGGTAAGAATGAATGGTACCTGTGCAGGTGGTACAGGTGCATTTATCGACCGAATGGCTTCGCTTTTGTCTGTTGATACTCCTACGCTTAACGAGCTTGCAAAGGACAGAGAGAAGATTTACACAGTTGCTTCCCGTTGCGGTGTTTTTGCAAAGTCCGATATTCAGCCTCTTATTAATCAGGGTGCAAGGAAAGAGGACGTGGCGGCAAGTATCTTCTATGCTGTTGTGAACCAGACCATTGCAGGACTTGCACAGGGCAGAGAGATTAAGGGTAATATCCTGTATTTAGGCGGTCCTCTTACATTCCTGTCAGAGCTTCGCAAGGCTTTTGACGATGTGCTGAAAACCCGCGGTAACTGCCCTGATAATTCCCTTTACTTTGTGGCATACGGTGCGGCAGTTTCCGATTCAAGCGAAGGCTTTGATTTACTTGAACTTTCCGAGAAAGTAGGAAGCTACAGCAGTGCGAGCGGATATAATGCCTGTGAGCCTCTTTTTACTTCCGAGAGTGAGTATGAGGAGTTTATGAGCCGTCACAGGAAAGCCTCTGAGGGTATCAGACAGATTGATACTCCTTCGGGTGAGATGTGCCTCGGCATTGACGCAGGCTCTACCACGGTTAAAATCCTTATGACGGATGAAAAGCGCAATATATTCCGTCCTCTTTACTGCCGAAACAACGGCAACCCTGTGGAGATTGTAAAGAATTATCTTACAGAGCTTTACAGGGATTATCCCCATATTAAAATAAGACAGTCGGCGGTTACTGGCTACGGCGAGGAAATTATAAAAAGTGCCTTTCACGTGGACCACGGCATAGTTGAGACTATTGCCCACTATACCGCCGCCAAGAAGTTTAAGCCTGATGTGGACTTTATCCTTGATATAGGCGGTCAGGATATAAAATGCTTCAAAATCAGAAACGGCGCTATTGATAATATATTCCTCAATGAGGCCTGCTCCTCAGGTTGCGGATCATTCCTGCAGACCTTTGCAGGAGCACTGGGTTACTCTATCGAGGAATTTGCTACCTTAGGTCTTTATGCGGATAAGCCTGTGGACTTGGGCTCGCGTTGTACTGTGTTTATGAACAGCTCTGTCAAGCAGGCTCAGAAGGACGGCGCAAGTGTTGAGAATATCTCTGCAGGACTTTCCATAAGTGTTGTAAAGAATGCTTTGTATAAGGTTATCCGTTGTGCGTCAGCCGAGGAGCTTGGCAAAAATATCGTGGTGCAGGGCGGTACATTCCTTAACAATGCAGTGCTCCGCTCCTTTGAGCAGGAGATAGGACACGACGTTATCCGTCCCGAATATTCTGCGGTTATGGGTGCTTACGGTGCGGCACTTTTCGCTCAGAGTCATTCAAAGTCAGGTGACAGAAGTGCAGTGCTCACAATGTCTGAGCTTCGCGGTTTTACTCACAATGTAAAGGCTATCACCTGCAAGGGCTGTACAAACCGTTGCAGACTGACCGTAAATACCTTTACAGGCAGTGACAAGTTCATTGCAGGCAACCGCTGTGACCGCCCTGTGGATACAAAGAGGGTAAAGGAAAGATTCAATCTTTACGAATATAAGTTAAGAAACCTTGATAAATATAGGGATGTACGCATAGACTCAAGCAAACCCACTGTGGGACTCCCTCTGGGACTTAATATGTACGAGCTTCTGCCTTTCTGGGCAACCTTCTTCAGGGAGCTTGGCTTTAATGTGCTGGTTTCTCCTCAGTCAAACCGCAAGATTTACCTTGAGGGTCAGCACACTATCCCCTCGGATACCGTATGCTATCCTGCAAAGCTTATGCACGGACATATTGAGGAGCTTCTGAAAGCGGATGTGGACGCAATATTCTATCCCGGTATGACCTATAACTTTGATGAAGGGCTGACAGACAGAAACTTCAACTGTCCTGTTGTGGCATATTATCCTCAGGTTATCGGTGCAAATATAAAGGATTTGGAGAATACGGAGTACATCAGCGATTTCATAGGACTTCACAAGAAGAAGGAGTTTGAAGTACATATAGCTCCTATCCTTAAAAGACACTTTGGAGTGTTTTCCAAGAGTCTTATCCACAAGGCGTCGGTGAAAGCCTACGGAGAGTACGAGGCTTATATGGAGGATGTACGCAAAAAGAGTGAGGGGTTCCTGAGCCTTGCAAAGCGTAAGGGCTTGCCTGTAATAGTTTTGTGCGGCAGACCCTATCACCTTGACCCTGAGATAAATCACGGCATTGACGAGCTTATCTGCAACTTGGGTGCAGTGGTTATCACTGAGGACAGCATAAGTCATAAGGTGAAGCCCTTCAGAGTATCGGTGCGTAATCAGTGGACCTACCACGCAAGGCTTTATGCGGCGGCAAAGTATGTGTCAGAGTATTCTGATGACCTTGATATAAACCTTGTTCAGCTTGTGTCCTTCGGTTGCGGTGTAGATGCTGTAACTACCGACGAGGTGCGTTCTATCATAGAGAAAAACGGCAAGATTTACACTCAGATAAAGATTGACGAAATCTCAAATATGGGTGCGGTTAAAATCCGTCTGAGGAGTCTTTTCTCAGCGGCAAAGGATGCACAGAAAAAATAACCCCTTAAAACCTGAAAAGATATACAAAAGGAGACCTTTTAAAACAGGGTCTCCTTGCTTTTTTGTCAAAAAGTCTTTTTATCCATTGACAAAGAAGTATTAAAGGGTTATTATTTGAGTCGCTTTATGAATATTTTGTTAATATCACAGAGTAATAAAAAAGAAATCAGGTAAGAATTATGACTGTTCTTTTGAGCCTTGCAATTGCACTTTTTGCAGGTCTTATGATGACAAGATTATGTAAGCCTCTGGGTCTGCCTGCAGTTACAGGTTATCTTGTGGCAGGTATTCTGATTGGTCCCTACTGTCTGGGTCTTCTGGGCATTGAGGGCCTTGGCTTTACCTCCTTTGAAAATGTGGAGTCCTTCCATATTCTCTCTGAGGCGGCACTGGGCTTTATCGCCTTTACTATCGGTAACGAGTTCAGACTTTCAAGCCTTAAACAGATAGGTAAGCAGGCTGTTGTTATTGCAATTTTCGGTGCAGTGGGTGCAACCATCCTTGTTGATGCGGCACTTATCACGCTTTCCTTCCTTATGCCCGAGGTTGTTGACCTTCCTATTGCTCTGACTTTAGGTGCTATCGCCTCTGCAACTGCCCCTGCGGCTACACTGATGGTAGTACGTCAGTACAAGGCAAAGGGTCCTGTTACACAGATGCTCCTCCCTGTAGTTGCTATTGACGATGCAATCGGTCTTATTGTGTTTGCTGTTTCCTTAGGTGCGGCAAAGGCTGTAAACTCAGGTCATATGGATATACTTTCCATTGCTCTTGAGCCTTTGATAGAGATTGTACTCTCCATTGTGGCAGGCGGTATCTTAGGTGCACTGCTGTCTTATACAGAGCGACTCTTCCACTCCAGAAGTAAGCGTCTCTCCATTACAGTTGCTTATGTACTTTTAGGCGTTGCAATCTCTCAGATCAAGTTCCATATCGGCGGTGTACACTGCGGATTCTCCTCACTCCTTCTCCTTATGATGATGGGTACAGTATTCTGCAATATGTGTGACTTCTCCGAGGAACTTATGGACAGACTTGACCGCTGGACAGGTCCTCTGTTTGCACTTTTCTTTGTGCTTTCAGGTGCAGAGCTTCAGCTCTCCGTATTTACTCAGTGGACTATGGTTGTGGTCGGTGTTGTATACATCATCTTCCGTTGCCTTGGTAAGTACTTCGGTGCTTCCATCAGTGCAAAAATCACTCACTGCGACAAAACAATTCAGGACTACCTGGGCATTACACTCTTCCCTCAGGCAGGTGTTGCACTTGGTATGACACTTATTGCTTCTGCTGAAATCGGCGGTACACAGGGTGACGTTATCCGTAATATCACACTGTTCTCCGTAATGATTTACGAGCTGGTAGGCCCTATGCTTACAAAGATTGCCCTGACAAAGGCAGGAGAAATCAAACCCGAGGAGAGAAAGTCCTCCCGTGGTGTTATGCATCACTGATATCTTTTGTCAAAATATCCAAGTTGAATATTCATATTTAACCGTTAATAGGGCAATTCGGAGATTATCCTCCAAATTGCCCTTAAACTTTAAAAAAACTTGACAAACTCAGGTTTTTTGTAGTAATATATGTACTAATCTTTTTATTTTAATTATATGTAAATGCATTGAAGGAAAGTTGCGGTTACAATGTATCCACAGAGAGTCGGTGTATGCTGAAAGCCGATGTTCAGAATAACCCCATGTCGTTCCTGAGCAGGGTTGCCTAAAGCTTATGAATTGTCTGTTTTTTAAGACGCCTCATACAGCCGTTAAGCGGTCACGGCTTATCTCCGTTAAAAGATTCAAAAGCGGTCACAGTTTATCTGTGGCAATCCGGGTGGTACCGCGGTGTTTTTATCGTCCCTGAAGCATACCCTGCTTCAGGGCGTTTTTGCATTATTCCTTGAGGGATATGCGTATACATAAAATTGTACTAAGTTTATTTGAAGGAGTGTCAGATATGTTAGATATTAAAATTACAAAGACAACTTGTCCCAAAGAAAAGCCCACAGATGAGTCAAAGCTGGGCTTCGGTAAGATTTTCACTGACCATATGTTCATTATGAACTACACAGAGGGTCAGGGTTGGCACGATGCAAGAATCGTTCCCTATGAGAATATTTCTCTTTCTCCTGCAGCTATGGTATTCCACTACGGTCAGGAGATGTTTGAGGGTCTTAAGGCTTATCGCGGTGCAAATGGCGAGCCCAGACTTTTCCGTCCCGATATGAACGCTAAGCGTACAAACGCTACAAACGAGCGCCTTTGCATTCCTCAGCTTCCCGAGGAGGACTTCGTTGAGGCTGTTAAGGCACTTGTAAAGGTTGACGCTGACTGGATTCCCAAGGCAGAGGGCACATCACTTTATATCCGTCCTTTCATTATTGCAACAGATGACTTCCTTGGTGTTGCTCCCAGTAAGACATATATGTTCATGGTTATCCTTTCACCCTCAGGTGCTTACTACGCAAGCGGTCTTGCTCCTGTTGGTATCTGGATTGAGGACGACTATGTTCGTGCAGTTCGCGGCGGTATCGGCTTTGCAAAGACAGGCGGTAACTACGCAGCATCCCTTGCAGCTCAGGTTAAGGCTCACGACGGCGGCTACAGTCAGGTGCTCTGGCTTGACGGCGTTGAGAGAAAGTACATCGAAGAGGTTGGCGCTATGAACATCTTCTTCAAGATTAACGGCAAGGTTGTAACTCCTGCTCTGTCAGGTTCAATTCTCCCCGGTATTACCCGTAACTCCGTTATCACTCTGTGTAAGAGCTGGGGCTATGAGGTAGAGGAGAGAAAGATTTCTGTTGATGAGCTTATTGAGGCTCAGAACACAGGCAAGCTTGAGGAGGAATTCGGCACAGGTACTGCTGCTGTTATTTCTCCTGTTGGTACACTCCGTTACAAGGATGACGTTATGACTATCGGTGATGGCTCCATCGGTGAGCTTTCTCAGAAGCTTTACGATACAGTTACAGGCATTCAGAACGGCACAGTTGCTGACGAGTTCGGCTGGACTGTACTGGTATGATAAATAATTTCAGACGTATAACCGTTTTCGCAGGGCACTACGGCTCAGGTAAAACCAACATTGCCGTAAACTACGCAGTGCGTATCAGAGAGGCAACAGGTAAGGCAGTTGCCCTTGCGGATTTGGATATAGTAAACCCCTATTACAGAGCAAAGGACAGCACACAAAGACTTGAGGAGCTTGGAATCAGAATGATTTCCTCTCCCTTTGCAAATTCCAATGTGGATTTGCCTGCTCTGCCCTCTGAGGCTTACGCTATCATCGATGATGAAAACACCTTTGCTGTCTGCGACGTAGGCGGTGACGACAGAGGCGCCTATGCCCTTGGCAGATATCGTGAGGGTATAATGAAAGGCGACTACGAAATGCTTATGGTGGTGAATATGTACCGACCTCTCACCCGTACTGTTTCCGAAGTGCTGGAGATGAAAGAGGAGATTGAGGCGGCGGCAGGTATTCCCTTTACAGGCATTGTAAACAACTCAAATATAGGACCCCTGACCACTAAGGAAGATGTGGAAAGGTCCTTTGACTTTATAGCTGAGATTTCCGCAAAGACAGGTTTGCCCTTGCGTTTTACCGCAGTATGGGATAAAATATATGGAGAATTCTCAGAAAATCAAGAAAATCTTTTACCGCTGACTCTGCAGGAAAGAGTCTGGTAAACTGTAGACTCTTAAAAAAGAGTCAGTGAATGGAGGAAATGAATATGGCAAAGGTAACATTTGATAAGAACCGATGCAAGGGCTGTGCTCTGTGCGTAGGTGCTTGCCCCAAGGGCATTGTTGCACTCTCAGATGAGATTAATCAGAAGGGTTATCATCCTGCAACTGTTACAGATGAGGAAAAGTGCATCGGCTGTGCATTCTGCGCAACCATGTGCCCCGACTGTGTAATCACTGTTGAGAAGTAAGGAGGAAAGATTATGTCAGAAAAAGTATTGATGAAGGGTAACGAGGCTCTGGCTGAGGCCGCTATCATGGCAGGCTGCCGCCACTATCTGGGCTATCCCATTACCCCTCAGACTGAAATAGCAGCCTATATGGCTAAGCGTATGCCTAAAATCGGCGGTACATTCTTACAGGCAGAAAGTGAAGTTTCTGCTATCAATATGGTTATCGGCGTTGCTTCTGCAGGTAAGCGTGCAATGACTTCAAGCTCCAGCCCCGGTATCTCCCTTAAGGGTGAAGGACTGTCTTATCTTGCAGGTTGTGACCTGCCTGCCTTCGTTGTAAACGTACAGCGCGGCGGTCCCGGTCTTGGCGGTATTCAGCCTTCACAGAGCGACTACTTCCAGGCTGTAAAGGGTACATCTCACGGTGACTATCATATGCTGGTGCTGGCTCCTGCTTCTGTTCAGGAGATGGTATCCATGACCTTCAAGGGCTTTGACCTTGCTGATAAGTACAGAATGACTGTTATGCTTCTTGCTGACGGTACAATGGGTCAGATGATGGAGCCTGTTTCCCTTGATATGGGTGAGGTTACAGAGTATGAGAAGCCCTGGGCAGTAACAGGTACAAACGGTACACGCTCACACAATATCGTTAATTCTCTCTTCCTCAAGCCCGAAGAGCTGGAGGTAAAGAACTTTGAGCGTTAC
>JAZSLX010000038.1:0-42865 GCA_045535605.1 Ruminococcus sp.
AGAACATAGTCATTCAGTCCTTAGCAAGGTCCTTCATAAGCTCGAGTACTTCGCCAACCATTTCAGGGTCAAGCGCACTTGTGGGCTCGTCAAACAGCATAACCTCGGGCTTCATTGCAAGAGCTCTTGCTATTGCAACTCTCTGCTTCTGACCGCCTGAAAGCTGGTGGGGACGCTTGTGCATCTGGTCTGTCAGACCTACCTGCTCCAGAGTTCTCTCTGCAATTTCCTTTGCCTGCTTCTTTGTTTCCTTGCGGAGTGTAAGTGCATACATGACATTCTGCAGAACTGTCATATTAGGGAAAAGTGCATAGTTCTGGAACACAATACCCATACCTCTGTCAAAGCTTGCAAGGTTTGAGATATCCTGTCCGCCCTTGATAATTTCACCACTGTCCGCCTTTTCCAGACCGATGAGAATTCTAAGCAGTGTTGTCTTACCACAGCCTGAGGGACCGAGGATAGAGAGGAATTCACCCTCCATAAGGTCAAAACTGATATCGTTGAGAACAGTTTTGCCTGCGTATGTTTTATTCAGATTTCTAACTGAAAGCTTGGTGTTTAATACTTCCATATTGACAGCAGCCTCTCTTTCTGAGCATAGTCCTGAATACCCGTCATATCTGCATAGGGTATATCCTCAGGATAGTTTTCTATATAATTCATCTGTCCCTCGTAGATAGTTTCGGGGCAGAAATATTCTTTATCGTACTTAAGGAACACATTTGCAATGTAGTCAAATACCTCATCAACGCCCTTTTTGTCCTCGTGGCCCTTGACGATAGCAGTACCCGTCAGTGAGAAGGGTGAACCCTCAGGAGGGAAGATAACCTCAAAGGGCTGACCATCGTTTCGCTCGCTGATACCCTGGAAGGTAAGTGCAAGACCCACTGCAATTTCTCCCTGTTTCAGAAGCTTGATGGGGCCTGATCCTGACTCTGTGAACTGCTTAAGGTTGGGATAGAGCTTATCAACATACTCCAGAGTTTTTTCCTCGCCCCAGAGGTTGACCCAGTTTTTATAGAAGAAGTAGCCTGTACCTGAGGATTTGGGGTCGGGCATTGCTACTAAGCCCTCGTATTCGGGCTTGAGGAGATCATCATAGGTCTTGGGTGCCTCCAGACCATACTTCTCAAGTATCTCTGTGTTTACAATGATAGCACCGGCCTGACGCTCCCATGTAACCCACAGGTTTTCATTATCCGCAGGGGTAAGTCCCTCTGTGTAGGGAATTCGGCTTCTGCCTGATATATCCGCAAGCTCGCCTTTAATCTTGTTCATATATCCTGTTTCAAGTCCAACAAGGATATCAACCTCTGTCCCCTCGCCCTCGGCATAAATCTTTGCGGCAGATTTACCTGTAGACATATAGGTAACAATAACATTGTAATGAGGGAACTCCTGTGAGAGCTGCTCCTGCAGAGCATCGTTACGGAACTGCTCGGAGGAAGCGCATACTACGATTGTTTCCTTTGAGCCGAAATCAGCAAAGATAGTGAACAAAAGCGTAATCGCAAGTAACACAATCAGTCCTTTTTTCATTTTTGCACCTCGTTTGCTAAGATTTGTATATATATCACTCTCAAGAGTTTTTCAAAAACCCATCAAAAAACCTTGTGAGTGAAATAAAAAAACCCTTATTCACACGTAATAATCGTTGTTGAAAAGGGTATCGTGTTCATTTTCTATTAATAATACAACCTTTTTGAAACATTGTCAACAGTTTTTGCAGATTTTTACAGTTCAGAATCGCAAAAAATCGCACACAAACAAAACAAAATCGCTCTCAGATATACAAAAAAGCTCCTGTTCAAGTACGAACAGAAGCTCTGGTTTTTAGTATGCAGGCACAAAGGGAAGCTCGATGGGCTTGTTCTTGTCCCTTGTGGTAGGTTCCACAGTGGGCTCCTCCGGGTCTGTAGCCATTGTTGTAGGAACCGGGGGCGCTGTCGTCTCCCGTGTTTCCTCTGTAGGGTCTGTAAGTTGTGTCGGCAAGGTGCTTTCTGTGGGGTAGTCAGGAGCAGTGGTTGCAGGCACAGTTGTGACAATAGAGGTTTCTGTAGGGTCGGTTACTGCAGTGGAAGCTTCTGTTCCCTCAGTTGCAAACTGGGTTGTACCCTCCTCAGTTACTGTTGTCTGATTTACGGTAGTAATTGCCATTGTGGTCTCCTGCGGATTTGTAGGCACTGCAGGCTTTACAAGCCCTGCCACCATCTTCTGTATGTATGTAGCATCCTTGATGTTTACATCCCCGTCAATATCCGCATCTGCAAGAATCATCTGATCATCAGAAAGAGTTTCAAGCATTGCAATATACTTCTGCACCAGTGTAGCATCCTTGACGTTTATATCTTTATCCATATTTACATCGCCAATGCGAAAGCCCACTGAAGGCATAATCTCTAAATCATCACCTGTAGCAAAAACAACTGCACTGCAGGCAAAAAGCAATGCTATTACCAATATTCCTGCCCATATTTTCTTTGTCATTCTGATACCCCCCATTTAAATGCTTTTAATCATTTTTATTTTACAGGTTATTTCATAATAATTCAAGACACTTTTTGTATAAAGTCTGATTTCAGCATCGGGATACACAAAAAAATGACCTGATATTATAACCCACGCACAAAGGCTCCCGAACAAATCGGGAGCCTTCGGTTTATTTATTAAGTTTTACTCAAAAGCTTATGCAATGGGCTGTCCGATGGGATAACCTGTCTCAAGCTGTGCAACGTGCTTCTGGATTGCAGTTGCATCCTTGATGTTAACTTCGCCTGAGCCGTCTGCATCAGAAGCCTTCAGTGCATCGCCCTCAAGGGTTGTAAGCTTAGCTGTGGACTTCTGAACAACAGTTGCGTCCTTGATAGTAATCTTTTCGTCAAGGTCTGCGTCACCAAGGAGAACAGTCTTTGCAGGAGGAGCAACCGTACCTATATCTCCTGTACGTGCAAACTGAACTGTGTGATAGGTTACGTTGTTGTTTGCCTCGCCGTGTGCCTGTGACATATTTCTGTCATACCAGTTTTCGGTGTCATACTTGATTGTAACCTCATGCTGACCCTTTGTAAGCTCAAGTCTTAAGTGTGAGCTTACCTGACGGGTGAAGCTCATTGCAGGGAATACCAGTGAGCCAACATCCTCGCCGTCAACATATACGGAACGGATAGCAGCTGTGATACCTGCAGTGGGATCGCCCTGATTGGAGTGGATAACTGACATCTGATATACACCGTCTGCAGGAATATCAACCTTTACTGTAAAGGTACCTGCAGCAGTATCGGCATCAGCGGGGTCGAATGTGGTATTTGTCCATGTGCCAACTGTCCACTTGCCTGATGCGTTGCTGTTCAGATAGAAGCCTGCGTTATCCTCAACACCTGTGATAATATCAACAGTCTGCTCAGAGCCGTTGTTAGTGTTAAATACAACGTTGGGAGTATCCTTGGGGATAGAATAGCAGTATACATCCTCGCCGTTTTCGTTCTTACCAACATACTTCATAGCCTCACCGGGCCAGCCTGTGCTTACGGAACCGCCCCAGAAGTGAATATTGACTGAGCTCCAACCCTTGTTATTGGTAAAGTAAACAGTCTTTGTATTCTCAGTGTCAATAGAACCGGAAACCGTGGGAGCCTTATCATAGTAGTTATTTGCGTTGACAGTAACCTTTGTGCCTGCAGGATTGTACTCCTTGGGAGCTGAAAGCTCTGACCAGAGGCCTGTTGTCTTGTCAACTGCAACTACACTGTAGCAACCATACTTTGTTGTGTCGATTGTGTAGGATGTGCCCTCTACATCTACATACTCTGTGCCTGTCCATACCTTGTATGTGCAGTTATTTACTGCATTCCATCTGAGTGTGGAGCCTGAGAGTGTAGCTGTGGGAGCATTGGGAGCCTTAGCTGTGTTCTCGTCCTTGAGGTTAATGATATCTTCTGCACCACTGTCCTTAAGGATAATCTCAATGAAGTAATCACCCTGTGCGTCTGCAGGAAGAACATAATCGTTCTCTACCTTCTCGTCGTTTACATAGATAGCCTCAACTGTATCGCCCTTGCCGTAAAGGCTGATGTCCAGAACAGCATCTCTGTACTTATAGTTACCGATATAGAAGGGACCTTCCATCCACTCGGGAACATAGGGGTCAAATGTGATACCCTCTGTGGTATATTCCATACCAAAGAGAACTCTGTAGTAACCTGCCATAGTAGCAGCTACAGACCAGAGCTGCTGAGTGGAGTGGAGACCCTCACCTGTTTCGTAGTCGATAACCTCGTAGTTTGTAAGGCAAGCAACTGCACCACGGAGACAAGAGTTCCAGATTTCCTCAGCAAGGAGGTTGTTTTCGTTTTCGTTATTAACAGCACCGATCATAAGGAGTGCTTCCCAACCGGGCCATACACCTGAATCGTGATATCTGTATTCGGGATGCTTGTAATGTGAAGCGTTTTTCTGGGGATATACTGTGTTTGCACCGAAAGGAACAAGAGTGTGGTTTTCCATAATGGAGTCTGCCTTCTCCTGACCGCCGATGTTGTACCATACTGCGTAGCCGTTAGCAAGAACATCCTGCTTATAAGAAAGGGGTGAGCCCATCCAATCGGGATACTCCCAAGATGCGTATGTGCCAAGCTCCTCGTGCCAGAGTCTTGTGGAGATTGCCTCCTCAAGGTCTGCAGCAAGGTCTGCCCACGCCTTTGACTCATCCTCTCCCTTACCGAGGATGATTGCAGCCTCTGAGAGAATCTTCATAGCCTGACAGTAAATGATGTTTGTGGAAGCTGCCTTGCCTTCTGCAATAGTTACAATTCCGTTCTGAACATCCTTATGAGTCCAGTCGCCGTAGGTCTTGTCACGGTGGTCAAGACCGCAGGTCTCACCGCGGAAAAGTCCTGCTTCCTTATCGTAAACTACTGTGTAGTCCTGCTCAATTGTGTTCTTAGCTACCTCGTAGAAGTACTCAAGAGTCTCCTCATTTCCGTCTGCAAGGTAGGTCTCCCAAACAGCCAGCATCATAATGATACGGTCTGTGGATACGGGGTAGGAACCGCCTGTACCTGTGTCTTCTTCAAATGTGAGGTTGCCGTCTTTGCCAACAACCTTAGCGTTTGCACAGTTTGTGGAAATCTCGGGGAACATCCAGGAGAGGATGTACTGCATAGAGATAGCAGTATCACGAGTCCATACCTTGTGCCAGTTTGTACCTGTATAGAACACATCGCCAAAAGTCTCGTCATAGTTGATGCTCTTGAAGATTTCTTCCATAGTCAGGTTGTATGCTGCCTCTGCAAGAGGTGTGTTGGGAGCATAGAAGTAAGGAGCCTCGCCTACAATAGAGGGGTCATACTCCCACTCTCTGTCAGAGCCTGTTTCTGATGTAAGGATGTGCTCACCTGTGTTAGCAATTACACGGGAGTCATCCTCAGTAAGACCGTTTACAAACAGAGTGTAGTCCTGTCTGTCACTTACGTTTGTTGTTGCACCCTTGAAGGTGTCATCGCCGTATACCTGAACAGCTGCGTATGTAATCTCCTGACCAAAGTCAAGGAAGAAGCCGAAGGAATATGCATCCTCAACCTCAAAGACAACATCGTTACCGCTCTTTGTACCTGTAAGCTCAACTGTATTATTGTCAGCAGTTGTAAGTGTTGCAGTTGCGGGAATTGTGTCATCAGCACCGATAACAACAATCTTCTCTACTGTAACTTCCTTATCAAAGCCAAAGCCTACCTTGCCCTCTGTAGCAGTGGTTGTGCAGTAGGGATAGTTGACAACATAATCCCAACCGTAAGCTGTGCTTACATAGCCGTCAAGTGCAATATCGTCAGCGGAGTCCATATCCTTTGTGCCGATAACCTGAAGGTTTGTAAAGAGTGCATCCTCTGCATCATATACAAACCATGTGATGTTCTCAGGTGTATCAAAGTTTATGAACATATCCTCGCCTTCAGCGATAGCGTCAACAGGAACTTCCTTGCCGTTTGAAAGAATAAGCTTACCTGCAGACATAGGAAGGTCAGGGGAGCTGATGATAATTCTGTCAACAGCAACGGTGTTCTTGAAACGATAGCCCAGTACGCCTGTATCGTCGTAAATCTGATAGCCCATCAGCTCAACGTTGTTGATGTACTGGAATGTAATCTTGCTTACAGTTGTGTTTGCCTCTTCAGCAGCTACGATAACCTCTGTTTCACCTTCGATAACAATGTCATCACCGCTTGCATAGACATAATCGCCAACCTGAATGTAGGCAGTTTCTGTATCAAGTGTTACCTTGTAAACGCCGTCCTGTGCAGGCTTAACAATTACAGAAGCATAATCCTCTGCAGCCTTAGCAGTGAACACACCGTCCTTGATAAGGGAAGCATCGGAAGCTGCGTCAAAGCCTGCAAAGTCGAGCGCTGTCTCGCCCTTTGCGATTGCATCAGCAGCTGAAACAGGAGTAACAACAATCTTATCTACATCGTATGTACCGCTGATGTTATCAATTGTGATTCTGTTGTAGCCGGGGTTAAGTGTTTTTGTAACCACAACAGTCTTGTAGGTCTGCCATGCACCTGTAGCTGTGAAGTAGGAGTAGAAGCTCTCCTCACCTGCTACAAAATCAAAAATGCCGTCATCTGTCTCAGATGCAACGCTGATTTCAAACTTATAGGTCTGAGCCTTGTCGCCTGAAACAGTAACACCGTAGTGAAGGCTGTCACCCTCGTCAAAAGCACCTACGTACTTGCCTGCAGATGCCGCAGGGTTTCCCCATACATTTACAGCACCCAGAGCATATGTGTACTTTTCAGCCTCAATAGTCTGAGCAGTTGTACCCAGAGTGAAGTCTGATTTTGTATTCATAATCTCTGCTGTGTAACTTCTTGTATTCATATTAGCAGTAAACTTAACAATAGAATCTGCCTCGATAAGAAGAAATGCATTATCATCATCGTTTTTGTCATCACCTATACTGTTATTCCATGTATCAGCATAGGCAATCTTGAATTCATAGTTACCGCCTGTCATATCAAGTACAAGAGTGTAGATTCCGTTACCTTCATTTACAAACTTATACTCTTCATAGTTGTTCCAGCCGTTCATATTACCTTTAAGGTAAACATCTTGGCTTGAACTGTCAGCAGAAACTGATATGATACCCATGGTTGTAGTACCTACAACCAGAAGAAGTGCCAGTATAATACTGAGCATTGCTTTGAGTCGACTGTGTTTTTTCATAGTCTTCTGTCCTTTCGTTTTTTCTCCGCACAAAAGAGTGCAGTAATTCAGCATTATTTTATCATAGACTTTCCATATTTACAATAGATTTCCGTCAGATTTTACAAATATTTTTTATTGCATTATGTAAAAACATATATTATAACCATATTTATCCAAAAGTAAAAAAGAAGTAATTTTCAAGTAAAAACAGCCTTGCAAAAGCCCTAAAGCCCTTGCAAGACTGCACACAAAACAATATTAAGTCTCTAAATCATCCCTGCTTTTTAGGATATGCTTCCTTGAAGGGTATAACCTTTCCGTCATCATCCTTGACACTCACATTGTCAAGAGTAGCCTCAAACTGAGTCCTGATACTGCCAAGGTAGATTTTATAGAGCTTCTTCTGCTCTTCCTGCTCCTGTGGTGTAAGTCCTACCTCTTTTTTCTTCCTTGCAAGCTCATTTATCCTTTTAAGTACATTCTGTTCCATTTATTTCACCTCTTTATTACTTATAATATAATACACGAAATTTTTTATATTTCAAGTAGGTACTGAGATTGAATAATACTTTCCTGTATGTTATCATAAACCCAGACACAACTTCAACATGAAAGCGTGATTGTATGCATAACGAAAACTTCAGCCTTTTTTATACTGAAAATTCTCGGGCAACCTGCACAACCCTCAACAAGGAAGCAATAAACGATTTATCAATCGACTTTCTTGTGGAGGCGCTTACAAAAGACCCCTACGAGCAAAACAGCATAAAACAGCTCCTCATAAAAATCACTGATGATGAGGAAACCATAAAATACCGCTGTGACGTTTTTGAGGATTTCCTGAGATTTCCAAAGCTTCGCGAGGATTTGACAGCACTGCTTTTGAAGCTCAAGGATTTGCGTGAGATAGAACGATTCCAGAAGGACTCCGAGTCCTCGTCACTTTGGCAGCTTGTAAACCGCCTGCGTGAGATGGACGGATATGTAGACTGTATAACACAGATAAAAACTACCTTGGAAGAAATCGACATCCGCTCCGAGGGCCTTATTTCTCTGCGTACAAAGGTACAGGCTATCTACAATGACAGCGGTTTCCCCTTGCTCAAAGAGGACATTGAAACCACAATGAAGGAAGTAAGAAACGTAAAAAGCATTACCTTAGGTGTCAACCTTGACGAAATGCTCAGACCAAAGGCTGTAGGAGTAATCTGCCTTAATGACAGACATTTTACTGACAGCGGTCTGCTGAAAAAATTTATGAATTTCGCCACTAAGCAGAGCGAAATTCACGAGGGTACAGAGGTGTCGGGCTTTACATCCTTCCATCCAGCCAATCCCTCAACTGCAAATTTTGGCTTGGGCACCGTAGTCACAGGTGCTCAACAGGATGTAAACCACATTGAAAACTCATCCCTCACCGGTGCAGACCCTATGTCTGACGCACTGAAAAGAGTTGTGACAGATATCCTCAAACGCACTGTCAACAACCTGAAATCTATGCTCAACAAATATGTAGGCATAAGCGGTTACTCCTTCATAAGCCTTATGCCTGAGATTATTTTCTATATCCGCTTTGCCGAGCTTATGGATAAAATCAAAGAAAAAGGACTGCCCCTCTGCAAAGCACAGGTGACAGAGAAAGAAAACCGCACCTGCAACATTAAGAGTATCTATAACATAAAGCTTGCAATCAAGGCTGTGCAGGGTGACAGCACAGAAATTGTCACAAACGATTTTGAGTTTGGCGACAAAGGCAGAATATACATCCTCACAGGCCCTAACCGAGGAGGCAAAACTACCATTACTCAGGCGGTGGGACTTTGCTTTTTACTTGCACAGCACGGCATATATGTACCTGCAACGCAGATGTCATTCAGCCCCTGTGACAATATCTATACCCACTTCCCCGCTGACGAAAACGACACAGTAGACTTAGGCAGACTTGGCGAAGAAAGCAAACGACTTTCTGAAATCTTCCAATGTGCCACAAGGTACAGCCTGCTCCTCCTTAACGAAAGCCTTGCTACCACCAACGTGGCAGAGGGACTGTATATTGCAAAGGATGTAATCAAGGCAATGCGGTACTTAGGTGTGAGATGTGTATTCAACACCCATATGCACGACCTTGCCAGAAACCTTGACGAGATGAACGAAAGTGTGAAAGGCGACAGCAAGGTTGAAAGCATGGTAACAGGAGTGCAAAGTGGTCAGCGTTCCTTTAAAATCTTCATTGCACCTCCGCAGGGTGTCAGCTACGCCAAGGACATCGCCGTAAAATACGGCGTAACCTTTGAGAGTATCAAGACAAACATCGATTCAAGAACAGAATAATTTATATAACCAAGAGCACGGAAAAAACTCCGTGCTCTTTACTGTTGCATATTTACTTTATTTACAGAGTGCTTCTGCCCACAGGGCTTCTTTAAAGCCTATGAGAACAAAATCTTCTGCTATTAACAAAGGTCTTTTTACAAGCATTCCGTCTGTTGAGAGGAGTTCTGTCATCTCTTCCTCACTCATATCAGGGAGCTTTGCTTTTAGCTCCATAGATTTATACAGAAGTCCGCTTGTGTTAAAGAATTTCTTTAAAGGCTGTCCGCTCTTTATATACCACTCTTTAAGCTCCTGCGCAGTGGGATTTTCCTCTTTGATATTCCTGAGGGTATATTCTATACCATTACCCTCAAGCCAAGCCTGCGCTTTTTTGCAGGTTGTACATTTTGGGTAGCAAATAAAAGTTACCATTTTATTCATCTCCTGTTACGTTAAAGGATTTCTTAAAAACCTTTCATTGTAAGAGAAATCCTCTTTTTGGCTACATCCACGGAAAGCACCTTTACTTTTACAATATCGCCAACCTTGAGAGCTTCTGAGGGATGCTTGATAAACTTATCGCTTATCTGGGAGATATGCACAAGTCCATCCTGATGTACACCGATGTCTACAAATGCACCGAAGTCTATAACATTTCTGACAGTACCTGTCATCTCCATACCCTCACGCAAATCCTCAATGCCCATTACATCTGTACGAAGCACAGGCTGAGGCAGACTCTCACGGGGATCACGACCGGGCTGAGTAAGCTCAGAGAGGATATCCTCAAGGGTAGGCACACCTATACCAAGTGTCTGCGCAACAGAAACCTTGTCTGTCACCTTGTCTTTAATACCCTTGATACCGCCTGACTCTACGTCCTTTGAGGTATAGCCTAAGAGCTTCAGAAGCTCCTTTGCTGCCTTGTAGGACTCAGGATGCACCGCTGTGTTATCCAATGCCTCCTTACTGCCTGCAACACGCAAAAATCCTGCACACTGCTCAAATGCCTTGGGACCAAGCTTGGGAACCTTCTTTAGCTCTGCACGGCTTAAAAATCTGCCGTTTTCTTCTCTGTATGCCACAATATTCTTGCAAACTGCAGAGCTTAAACCCGCAATACGCGAAAGCAGCGCAGGAGACGCTGTGTTAAGGTCTGCGCCAACGGAGTTTACGCAATCCTCAACCACACCGTCAAGGGTCTCGCCCAGACGCTTCTGGGGCATATCGTGCTGATACTGACCGATACCAATGGACTTGGGGTCAATTTTTACAAGCTCTGCAAGGGGGTCCTGCAGACGTCTTGCAATGGACACTGCACTTCGCAGTGTAAGGTCAAGCTCAGGGAGCTCATCTGCCGCAAGCTTACTTGCTGAATATATAGAAGCACCTGCCTCGTTTACTATCATATAAGCAAGGTCGGGCTTTTTTGCCTCAGCTATAACCTCGGCGGCAAAAATTTCTGTCTCCTTGCTGGCGGTACCGTTACCGATAGAAAGCACAGTTGCACCGTATTTCTTAATAAGGCTCAGAAGCTTTGCCTTTGACTCCTGTACTCTTGCCTCACTGTGAGTAGGATAGATAACAGTTGTGTCAAGGACTCTGCCTGTGCCGTCAACTACTGCCACCTTACAGCCTGTGCGGTAACCGGGGTCAAGTCCAATTACAACCCTGTCCTTTACAGGAGGTTGCATCAAAAGCTGGTGCAGGTTTGTAGCAAAAAGCTTCATTGCAGATACAGAGGCATTCTCTGTAAGCTCTGCCCTGACCTCACGCTCTACAGAGGGCAGGAGCAGTCGGGTGTATGCATCCTCGCAGGCAATCATCACCGCCTCGGAGCAAGGAGAGTTGCCCTTTACCATTACCTTTTTTATCATATTAAGAGGCTTTTCGTCCTCTATCTCTACAGTTACCTTCAGAAATTTTTCCCTCTCGCCTCGGTTGATTGCAAGAATTCTGTGACCGCTTATCTTCTTAACAGGCTCAGAAAAATCATAGTAGCCTGTGTATACACTCTCAGCTTCCTCGTCAACTGCCACACTCTTTACAATACCATTTACCCACATAAGATTGAACAGGCGTTTGCGGATATCCGGATTATCTGAGCAGACCTCAGCGATAATATCCAGTGCTCCCTGCAGTGCATCCTCCGGAGTTTCCACGCCCTTTTCTGCGTCCACATACTTTTCTGCCAAGTCAATAGGATATGAGGTCTCGTCCTCCTGAGCCAGAATATACTCAGCCAGAGGCTCAAGTCCCTTTTCCTTTGCAACAGATGCACGGGTCTTACGCTTGGGTCTGAAGGGTCTGTATATATTTTCTAGGTCTGCCATGGTTTCCGCCTTGGCAATAGACTCCTTAATCTCGTCAGTGAGCTTACCCTGTGCCTCAATCAGCTCTGTAATCTCCTGTGCACGTGCCTCGAAATTGCGGAGATACTCAAGCCTCTCTGCAAATTCACGGATAACCTGGTCATCCATAGAGCCGTGCATTTCCTTACGGTATCGGGCAATAAAGGGGATGGTGTTACCCTCGTCAAGGAGTGCTATGATATTGCCTGCATATTCAGGCTTGATGTTGAATTCCTGTGAAAGTCTTGCTGCAAAATCCATATTTCATAATCCTTTTCTAAGTAATACATATTCATTGTAACACAAAAACCATTCTTTGACAAATCCTTTCAAGGGCTTGTTTTCACAGTGCAATTAATATATACTGAGTTTGGTGATGGTTATGAAGAAACTGCTGAAAAAGCCGGAGATGTTGCTTATTGCAATGGCACTTATATTTTTTGCCTGTGCGGTATTTGTCGGCTACTTTTCTGAGGCAACACCTGAAGGCAGCAGGGTTATCTATGTGTCAGAGAAGGACAAGGAAAATCTTATCAAAAACGGTACTGCGGAGTCTGTAATAATAAATCTGAACACTGCAAGCGAGGAGGAGCTATGCCTGCTTGAAGGAGTAGACACTGTTACAGCACAAGCCATAATCGACTACCGCACCGAAAACGGCGGGTTTGATAACGTTGAGGAGCTTCTGAACATAAAGGGCATCGGAGAAATAAAGTATAAGAACATAATAACCTATGTAACCCTTGAGTAACACACAGCTCCGTATTGATTCGGCAAAGAAAATATATTATAATTAGACAACAACTTTTAAGCGAGGAAATACTATGAAATGGTTTATTGCATCTGATATACACGGCAGTGCCTACTACTGCAAAAAAATGCTGGAGGCTTTCGAGAACGAAAAGGCAGACAGACTTCTGCTTTTAGGTGATATTCTGTATCACGGCCCCAGAAACGACCTGCCCCGTGACTACGCACCAAAAGAGGTTATTGCTATGCTCAACCCTCTGAAAAATAAAATTCTCTGTGTAAGGGGTAACTGCGAGGCTGAGGTAGACCAGATGGTGCTGTCCTTCCCTGTGCTTGCAGATTATGCCCTTATTCCTACGGATAAAAACCTTATCTTTGTAACTCACGGACATAACCATAACAACGCAAATCTCCCCTCCATATGTGCAGGGGACATCCTGCTCCACGGCCACACCCATGTGCCTGTGTGCGAGGAACACCCCACCCATATCTACATAAACCCCGGCTCGGTTTCAATTCCCAAAGAAGATTCACCCCACAGCTATATGACCTTTGACGGCAGCACCTTCACATGGAAAGACCTTGAGGGAGAAGCCTACAAAACCTACACAATCAAATAAACAAAACAACAGGACTTACCGCAAAGTAAGTCCTGTTGTTATATTCGGATATTTAATATAAACTGTCAATCAGACCTGCAACATACTTCTGAATTGTAGTTGCGTCAGAAATGCTTACACTGACATCATTATTAACCTCTGCGGCTTTCTTCTGCAGGCTGTTCAAAACCTCCATAGATGCCAGATGCTTCTGGACAGCAGTTGCGTCTGCTATAGTAACCTTACCGTCAAGGTTTACATCTCCTCTGGGGTATACTGTAATCTCGTACTCAACAACTATGCCCTGACAGGAAACCACAACAGTTTGCTTTCCTGTTGATGATGAATCATAGCTTACAATCTCAACATCCTCGCTGAAACGCTTTACACTGCCGTCTGAGTAGGTAATCTCCAGTTCAAGACCTGAGGTGTCAAGTTCTTCTCCTGAAATGTAGTAGCCTCTGACAGGAGAATTTGCCACAACGGCTTTCACAGGAGTCACAGGAGCAGTCAGCTCAGAGGGGATAAACTGCTGACTTACTCTGAGGATATCTGTATTAAAGTAGTTGTTTGTAGCTGATAAATCACATACAAGTATTCCGTCGTCATACATAAAGCCGTAGACTTCCATCCCCTTTTCCTTTACCTCTTTGGGCTCAAAAGCCTTGGCGGAGGCACGGGTTTCAAGGTCAAGAAAATAAACCGCCTCATTAGTGGAGTAAAAAAGGTCTTTTCCGTCGCTTGAGAGTCTGCCGTAGCAGTTCCAGTATTTATTCCAACGTGCCTTACCCTTGAAAATTTCCTCAGGGGTGGTGCCTGTATGTCTGTATATGGTTTCATCCTTGCCGTTCAGGTAATAAATCTCTCCGTCTATGAGCTGAACCTCTGTATAGGACTCATGCCAGTAATAATTATCATAGGATGTGTCCTGAGGAGCACGGCTGTAGTCGCTTGCATTGTGTGCATTCACAAAAAACTCTGACCCACCCTTGTACAGTGCATCGGTAGAAAGCAGGAAGTTATCGTGATAAACCTCCCCTGCTACAACGCCGATATCATCCCATGTTACATCTGCGTGATATGGCTTGCCGTCAATGTAGATGATGTTCCACGCATGTGCCAGCTCCTTTGAGGCACAGAACTCGCTACGTATGCCCATCTTTGCAAGGAGATAGGAGTATGACTTAGTGTAGCCCTCGCACACAGCCAGCCCGTCAACCAACGCACCGTAAATATCAAACTTATTTACATTCTGCATTTTTCGGTCATAGGTGCAAACCATAGCAAGTCTGTCATGAATAAGCAGTGCAATCTCCGCCTCGGTCAGAGTGGGAGTGTCCTTGATATCTGCAAGTATTTTATCTGCCACTGCCTCACATTCCGCCATCATCACCCTGTACTCTTCAGGAGTATACAGGTATTCCACATTGATATAGTGAATGGTGTCTCCTATATAGGAGTATGCTATGCCGTCAATGTTGAAAAGTTCAGGAGCTTCCTTGTAAAGGACTACAGCAATTGCTTCAATAACCTGCTCATCCACAGGCAGATTATAGCTCCTTACATCTATCAGCTCGTTAAAGCTCTTTGCCTCAGAGATTATATACTCCTTAAAAGCATCGCTGTCTCCTACGTATTTATCAAGGAATCTGATATCATAACCCACAGGAGCAAGGAGAGTCTTATCCTTACCTCTTATAAAATATTCAGTTTCATCTGTCTGTGCCAGTGCATTTGCTGGATATGCCAACAAAAGAATCAGCACAACCAAAGTCGCAACACAACTTCTGAACTTCATTACTATCCCTATCCTTTACAAAACAAAACGCAAATATAAATTCCCGTTCATAATCATTTTAACATATTTTTTCAGAATATTCAACCACAATATAGTGATATTTTACATAGGAATTTGACAGAAATCTAAAAATTGTATATAATTTGTTTGTATTTACGGATATTGGAGGAAAACAATGCTAAACAACATCATCTCATCCGTCAATGATGCACTTTACAGTTATATTCTGATAATTGTACTGGTGCTGGGTGGACTTTACTTTACCTTCCGCACAAAGTTTGTTCAGTTCAGACTTTTCGGCGAGCAAATCCGCTCTGTTACTGAGAAGCCTCAGGGCAAGGGTGCAGTATCATCCTTTCAGGCGCTGATGGTTTCCACTGCCTCCAGAGTAGGCACAGGTAACATCATCGGTGTTTCCACCGCTCTGTGTCTGGGCGGCTTCGGCTCTGTATTCTGGATGTGGGTTATTGCTCTTGTGGGCGGTGCATCTGCCTTTGTAGAGAGTACCCTTGCACAGATTTACAAGAAGAAAGGCCATGATGGTTGCTACGGCGGTCCTGCCTATTACATTGAGGCGGCAACCAAAAACCGCGTACTTTCCATTATCTTCACCGTATTTCTTATTCTCACCTATGGTGTAGGCTTCAATATGCTTGCCTCCTACAACCTGCAGTCTACCTTCTCATCCTATGAGTTTTATAACCCCCAAGTTTCCCCTTGGATTGTCGGCGGGGTTATTTCAGCTTTGGTTTGCTTCTGTCTTTTCGGCGGCGGCAAGAGAATCATCAAGGCTACCAGCACAATCGTTCCCATTATGGGTCTTGCTTACATACTGGTTGCACTTATTATAAGCATTATCAATATAAAGCTTCTGCCTGACATCTTTACAAGAATTTTCACCGAGGCATTCGACTTCAAGGCAATCTTCGGCGGATTCACAGGCTCCTGCGTAATGTTCGGTATAAAGCGCGGTCTTTTCTCCAACGAAGCAGGCGTAGGCTCTGCTCCCAACGCCTCTGCATCTGCTGAGGTTTCTCACCCTGTAAAGCAGGGTCTGGTACAGATTCTCTCTGTATTCATTGACACTCTCCTTGTTTGCTCAGCAACTGCATTTATGTGTATGAGCTCTGGCATTGAGCCTTCCTCTGAGCTTTCAGGCGCACCCTATGTACAGGCTGCAATGGAAAAGACTATGGGTGTTGCAGGTCCCATCTTCATAACCGTTGCAATGGTGCTCTTTGCATTCACCACACTTCTCGGCAATCTGTTCTATGTAGATAAAGCTTTCAACTATCTTTTCGGCAAACAGCCAAGCAAAACATTTATGACAATCTACCGCATAGTTGCCTCCCTGCTTATTCTTGTAGGTGCAGGACTGAGTGCTGACCTGCTGTGGAATGTATCCGATGTATTTATGGGCGGTATGACCCTCATCAATATGCCTGTTATCATCATCCTCGGCAAGTATGCAATCAAAGCCCTTGATAACTACACCAGACAGCGTAAAGAGGGCACAGAGCCCACATTCAAGGCAAAGGACATAGACCTCCCTCAGGAAGTTGATTACTGGAAATAAAATCTACTTATAAAAGTTAAGGGTACGGAAACCGCTTTGGTCTCCGTACCCTTTTATTCTTGTTATTTTACTGTGCAGAGAGTCTCTCCTGCTCTTCTCTTACCATCTTTGTAATCCATGACTCAGAGGAGCCCTGCTCTGCCTGCAAGCCTTCCTCGCCTATTACGGATTCATCTGCAAAGTTGTCAAACTCAATCTGCTTATTCCTGAGTATCTCAAGCATACGCTCGTCTATGGTTTCATCACACAGGAGTCTGTGTACCATAACGTCCCTTACCTGACCCATTCTGTAGGCACGGGAGATTGCCTGATTTTCAATGGAGGGCTTAATCTGCGGCTCGCAGAAGATAATCACGCTGGCACTCTGGATGTTAAGCCCTGTGCCTCCTGCCTGTACCTGACTTATAAGCACTGCTCCTGCAGGAGCAGCAGTAAACTCATCCACAATCTCCTGACGTCTCTGGGGGCTTACCGCACCTGTGATAACCTCCATACATCTGTCTGAGAGGAGTTTTTCTACCTTTGTGAGGGTTTCACGGAAGAAGGAGAACACAATCACCTTGCGGTTTTCCTCCCTTGCCATATTGCAAAGCTCCACAAGTCTCTGTGCCTTGCAGGAGTCATTTGTATCCTCCATCTGCCACGATACCTGACGGATAGCCATAAAGTTTCCGCTGAGCACCGACTCACGATAAGCTGACTTCTCTTTATCGCTCATTACGCACCACTGTTCTTTTTCAATCAGGTCAGGAAGCTCTGTGAGCACATCCTCACGGGTTCTTCTGAGATACACGGGTGCCAACTCCTGACGGAACTGCTCTGCAGTGGAGATATATTTTACTCTCTCAAGCTCCTGTGCTACCTCAGGCTGCAAGAGACTGCACAAAAAGCACATTTCGTCAACTCTGTTTTCAAGAGGTGTGCCTGACATAAACAGCACGTTTTCTGTCTGAGCAAGGAGGATTGCCAAAGCCTTTGTACGCTGGGTTTCGGGATTCTTAACATAATGTGCTTCGTCTGCAACAATCATACCTATTCTGAACTTCTCAGGCATAGAAAATCGGCTTATAGACTCGTATGTAGTAACTGCCACATCTCCGTTTTTACGCCAATGAAGCAGTGCCTCATCATCACCGCCGTGAACCTTAGTAACCGAGAGTGTGCTGTGCTTTTCAATCTCTCTGCACCAGTTGATCAGAACGCTTGCAGGGCACACAACCATAAAGTGAGTAACTCCCTCTGCCTTCAGCGCCGCCATAGAAGCAATAGCCTGTACAGTTTTTCCAAGACCCATCTCGTCGCCTAAGAGGGTCCGTTTCTGATGAACAATATATTTTGTACCAAAGGTCTGATAGCTTCTCAGTGTTGCCTTGAGATACTGCAAATCAAGAGGATGAGCCTCAATCTCACGGACAAGCTGTGCAGGAAGCCCCATATCTGCATTATTGGGTGTTGCAATTCCCTGTCCTACCTGCTCAAGGGCTGAGTAGTAAACGGCAGAATTCATAATAAAGTCTGCCATAAATACGTCCTGAGGAGCAACTATAACCCTGTTGTATTCCTCAAACAGAGCAGTAGAGCCAAATTCCCCGGAAAGTCTCAATCTGAGATTTTCTGCCGCTTTTTGGGATGCCTCTTTCTTTGTCTTTGAGGCAAAAAGCCACGATACTGCGGAGTTTGCTTTTTTAGCCGCCTCAATTTCTGAGAGAACAAGATTTTGCTCAGCCTCGCAAACAGCTTTTGCCTTCTCACGCAGGGGCCTGCACTTTATCATCACATACAAGGCTTTCACAATATCTGTGTCCGCCTTGTTGGGGTTATCCGCATTGATTCGCACACGGAGATTTTCCTTTGTATTCTCTACAATCTGCTTTACGGTTTCTGTTACCTTGCGAGCAGTCTGCTCACCTACACCCTTTATAGCTTCAATCTGGCTGTAGGACATCTGTGAAAGCTGCCAGATATTCTTTACTCCTGCGTCTGTAAACAAAGAAACCCTTATTCCCTGCTTACCCTTTGCAAGGTGCTCAGTGTCCATTGCTTCAAGGGTAGCTTTAAGCCTGTCGTTATAAAGTGCCTGTGCTGTCTTTCTCACAGCTACCACCTGTGCACTCTCTGAGTCAATCAGCTTCTTGTAGCCTGCAACCGTGTCTGTCGCCTGCTTTATAAGTCTTTTTATCTGACCTCTGTCGATTTTATCACCTGAAGCTATTGATGTAAACAAAAATATCAAAAGCAAACCCCGCTCGTACCTGAGCGGGGTTTGTAATACAGATTAATTATTCCTTTGTAGCCTCTACAACATTTGAATAAACAATCATTTTTTCGCCGGATGCTGTCACATACTGTACATATGCCTTTGCAACCCATGTCTGACCCAATGTAACATCAGAATTGATCCATGTGTAGAAACCGTCCGCAACTGCCGATGCAGTTCCCTCGGGAGATCTGTCATATACATTTGAATCAGTGGTGCCCACAACCAGATTATCGTCTGTGTAGCTGTTTTTGTTTACTGCCAGAATACCGGATTTTTCATAGGTGATGCCAAGCTCCTCCTCGGGAACATGCCAGCTGAAGTAGAAAATATTCTTATCTGCCAGAGTGTCTGTATCAATCGTATCAACCTTTACAATTACCTTATAATCAATCTTAGCATCATTATCAACAAACACAGCCTCAATCACAACATCATCAGTTGGATAGTATTCGTAGGTTGTGTTGTAGCTTCTTTCCTCACCGTCAACTGTCCAGTATGCAAACTTCTTGCCTGCAGGTGCAGCGTTTGCAGTGAGAGTTACTTTACTGTTTTCCAAATACTGACCCACAGCGTTTGTGTTGCCCTTACCTGTTCCGCCGATAATATCCACGTCAACGTAAGACTTTCTGATATTCCATTTTGCAAGAACTGTGACATCGTTACCTGCTGCAAGCTCTGCCTGAATCTCAGCATCAGTCATGCTCCAGCCTGCAAAGTCATAGCCAACCTGTGCAGGCTCGTCAGGATAGGAAATTGCATCTCCTGACATATAATACTGCATATCAAGAATCTGTCCGTTACCGTTTGCAGCCTTGTCATTCTTGAAGATAACTGTATTGATACCTGAGTAATCGGTTACATACAGGGCCTTCAGGTAATCTTTACCTGCTGTGGTAAAGGAATAAGTGTAATTAGTAGTAAGAATCTGTCCGTTTGTGGAGTTTACCCAGCCGATAAAAGCTTTATCCTTAACTGTATTGGCGGTGACTGTCACCGCAGTGTTATACTCAATCTGTGAGTTGATGTAGCTTACACCCTGAGGGCGGGGAGCGCTTGAGTTGATTGAGATTTTAAAGCCTGTACCGCTGATAATATCAATTCTCAGGGAGCCTGTGGTTATCACCACAGATTCTGCTTTTTTTCTGTACTGAGCTGTAACTGTCAGCTCGCCTGTAACATTGCTGTAGGATTTATCCCAACCTGAGAAGGTATATCCGTCTCTCAAGGGAGAGGCAGGTGCAACAGCGGATGAGCCGTACTCAACATTCTGTGTTCTCAGCACTGTGCCGTCATAATCTACGAATGTAACTGTATATTTGTTTGTTATCTGCACATAGGTTGCAGTTACGGTTAAATCACTCTGTACATCGGAGTAATCAGTATCCCAGCCTGAGAACACATATGTATACTGTGCATTAGCTGCTCTTTCAGGATACGCAGGAGACTTTGCGGACTTGCCCTTGTCTATCTGCTGAATGCTGAGCACTGTGCCATCGTAATCCACAAAAGTAACGGTGTAGGAAGGCACTGTATGCAGAACAATAAGGTTGCCTGTTAAAACATTGAATTTAAAGGTATAAATACCGCCGGAAGCTTCCAGTGTGCAGTTATCAAGTCCTGGCTCCATAGCCCAGCCTGTTGCAGAGGTAGCCTCAGTAGTATTCTCAATTATACCGGGATTTCCAAACCAATCGCTACCCTGCAGAACCTTGAAGTAATATGTACCGGCAGAAAGCTCAAGGTCTATCGATACTACATTACCATCATCGGTAGTCAGCATGGGATCAACCTTCTGCCATTCGTTGAAGGAGCCCATAAGGAAAACAGCTGCTTCTGCGTATGTGGCAGTGACTATAATATCCTGTGTAACATTGTCAAAATCTGTATCCCAACCAAGGAAGGTGTATCCGTCTCTCACAGGAGCTTCGGGAGCTGTTGCAGATAAACCTGCCTCAACCTCCTGTGTGCTGAGCACTGTGCCGTCGTGGTCAAGGAATTTTACAATGTAAACCTCGCCACGCTCTCTGTACTGAGCTGTAACGGTAGTGTCCTTTATAATAACATCAAAGCCAGTATCCCAGCCTGTGAACACATAGCCCTCTCTTTCGGGAGCTTCAGGTGCTGTGGCATACTTTCCGTACTCTACCTGCTGAGTGCTGAGCACTGTACCGTCGTGGTCCATAAATGCAACGGTATATACGTTCACCTTGAACTCATACACAGCGTTTACTGTAGTATCTGCTGTAATATTTGTAAAGTCAGTGTCCCAGCCTGTGAAGGTATAGGTATACTGAGCGTCTGCCGCCCTTACAGGGTCCTCAGGAGCTACTGCGGACTCGCCCGGAGCTACCTTCTGCTGAGAAAGAATCATACCGTTGTAATCCTTAAAGGTTACTGTGTATTCTGACTCTGTGGCATCTGTCTGAGCAGGAGTATAAAGAATTGTAAGGAAATTTGTACTTGTGTTAAAGTTGAATACATATGTACCGCCTGAGGCTGTAAGAGTACAGTTGTCCTTGTCTGCCTCCATCAGCCAACCGATAGCAGAGGTAGCCTCTGTGGTATCCTCAATTGTACCCTGATTGCCGTACCACAGATCACCTGTGTTTACCTTGAATGAATATGTGCCCTTTTCAAGGGTCAGTGTGGCAGTTACAACCTGACTGTCATCAGTTACAGTCATAGGATTGTCCTCTGTCCAGCCGTTAAAGTCACCCTTGAGGAAAACAGTTGAAGCTGTACCAGCGGGATTTGTGGTTGTCTGTGCAGGCTCAGTAGCCTCTGTTGTTGTCTCTGTGACTGCGTCGGTGGTAACTGTAAGCTTCTGTGTAGAAAGGTCAAAGGAGAATTTATACACACCGCCTGAAGCTGTGATGGTGCAATCCCCTGCACCTGTTTCCATTACCCAGCCGTTTTCACCTGTTGTATCGGTAATTACTCCTGAGTTGCCGTACCATACATCAAGGTCAGAGTAATTTATCTTGAATGTATATGTACCTTTTTCCAGCATCATTGTTGTGGAAACAATATTTTCCTCTCCAATGTACTCCATAGGATGAGAGGTGCCCCAATCATTGAAGCTACCCTTAAGGTAGAATGCAGAGGTTGTGTCTGTTGTGTTTTCATAATCAACAACCAGCATACCTGTGCTGACGTTGAATGTGAATGTATACTTACCACCGGTTGCCTCAAGGGTGCAGTTGTCCTGATTTGCAGAGGACATAGCCCAACCTGTCTGCGAGGTAGCTGTTGTGGTATCTTCGATTACACCTGAGTTGCCGTACCAGATTCCGTTTGTTGTGGAAACCTTGAATGCGTATGTGCCCTTATCAAGGTACATTGATGTAGTAACAGTGTTGCCTGAGATTGCAATCATTCTGTCAGCGCTTGCGTCCCAGCCGTTGAAATCGCCTGCAACAGAAACTTCTGTAACATTACCCTTTGTGAAGGTACCGCTGTTGTCAACATCATACACAACAGCCACGCCTGTATCGCCGATATCACCTGATATATAGCCGTTTGATACAGTAAAGGTATTGCCTGTGATTGCATCCTTATATGTACCTGCTGCCATTGTATGTACAGGTGCACTCATATCATTGTAGAAGGTACCTCCTGTATTGACGATAATCATACCTGAGTTACCGCGCTCGATACATGCAAGATTTCCGTATGAGGAAAGGTACTCAGACTGACCTACAAAGTGATTTTTGAAGTTGTTGATTGCCTTTACAGCAGGAAGTGTCCATGAGGTATGGTCTGCTGCACCCATAAGGGTTGTGTTGATGTTTTCAGGACGGGCAAGGTACATACCGCAAACTTCATTACGTGCACCGACTATCGCCCATGTTTTATTGATATTGTCATCGCTTATATACTGTGTGCCGTCATCCTTGAAGTTATCGTGGGATTCTGTCCACTGTACAGTCTTTGAAGCTGCTGCTCCGTAGCTTGTGCCTGAATTTACGGCACCTGAAGCGTTACCGCTGCAAACAGCCTCTCTGATGCTGTTACCGATTGTATCAGTAAAGCTCATATATCTTGTATATGCCTCAATGCTGAGTCCGCCACCGGGAGCACCGAGAATCTCGCCGTAATAATAGGGAGTAAAGCCACGTGTCTGCTGTGCATATGCAGTAGCTGTGCCAAGCACGTTACCCCAGAAGTCAGACCTTGTGCCGTCTGCATCCCAATCGGTCTCAATGTGCTTTGCCGCATCAATGCGGAAACCGTCAGCGCCCGCATCAATAGCCTCCTTCAGAAGATTTATACAATGCTGTTGCACTGTAGCATTTGATGTATTAAGGTCAGGCAGACCTGTCAGACAGTAATGAGTAACATCATAACGATTCTCAAAGTTATAGATGTTCTGAGTAATATCGTGCCAACAATCGGGATTATCCTTTATTTCTGAAGGAATCCACGGATGGATAGTATTGCCTGACATATCGTTTGCCATATGGTTGAAGATAACGTCAACAATAACCTTAACTCCGTATTTGTGTGCTGTCTCGCACATATATTCAAAGTCAGCCTTTGTACCAAGGGCGTTGAAGCTGTTGGTCTCTATACTAAAGGAAACAGGCTGATATACAACCCATGATGAATTCTGAACAGTGTTGTAATATTCTCTGGTTGTTTCCTTTGTGGCCTGAATAGGCGAGGTCTGAATTGCAGAGAAACCCTGCTGCGCAATCAGGCTCATATTAGCCGCAATGTTCTGATAGGACCAGTTCCAGCACTGTAGAATCTGACCCTCCTGCACATCATCCGCAAGACCGTAAATTCCTGCTCCTGTATCTGCAACCTCAATGTTTGCACCTGTGTCTGCAATCTGGGTTTCTGCCCCAAAAGCAGAGAAAGGAACACAAGCCAAAACAGAGAATACCATACATATAATCAGCAGTAAGCTTATGCTTTTCTTCAGATTCATAGGAAAACCTCCTAAAAATAATTACTCATAGTTGAATTTTACTATATAAAATGCAAATAAGCAAACAAAATAAATTTTTCTATCTTTGTCACAAAAAACACCCCTCCCATTTTGTTAAATAACACTATAACAAATTGACTAAAACCAGAACCTCGGTATGTTGTCGTCAGGCTTTTTTACAGGTCTGTCGGTATACTCCATAAGAAAATAAAAGATACCGCAGACTCGTTTGAAGAAATCTGCGGTATTTTATGTATTTGATAATATTTACAGCAGTGCAATGCCGTGCTGTTTGCACTTGAGGACGGTGTCTGCGTCCCACAGGGAGGACTGCACCTCACCAATGTGTGCACAGCCTAAGAGAAGCATACAGAGTCTTGACTGGCCGATACCGCCGCCGATTGTCAGGGGAAGCTCGCCGTTTAAGAGCATCTGGTGATAGGGCTGGTTTCTTCTCTCCTCACAGCCTGCCTTTTTAAGCTGCTCTTCCATACTCTTTTTATCAACGCGAATACCCATTGAAGAAAGCTCAAAGGCGCGGTCGAGTATCTCGTTCCAAACAAGGATATCGCCGTTTAAGCTCCAGTCATCATAGTCGGGAGCACGGTTGCCGTGAGGCTTGCCTGAGAGGAGCTTGTCGCCTATTTGCATAATAAACACAGTTTTGTTTTCCTTTGTGTAGGCGTTTTCTCTTTCCTCAGGTGTAAGGTCGGGATACATATCCTCAAGCTCCTGAGATGTTATAAAGGAAATCTCCCTTTTAATCTCTGTTGACAGCGCAGGAAATTTACTCTTAAGCTTATCGTTTACATTTGCAACAGCATTCACAATAAGAGTAACCACATTCTTCAGATACTCCTGATTTCTGTCCTGTGCGGTGATTATCTTCTCCCAGTCCCACTGGTCAACATATATAGAATGGATATTATCCAGATCTTCGTCACGTCTGATAGCGTTCATATCGGTGATAATGCCCTCGTGCTCACTGAAGCCGTACTGCTTAAGCGCCACACGCTTCCACTTTGCCAGCGAGTGAACAATCTCAGCCTTGATTCCGATTGCAGGAATATCAAAGTCAACGGGACGTTCTGTACCGCTTAAGTTATCATTCATACCTGATGCTCCGCTTACAAACAAAGGCGCAGAAACTCTCCTCAGATTAAGAGCATTGGAAAACTCCTTCTGGAAAGCCTGCTTTGCACAGTCAATGGCAAGCTGCAGGTCGTGGCTTGAAAGCTTTGGTGCATAGTCTTTTGGAACATAAAGACTGTTCATTGGAATCACCCTTTAATCACTGAATGGTTTGTCCCGATGCAAAGTCGGGATGATGTTATATAATATCACTTTTGTCCCCTAAAAGCAAGTGTTAAGGGTGGTTTTTATAATCCTGCCTGTCCAAAATCCTCATATTGCTGAAAATTCTGTTACTGATTACCACTATATAAAACACGACTCCCCTTGCAAAGCCGATGCAAGGGGAGTCATCTTCCGACGGTGAAAACCGTCATTTTCCTCAGATTTTATTCTTCGCGTTTTTTGCGGTTAGATACAATGGTACCTATTCCGCCGCCAAGTATAAACATAACAGCTACCCACATAAAGGTATTGTTATATTCACCTGTCTCAGGAGCATCGAGAGCAGTGGGAGGCTCAGCAGGAGGTTCTGTGGGTTCTGTCTGTATTGTTGTAACAGGAACAGTTGTCACAGGCTCTGTGGGATCTGTCTGCACTGTTGTAACAGGAGCAGTTGTCACAGGCTCTGTTGGATCTGTTACTGTTGTAGGCTCTGTGGTTTCTTCCTTTGTAGTATTCATAAACACAAGGTTGCCGTTGGTGCTTATATCAAGATGAATTCCGTGAGCGTGTACAATAAGTTTCTCTTCTTCGCCTACTCCTTTCTTAATGTCAACCTCAAGGAAGTAGTTGCTCAGGTTGTGGTGAGGCTCAACTGTTACATAAATGCTGTAAATAGTCTTGTCATAGATAATCTCGTCATCTGTTCCGATAACCTCATTTACTGTATAGACAAAGTAGCCCACCTGGTCAAATACAAGCTCATCAAGGTCAATGATACCCAGCTCTGTATTCTTAACTTCCTGTATAACCTCGCCCTCGGCATTCCTCAGTTCAAATGCAAAGCTGTCTTTTGACGGAGCAAGTCCGTCCAGAGTCTTGAGGAAGTTAAGCTTAAGTGTAGCTTCCTGTCTGGTTTCATTTCTGAACACAGGAGTATCTGTCAGCTCTCCGTCAAGAAAATATTCCACATTAGTCTCAAAGGCACCGTCGTCCTCAGGAGCTGTAACGGTTACCAGCACATTATAAACAGAGTGGTCAAAGAAAACAGTGTCGAACAATTCATCGTTATGGTCTTCACTGATAGTATAGCGATATACCCCCTCTTTGGTGTACTCTATCTCGTCAAAGGTAGCCTCACCGTTTGTTGTTGTCTTGGTATCAATAACATTTCCTGCTTCATCCTTAAGCTGAAACTCAAACATTCCGTCCTGAGGCACTTCTCCATCCAAAGTTTTCTCTACACTAAGCTGTGCTGTTCCTGATTCACGCAATTTATTTGTGAATTCAAAGGGAGCAGGATTCATATCATTCTCCACGGGCTCTCCGTCCACTGTTGTTGTAACAGTGTAGGACCTGCCGTCCGGGGATAAACCTACCTCTATTTCAATTTCATAAACCTTTGTGTCATAAATAACAGAGGTGTCGTTTCCCTTTTCCTCGTAAAGCTCGAAGCTGTATGTTCCCACCTGGTCAAAACGTATTTCATGGAAGGTAACTATTCCATTTTCGTCACAGGCGGCTACCTCATGGAACTTGTTTCCAAACTCAAACACACCTGTCAGGGAAAACTTAAACTCATCAGCAGTAACCTCTCTGCCTATCATATTCTTATGAGCACTCAGCTGTACCTCAACGGGCTCTATGGTATCATTGGGAACAACAGCAGGAGTTTCCTCTGTAACAAGCACAGAATCAAGGTAGGTTTTGCCGTAGGCAACATTTACAGAGTGGTGTGCACCTCTCTTGTAGCCCTCGGGAGCCTTTGTCTCTATAAGCACATACTCATGGCCTGAGGGAATATCCTCAAACTCTACTATTCCTCTGCGGTTGCTTTCTGCAGTAGCATCTGCAATCACTGCGTCTCCGTGGCAAATGTGACAGCTATCCCCATAGTGCTGGAGAGTAAACTCAGCACCCTCCAGAGGATTGCCTGTTACTGCGTCCGCCTTTGTAAAGGAGAGCCTGCCCTTATAACCCTCTACCTGAGGAACAAGGTAATCAATGCTGTTATCGCCAAACAGGGGTTCTCCTGTGGAGAAGTCCACAGTCTTGAAGTAGAATGTGGTTGTATCGTTGGTTTCCAAAGCAGTGGACACGTTAAAGCCCTCTGCCTCATTCTTAAGTCTTACTCTGTAGGTCATAGAGAGCACATAGTTTCCGATCTCATCAATATAGAAATTCTGTGTAGTGGTCAGCCACCACTTGATGGTTTCACCCTCCCCGTCAAAGGTAGCAACATCCCTGCCGTTCCTTGTATTGATAATCTCTGATACAGGAGTTCCGTCAAGGTCATAGAAATACATAAACTCTACGCTGTCACTCATGGGGTCAAGGGTGTAAGCTTCTTCCATTGTCTCAGCAGGAATCAGCTCAATATCCTTAAGGATATTTTCAAAAGCAGTGGTAAGCTCTGTTGAGCTGTTGCCTGATGCATATCTGTGAATGTCCTCTGTATCTTCGGCTTCTTCAATCATAGGACCGCCTGCAATAGCATCCCTAAGCCACGCCTTGTAGGTTTCAGTTGTATTACCGATAACGTGATTTGAAGAAGTACGGTCAACAGTTGTAAAAGCTGTATTATTTGCAAGATTCAGATAGTTAGGTACACTCTGTACGCCTACGTCAACACCGATAGAGAAAACGTTGATGCCCGATGCCTTAATCTGCGCCGCCACATCATCCGCTCTGTCTGCCGCCTTGTCAGAGTAATTTACTCCGTAGGTGCAGACCTTTTTGGTGATAGAGTCTGCAAAGTAACCGTCTGTGCCTACCTTAGATGCCGAGTATGAGCCTGTCATATAGGTATCGTAACCTACAATCTGAGTAGTGGAACTTCTTCCGCTTTCAATGTAGGTTGTGGGGAAGCCGTCGGTGATAAAAATCACGTACTTAAAGGCTGCGTCGGATTCCTTAAGCAGATTGTAAGCAAGCTGGAGTCCGCCCTCGATGTTTGTAAATCTTACTCTGTTATCTGTAGGAGCAGTAATTGCGTTTACCTTTTCTTTCAGCTCCTCTGCCTTCTCATGAGTATTCACCTGAGTCAGAGGAATAACTGTATTTGCGTATGAGTTAAAGGTTACAAGACCGAAGCGCCTTTCCTCGCTTATGTTCTGGTCAACAGAATATAAATCAAGGAAGGTGTCAACTGCCGACTTTGCGTGGGTGAGTCTTGCGTCCTTGATGTTATAGCCTGCATCATTGGGGCCTAAGCCCTGATGGGTGGAATTCATGGTATTTGAAACGTCCATTACAACTACAACATCTACAGACTGGTCGATAACTCTGGGCTTTGCCACAACCTTGAGAGTGATGTCAAAGTAGTTTTCATACTCTGTAGGAGCTATGGTTTTGCTCACCGCAACGCGGTCTTTATATAGAGTCCCGTCCTCAGGGTACTCAGGAGGATTCCATCCGCCTGTATACTCAATCTGCTGGGTATTATCAGCAGTCTCCAGAGCTGATGCGGTGGCTATGGGTAGTGATGCCACAAGAATCAGCACTGTAAGTATTACTGAGAGGATTCTCTGTGTATTCCAAAGGTTTCTTTTCATATTATTCATCCTTTCCGAAATAGTTTGTTTATTTTATATGCGCCGAATCTGCTTTTAATTAATATCCTTCTTTCTGAAGTCAGGATGCCCGCAAACTCCAATCAAGTCCTCGGGCTTTTCCTTGATAAGATGTTCACAGGTACCGCAATCCCTGTAAACAGGATGAGCGTAGGGGCACCCTTCGTAGGTTACGCTTCTCCATATTCTTCCTTTGGGGGTGTAGCGGGGGACGGTTTCAAAATCTATATACTCCTCTATCCACAATCCGCACTCTTCGTCATATCGGGAGCAAACTGTCAGGGAGTCTCCGTCCAGTGTATATATTCTCTTGGACTTATCTTCCATCCGTGCACCTCCTTTTTAATCTCTGATTATATTATAATCCTGTTGTTTTTCCTTCGCTAACCCAGTTAAAAAAATATTTTGTAAAATCCATCCCCTTGTTTTTTATCTGAACCAAAGGTGATTTTTCCATATTTTTTCGAGCAACTCAGTGATTATGCCGTTTTTACTCGTTCGCCAAAACGAACAGCTCTGTTCGCAAAACGAACAGAGCTGTCTGAATAGCAATATTATATTGTACTTTTCAATGAAGCATAAACTGAGAAAGAGCCTTTCTGTCGCTTATACCCAGCTTAATATAAATAGCCTTGATATAGCTCCTTACTGTATGCTCTGACATAGAAAGGTGCACCGCAATCTCCTGCGCCGACCAACCCCGGTTATAAAGCATTGCCACAGTAAACTCTGTAGCGCTGAGATTATCAGCAATACTTCTGTCTGAGAGCTGATTGTAAACCTTAATCCAATTAAGACCGAAGTTGCGGACACTCTTTCTGAGCAACTCAAAGGATTCCGAACCGTTCTCCCTGAAGCTTGCATCAACAATACCCTGCAGGCTTCCATAGTGTTCTGATATAATTTCTACAAAACCATCCTCTTTTATCATATCCCACAGCTTTGAGAATTTCTCCTTTGCTTCTTTCACTCGCTTAAGTCCCAAAAGAGATACTACCTCTACTGTCATACAGTATATTACAGGAATGGGATACTTATTGGGAACAAGACTCAGAGCAAGCTCTGCAATAGTCAGAGCTCTGTCATAGTTTTTGTCCTGAAAAGCTCTGTAAGCAAGAACATAGCAAGCCCAAAGCTTCATCCCCCCTGATAAATACCTGAGGTAATCTTCCAGTGGCGGAATATCAGGGTCAACAGGACGGTGGAACAGCACCGCAATAGCGTGAGCAGTCATAACTCCTATTGCATGCACCGCTATGGGAGAGTCCGTCCTGAGACCTTCTCTGTTCTGCTTTTCAAGTTCAGTAATTGTAAAGCGAGCCAGATGTGTTCGTCCTAAAGATATATTTACAAAGGCGAGAACAAAATCCGCAGAGTATTTGAGGGCAGGGACCTTACTGGTAAGGTACGGCTCCAGCATTTTTGCCGCCTCTTCCGCCTGTCCGCTGTAATAATAATATTCGCCCAGAGCGATGTTACGGTCATCCTCGTCAGGAATAGACTCAATATATTCCCTGCTTTTTCCGGGTTCAAAGGAACCGCTCAGAAGAGGCATCGACGAACGTATCTTCTCCTTTGCTTCAACTGTCGGCAAAGCCTCGCTGTCTGTCACAGTTCTTGGGTCAGGCAAACCTTTAGGAATAAGCCAATCCCTGCCTGTCTTCTTAGCACCCCTGAGCTTTCCTGCTGCCGCCCACTTCTGCACAGCACGCACAGTAACGCCAAGGCGTTCTGCCATCTGCTTAGGAGACTCATATTCCATCCGTCTCACCTCTCTTTTGCTATAATTATAGCACCTGAAGGCAAGAAAACAAGAGGTTTTGCACAAAATTTATCTTTGTAGTAAATTTAACTGTTTCCAAACAAAAATTTGTGCTATAATGTACGGGTATCAGGGAAAGATACAGAATCGAGGTACAAACAATGAAGGTATTGATGATAAACGGAAGCCCCCGTGCAAAGGGCAACACAGCAGTAGCACTTGCTGAAATGGAAAAAGTTTTCAAGGAAGAAGGCATCGATGTAGAAATTCTTCAGGTCGGTGCTAAGGAAATCCGCGGCTGTATTGCCTGCGGTGCATGTCACGAAATGGGCAAGTGTGTATATGATGACATAGTAAACGACACTATCAGAAAATTTGAAGAATGTGACGGTATGGTTATCGGAAGCCCTGTATACTACGCTTCTGCAAACGCAACCTTGATGGCTTTCCTCACCAGACTTTTCTACAGCACAAACTTCGACAAGACTATGAAGGTAGGTGCCTCCGTTGTATCCGCAAGAAGAGGCGGTCTGTCCTCTACCTTTGACGAGCTCAATAAGTTCTTCACAATCAGTGGTATGCCTATTGCTTCAGGCCAGTACTGGAACAGCGTTCACGGCGCAAAGCCCGGCGAGGCTGAGCAGGACGAAGAGGGCTTACAGTCCATGAGAACTCTTGCAAAGAATATGTCCTTCCTTATGAAGAGCATCGCCCTGGGCAAAGAAAAATTCGGTGTTCCTGAAAAAGAGCCCGTAGTCCGCACAAACTTCATTCACTGATTTTATAAACACATACTAAAAGCAAAACGCACCTGAGTTTCAGGTGCGTTTTATATTTTCTGTGTGTATTCGGTACAGCTTCCCTCATATTCAATTATATCTTCGATTTTACAATCAAGTTCTCTGCATATTGCCGCAAGAACATACAAATCTACTCTGCTGATATTTCCAAGACAATATCCTTGCACAGTCTCAAATCGCAGATTACATCTGACGCAAAGCTTGTTCTTAAAATATCCCTTTTCCTTCAAAAGCTCAGCCAGTTTGAACTTTACTCCTGAGTTGTTCTCAGCAGGTCGTTTTTTCATATAATTCACCTTGAAAGCGAGTACAAATTATCTGTAAAGAACATCGTCCATCAAGATTCAAACTCACTCTATTGATAAGGATATCATTAAATCTTCCTCTTGACTTCTACATTAGGATGTAGTACACTTACAATAGCACTACATTCTAACGTAGTGCAGAATCACGCAGGGAAGTGATGACATCGAAATCACAAAAGCCACATGGGAAAAGCTTTTGCATTCTGTAAACAACACAGAACGCGAAACCGGCGGTATCCTTGGGAGCGACTCCAAAGGCACCGTCACTCACATTATTATGGATAACCCAAACGATGAAACTTGTTGCCCGTGCACTTACTCACCAAACATCGATTACCTAAACAGTTGCATTGCTGAGTGGTCAAAGCAAAATATCCGCTTTGCAGGAATTTTTCATACACACATCGGAGGTTCCAAAACCCTGTCCAAAGAGGATTCCTTGTATATCAATGATATTATGTGCAAGATGCCCGAATGTATCGACAAATTGTATTTCCCTGTAATTTCTTTCCCCGCAAAATTGATAAGTTGTTATGTAGCAAAACGAACCAAATCCGAAATAACAATAGTTAGCGATGAACTAATTATTATATAATATTTTTAAGGAGTGCATTTAAATGAAATCAATAATCAAAATTGAAATTCCTCAGGGAAGCTTCAGAGGTAACTGTGCAGACTGCAGATATGCTAACTGGAACGACAAGGATAGCTACGGCAGAGTATATTGTGAAAAGGGGTTTGGTTACAATAAACCCAGCGACAGAAACGGTTGCTTTAAATTTGAAAAATAAAACATTAACAGCCCCTGAATGCACCATTATGTATACAGGGGCTGTGTAGTTATTGGTGATTTATATGTGGAAATGCAAAAGTGGATTTATCGACTTTGCGGGTATATGGCGAAGTCCCGGTGATGGATTTATCGATCAAAGCGGAATCTTCCGCAGACCAGGTGACGGATATTTTGATGCAAGCGGTATATTCCGCTATCCCGATGACCCTTTCATCGACTCCTCAGGAACATTACGATACCCCGGACAAGGCTTCATTGATCCTTCCGGGGTATGGAGAGAATAAATTACAAACATAAACAGTAACACATAAAGAGGAAATGAAAATGAACATGAACGAAAACGCAGCACAAATATATAACCAAGGCTATTATTACTACTCAGGCACCAACGGCTACCCAAAGGATTTTCACAAAGCATATGAGCACTTCAAAAAAGCAGCTGATATGGGATTTTCAGACGCATTGAATTACCTCGGAATTTTCCACGAATACGGGATTGTCGTCCCGAAACAAGAAGAAAAAGCCGCTTTTTATTATCTTAGCGCGTTCAAAGCAGATAAGGATAATATTACCGTATTATATAACGTTGGTCGCATATATTATAACGGAATCGGTCTTGAAAAAAACATAGAATCAGCAGAAAACTTCCTTGAGCTGGCTATACGAGGATGTTTATATCACAATAATAACAAGACTCATCCTCTCTTTCCAAATATTTGCTATTTGCTTGGCTGTCTATCTATGGAACACAAAAAGGATAATCGCACTGCGTACACCCATTTTGCAACAGCCGCACGTTACGGAAACATACCTGAAGCTTGGCACAACCTTGGTTGGCTATCCGAAAATGGAATATTACCTGATGGCTATCCTCGGGAAGAAATCAAAGAATTCACAAAGGTTAAATTAGCTTTAAGCTATTATGAAAACGCTGCAAAGTTAGGTTATATACAATCTATGGAGAGACTGATTCATCTATACTCAAAACTTTCCTTACAACTTCCCTCTCTTAAAAAGGATTTTCTTGAAAAAGCAGCAATGTGGGCGAAAAAAGCCGCTTCTCTCGGCTCCGTGTCCGCTAAAAAAAGCCTAAGAATGCTAAACATATCAGGATTTTGATTTATGGGGGTTTTCTTAAATAAAACAAAAACGGCGACAAACTAATTAATCTGTTTGTCGCCGTTTTTATTTTGATATTAACGAAATCAATAAATATTATCAAGGAATGCGGAGCCGATGATACCTGCATCGTTACCAAGGGAAGCCTTGCAGATTACTGTCTGCTTGGGGTTGTGCTTGGTGTAACGCTCAGCCTCAATAATTCCACGCAAAGGTGCAAGAAGAGTTTCGCCCTCGTTGGAAACACCGCCGCCAATGCACAGTACATCAGGCTGGAAAATGTTGATTGCATTGATAAGTCCGCAAGCAAGGTATGAGAGGTACTCATCAACTACAGCCTTACCACTTGCATCACCTGCACGCATTGCGTCAAAAGCAGTTCTGCCGTTTACATTGGCGATATCACCGTCACAAAGAGAAAGCATATAGGAGTAGTCAGGCTTCTCCTTAAGAATTGCTTCCTTTGTAAGACTGATAAGACCTGAAGCAGAAGCATAAGCCTCCCAACAGCCCTTTCTTCCGCAAGCACACTCTTTGCCGTCCTTAACAATAACCATGTGGCCCATCTCTGCACCTGCGTAGTTGGAGCCTGAGTAAATCTTGCCGTCAATTATGATACCTGCGCCAACGCCTGTACCAATTGTGATAGCAATAGCATTCTTGGTGCCCTTTGCAGAGCCTGCAAGGAACTCACCATATGCAGCAGCATTTGCGTCGTTCTCAATGATAACCTTTGTGCCCAGTCTTTCCTCCATCATCTCAACAATGTTCCAGTTGTGGAAGAAAAGGTTTGCGGAATATTCAATGATACCTGTAACAGGATTAACTGCGCCGGGTACGCCGATACCGATGCTTACGATATCGCTCATCTTGAGCTTTGCTTTCTTAACAGCTTCCTTTGCAACCTCTGCCATAGAATCGCAAACCTCAGATTCAGGACGGGGTACGTTTGTCTTACACTCTGCCTTGGCTACGATGTTGTAGTTTTCATCTACAACGCCTGCAACGATATTTGTACCGCCCAGGTCAATTCCAAGTCTATACATAATAATCTTCCTTTCACGTTTTCAAATTGTGCTTTAAGCACTCATACAAGGTCATTATATCACAAACATTTCCCATATTAAAGGGGATTTTTAATATTTTTCCTTTGTTATTTCAGGGTTTTTAAAAAAGAAACATAAAAATTTTTAAAAATAGCAAAAGAGAAAAACAGAGCATTTTTGAGCATTTTAAAGATTTTGAGAGATTGTAGCGTACTAAATTAAGATATTTGAAAAAAAGTGTTGACTTTAGATTTTACCTATGTTATCATACTTGAGCAGTAAAAAAGATTAAAGATTTAGGAGGCAACGCTTATGTCAACTTTTATGGCTAAAAAAGGCGAGGTTGAGCGCAAGTGGTATGTAATTGATGCTGCCGGCAAGCCCCTTGGTAAGGTTGCAGTTGAGGCTGCAAAGCTTCTCAGAGGTAAGCACAAGGTAACATTCACACCCCACGTAGATTGCGGCGACCATGTTGTTATTATTAACTGCAAAGACGCTGTTCTTACAGGTAACAAGCTCACACAGAAGAAGTGGCAGAGACACACAGGCTATGTTGGTCACCTCAAGGAGACTGACTACAAAACACTGATGGCTACCAGACCCGAGAAGGCAATGGAGCTGGCAGTTAAGGGTATGATCCCCTCAAACAGCCTTGGCAGAGCACAGATGCTCCGTCTGCGTCTTTTCGCAGGTGCAGAGCACAAGCATCAGGCACAGCAGCCTGAGGCTTGGGAAATGTAAGAAGGAGGCAAATTAGAATGTACGATAAGGCACCTTATTTCTATGGTACAGGTAGAAGAAAGAGCTCTGTAGCAAGAGTTCGTCTTTACCAGGGTACAGGTAAAATCACAATCAACGACCGTGACATCGACGATTACTTCGGTCTTGAGACACTCAAGCTCATCGTTCGTCAGCCTCTGGAGCTTACAGAGACAGGCGCAAAGTTCGATGTTGTTTGCAGAGTAGCAGGCGGCGGCGTTACAGGTCAGGCTGGTGCAATCCGCCATGGTATCTCCAGAGCACTGCTCCAGTACGACAGTGAGGCTCTCAGAAGCACACTGAAGAAGGCTGGCTTCCTCACACGTGATCCCAGAATGAAAGAGCGTAAGAAGTACGGTCTCAAGGGCGCACGTAGAGCTCCCCAGTTCTCCAAGAGATAATTTTTGCTCCACGCAGTTTTATCACACAAGAGAATATATCTCAAAAATCACAGCACTCACTTTTGTGGGTGCTGTTTTTTCTTACCCGTATATCAAGAACTCATTCATATTACTTTGTGTTATAATGTTATCAAAACTATAATCTTGTAAAAATTTCAAAATCAACTGTAAAAAACTTCTGCTGTTGCGTCTAATATAGTGAAAGGAGGTTTTAATTTTGTCGACAAATAACATCTCTGAACAATTCAGCCTTATATATAAGGAACACAGTGCAAGCATCACAAGGCTTTGCTACCTGTACTTAAAGGACTCAGACCTTGCACAGGATGCCGCACAGGAAACCTTTATTAAGGCATACAGAAAGCTCTCATCATTCAAAGGAAACTCAAACATAAACACCTGGCTGACAGCAATTGCCATAAACACCTGCAAGAGTCTAATGCGCAGTAAGCACTACGGCAAAACCATCTCACTTGATGAAGCAATCGGTGTCCCCTGTACATTCCCTGACAAAGAAGCAACTGTAAGCATAAGCGAGGCAGTGCAGAGTCTGCCCGAAAATTTTCGCACGGTGATTCTGCTCAAGTATTATCGGGGACTGAAAACTCACGAGATTGCTAAAATACTCAAGCTCCCTGTCACTACTGTTAACTACAGGCTCTCCAAGGCAAAGGCACAGCTCAAAGAACTACTGAAGGAGGATTTTGACTATGACTGATATTAAGAAACAGCTTGATGACGAATTAAGACACATTACCTTAAATTCAACCGAAGAAGAAATTATACTAAAAGCCAAGAGAAAACCTGCACACAAGCCCTTTGTCCCCCGACTTGTTGCCGCTATGATTGTACTCGTCCTCATTGCAACAGTGTGCTTTGTACCGGGGCTAATTAACAAGAATGAGGATAGCCAATACAGCTTTGTTGTATATGCAGGAGCACAGGAAATCTCTCAGGATAAATTTGTAGTCATAAATGACGACGAAACCAACTTTGTACATTTCGATTTCAATAAAATTCTGGACGAAAACGCAAACCCTACAGACATCACTAAAAGGTATCTTTTCCATTCTCTGAGGAAGGACTTTAAACTGAAGATAGAGGGAGAGAACATCGACCACTTCGAGTACTTTATCAACAAAGGAATACTCACCGAATACGAAACTCGCTACGATGACCAGGACATCTACATGGGTGCCGCCGTTGACTTCTCATACTTCAAGGACGGCAAATTTGAGAATCTTATATTTTCATCTTACGACACCCAAGGCGATACCACCTTTTATCTAAATCCCGTTTGTCCCACTAACCCTTTAATCCTATCCTTTATGGAATCACCTGAGCTGACACCCTATATTGCACTGCCCAACACTGGCGAAGTTGTAACAGATGAAAACTTCAAACTGTACCACCCTGATAAGCTCCATGTTGATGCTGAAGCTCTGGGTTATGACCCCATAGCCTACGGCTTCAGAACAGATGAAAAGTCTGCGGCAACCGACGAGGAGATTGTAAAGCTTAGGGAATACGCAAAAACTAACGATATGGTAGGCTTCTACAACTATCAGAATCAGATTTTCAAGCGGTTATTTGATGAAGTTTGTATTGATATTCTGGTTTATAAAAACACCGATACTGAGCCTTACTATTGCTATGAATACGCAAGACTTGAGTTCTGCTACAACCCCATAGAGGTCACAAGCAAGGATGTAGCAAGCGCAAATCACAGCGAGACTCTCTCCAAGGGTACTCTCAGTGCAAAACTTGTTGATATGCCTCAGGAAAGGCAGGAATACCTGCTCAGCCTTCGTTCCCGGAATAAATAATTACAGCTTAACAAGCCATAATTCAGATATCCCCTGAATCACAGCAAGCCCGACAGATGTAAAATCTGTCGGGCTTGCTCTTTATTTATATGCAATTATTAAATTAATCCTTGCTGATTACTTTTTTCTGCCAGCTTTTTTTACCGCACTCAGGACACTTCATATATCTTGTTCTGCCCATATGCGCTGCCCACAGAACACTCCTGAACGAAGGCACATATTTATGATGGCACTCGGCACACTCGTAGTAGCCTGCAACCTGCTCAATTATCAGAGCATAAATCACGCCCACAACAAAGACGACAAAGCCGAATATAATCAGTAAAATTCTGAGCCAATCAGGCATTTGAACAAAAGCTGCAACGAACACTAAAGAGAATAAGACTATGCTTGCCAGCACACCTATAACGATTTCCAAGGTCAGAAGTCTTTTATCTCCTTGTTCTTTTTGCTTGATTAAATCCAAAAGATTTCTTTCTAAACTTTCGTTGTAGTTCTCCATTTTAGTAACCTCCCCTGTTAATAAATCATTGACTGTAATTCCCAGTATAGTGCAAAGCTCAAGCATTATTGATGAGTCGGGCATAGCTTTTCCGTTTTCCCATTTGGAAACAGCCCTGTCAGTAATGCCCAAGCTCTCTGCCAGTTGCATCTGGGTCAGACCTTTTTCTTTTCTGCATTTTGCAATAAATCTTCCGATTTTGATCTGGTCCATAGGATTCCTCCTTTCACCTACAGTGTACCCTCTGTGGGTACGAAAGTCTACACACCTGTGGTTGAGTGGGGAGTGTTTATATCTCTACCGCAAGTTGAGTCAGCTTAAACTCTGAATTTCACGTTATTTTGAATCCACCGAATCAGGGATTTATCACATAAACATCGCTTGAAAGTATTTTAACTTCTTTACCGTAGGAGATAACCTGGAGCTCAATTTTGACCTCAGTAACCTCTGTAACTCGTCTCTCTGCAAGTTTTTCCGCAGACCATATCATAGGTGCGGTCATGCTCTCCTCTGCCTTTACCTCCTGAGTAAATGCAGGGTGCATATCCTTATTATTAAGGGCAGAGGCTGTCACCTTGAATACAATGGGGTTTTCTGTTTTGTTCTCAAGGTATGCGTTCATTGTAAAACCGCTTACACTGTCAGTAACACAGTCTGTCACAGTAATTGCAAATTCTTCTGTCTCGATAAGAGTCTGCCCTTTTTGGCTGTTATCCTTCTGAGTTTCTGCTGTGGTATCGGTTTCTGTCTGTGCAGCAGAAGCTTTTCCAGTTGCAGAAGGCTCCTCACCCTGTGCGGTGGTTTCTTCAGTGCTGAGTGCACCTGTAGTCTCAGCAGTTGTTTCCGTGGGGTCAGTGCCTGTCACATCATTACAAGCCGTCAAAACAGAAACACAAAATAAAATCACAAGCAAAAAAGCAACAAATCTTTTCATAATAACCTCCACGCAAACCATTTTATTGGTTGCATTATACCATACCCTTGACCCCTGTGCAAGGGTCCCCTACCACTATTGACGCTATCGCCTTTAAATATTGATATTTCTTCTCTTTACTGATATAATTATGTAGTTTTATATATTAAGGAGTGTAAAAATGGAAGACAACAAACTTATAAACAAACAAATCCGCAGGATTTCAAATACTACTACCCTACCCTTGCTCATATACATTGTGCTGTATATCCTCACAATCCGCTTTTTGCCACAGCTTATAATTGACCCGTTGCGTTCCCTCGGAATAGGCATATCTGACCGCACAGAAATCCTCATCAAATACATACTTATGCATCTTCTTATACTTCCTCTGGGTATGCTTTTACTCAGGCTTATACAAAGAGGCAACCGGAGTGTCCGCCTCTCCCACGGCTTCAGAAAACCCGAGAAAAGCTTTGGCTGGTGCCTCAAGTGGATTTTAATTGCCATAGGTGCAAGCACTATGCTGGCGTCAGTTCCTACCATAATCGGAACAGTTCTTCAGCTTATTTTTGACACCTCTGCATCTCCTACCAAAAATCTGCTCACAATCCAGAGTATGAGCGTAATCGCTGTGCCAAAGTGGATGACCGTCACAATCCCCACACTGATTTTTGCACCTATAATCGAAGAGCTTTTATTCCGCGGACTCATCTTCCCCAACAATCGCAGAATGGGTGAGTTTTTCGCTATTATTATGTCGGGCGTTTTCTTCGGACTCTGGCACCAGAATCTGCCTCAGATTGTTGTCACAGGCACTTTTGGAATGTTCTCCGCATTTCTGTATCTTAGAACAAAATCCATCTACCCCTCAATCATCGCACATTTTCTAAACAATTCAATCGCAGTTACAAGGGATATAATTGCAAACAACATAAACACTGATAGTTTTTCATTTGACCCTATAAAAGCCTTAATCGAAAATATAGGTCCTATGGCACTTTTTCTGCTGTATTCAATGCTTGCAAGCGGTGTAATTATCACTGGACTTGTGTTCTTTATCATTGAGCTTGTAAAGAAAAAGGAGTTTCACTTTGAAAAAGGCGACCTTGACCTGCCCCTTCGCAAAAAGCTCCTTGTGTATTTCACCTCTCCCGTAACCCTGATAGTCACCCTGTACCTGATAATCATAACTATACTCAACACAATAAACGGTTACTACTGGTTTTTACAATAATCCTACAAACTCAAAGCCTCCCCGAATCTTTCTTAGATTCGGGGAGGTCGCATATTCAGCGTTAGCATACGGTTAATCGTACACCACTACATCTTCATTGACTTTTTCGTACTCAGCATAAGCATATCCGTTTTCGTCCAGGGTGATTTCAATATTCAACACCTCAGTTGTGCCGTCGCTGTAATGCAAAGTTACTGTTACTGTATCGCCAAAATAGCTTGTAAAATCCTCAGCAGTTTTCAACAGGCTGTTGTACGCCTCTGACATACTCCACTTCTGCTCTTCGGTGGGATTCTTAGTATTCCTGTCAACACCGCCTGTAAAAGCTCTCAGGTCGCTGTTAAACCGATCATGGTCATGCCACCAACCGATAACAAAAGTGTATGGATCACTCTCATCAAAGGGCTTCATATTTTCAAAACTTTTTTCAAAGTAGAGGTACTCAGTATCAGCTCCATTTACTTTGTGTTCCTCATAAGCCTTGAAATCCACATACTCCAAAGTTCCTTTCAGTGCCTTGATATCATAGGAAACAATATCTTCACCGCTTATCTTAAACGCAAGACTGTCTTCCGACATCACCGTGTAATCTTCAGGTGTGGTTGACAAACATATCATTGGATTATTCTCTCTGCACACAGAGGTACGCTCTGTACTAACTGCAATGTCCTCGCCATGTGCCGCACTGACACTTATTCCAAAACCCTTTGACTCGGAGGGTAAAAACAAATCTCCTGCAAAAATTCCTACACCCAATACTGCACATACTAGCAAACAAACAATACAGGAAACTGCAAGTGCAGGTCTGAATCTTCTTTTTGTTGTCATAACCCTTTCTTCTCCTTTAAACCTAAATGTATAGGGAGCTTTTCTGCTCCCGTAAACCTTGAGCATTTCATCAATATCTCTTCTGTTCTCATTATTCATATTGTGAAAACCTCCTCCTGATAGTTGCCTTTGCCGAATGCAGACGGGATTTAACCGTTCCCTGAGGTATAGATAACATCTGCGCAATATCCTCGATTGTATAGTCCTTAAAATATTTAAGGATTATAACAATTCTCTGATTCTTCGGCAAGGAACATATAATTTTGTGAAGCTCCAGATACTCCGCCGAATTATGAATATCGCTGTCAGGTATGGAGCTAAGAAACAGTTCTTGTTCTTCATCAGTAGAAAAACTCATCCGCCGTGAATTATACCAGTGCTTCACACTGTTTTTGTATATGTTCACACAGATTGAATACAGCCATTTATCAAAGGGTCTGCTCACATCATACTTATCAAAAAATCTCAACGCCTTGCACCATGTATCCTGAAACAAATCCTCTGCATCCGCCAGATTTCCGCACAAACACAGGCACAGTCGGGTCAGTTCTTCGCTGTGCAGAGTTACATAATGCTCTATAGCTTCTCTGTCGCTTTTCATCTCCATCCCTCCTGTCCATTCATTTGAAAGCTTTCACCATATATACAATCAAAGAGATAAAAAGGTTCATAAAAAATTTAAGTCCGAACATTTTCGTTCGGACTTTTTTAAACAGCAACTACTTAGTGCCATTCAATTATTACATCATCGGAGTATTTTTCACAGGTGCGTGTATAGCCGTCCCACTCAAGTATGAGTTTTTCACCATCAAAATAGTAATTAATAACTATCTCCTCGTTCCGGTCAGTGATTGCAATTATTACATCTTCCTCAACAGTGTAGGTAAATGTAACAGTATCAAGTCGATCTAGAGCACCCATGGGACCTCTGCCTGTGCCGTCAGGAGCAAAGGCAATGGAATAATACTCAGGTAACTCAGGAGAGTCGATGTTTACGCCTAAATCATAAGTATGCCAAGTGCCTGTAATATCGTTCTTCTTATCGCAAGCAGTAAAAGAAGTACACAAAAGCAATATCATAAAAATCGCAAGTAATTTTTTCATAGTTCACGGCCTGTCTTTGATTCAAATGTGTACTCCATTTCAAGGCATTTCCACGGCTCACCGTTTATGATAGTATCAATCGAATCAAATTCTTTGAATCCCACAGTCCTATAGCATCTGTAGGCACCGGGGTTATTTTCAAACACACCAAGGGTCACACGCTTTGCATTTAAAGCTTCGCAGGCAAAGTTCAAAGCAAGTCTGAGCATTTTGCTTCCGTAGCCTTTACCTCGTTTTTCTGTATCAACAATAATATATCCGAAGCGGACAAGACCTGCCTCTGCATCAAGGACTCTTATAATAAGATGTCCTACAGTTTCCTCGTCCTCTGTAAGCATAAAAGGATACACCAAACCCTTGTGGTTTTCCTTAATCTCATCATAACGGGCAATAATGTCCTCTGGCTTTGCAGGGTAATATTTATATGTATCTGCTGACCACTGTCTGAAAGAATGCTCATCCTTAATCCAGCTGATAATAGTCTGTGCATCTGAATCTTCAAAAGCTCTGAAAGAAAGCATATTATCAATCCTTTCTACTAACTAATATAAATATATCAAATCACAATGCACATTGCAACATAAACTAATTTTAATACAAAACAAAAAGCCCCAGAGCCAATGCTCTGGAGCTGTTAAAGGGCATGCACCCTGAAAACTGAATAAAGAGAGAAGAGATATAAGAAAGAGAAGTAATTGTTAAAGACCAAAGACTGACAAATCCTGAGATTGTCGTTTGTGGTCAAGCCCTCGACCTATTAGTATTGCCAAGCTGAACATATCACTATGCTTACACACGCAACCTATCAACCTCGTAGTC
>JAZSLX010000104.1:0-2434 GCA_045535605.1 Ruminococcus sp.
CTGTATCCTCATATGTCCGTTTACGATAATATGGCATTCGGTCTGAAGCTCAGAAAGATGCCCAAGGAAGAGATTAAGAGAAGAGTTGAAGAGGCTGCAAGAATCCTCGGTATCGAAGAGTATCTTGACAGACGTCCCAAGGCTCTCTCCGGCGGTCAGAGACAGCGTGTTGCTCTGGGTCGTGCTATCGTTCGTGATCCTAAGGTATTCCTTCTTGTCGAGCCTCTCTCCAATCTGGATGCAAAGCTCCGTGCTAACATGAGAACTGAGATCAACAAGCTCTATCAGAGACTTGGTACAACATTCATCTACGTTACTCATGACCAGACAGAGGCTATGACAATGGGTACTCGTATCGTTGTTATGAAGGACGGCTTCGTTCAGCAGGTTGATACTCCCCAGCACCTTTACGATATGCCCTGCAATGAGTTCGTAGCAGGATTTATCGGTTCTCCCCAGATGAACTTTGCAGATGCAACACTCATCAAGATGGGCGACGGCGTTGGCCTCAAGTTCGGCAACTACGAGATGAAGCTCCCCGCTGCTAAGAATGCAGAGGGCAAGCTCACTCCCTACATCGGCAAGGAAGTTCGCTTTGGTATCCGTCCTGAGCACGTTCACGATGAGCCTGAGTTCCTTGAGAAGGCTACAGAGGGTGTTCTCACAGCTAAGGTTGACGTTACTGAGCTTATGGGTGCTGAGATTTATCTCTATGTTGATATCGACGGCACACCTATCACTGCTCGTGTTGCTCCTTCTTCCACAGCTAAACCCGGTGATACAATCAAGATTGCTCTTGACCTCACTCGTGTTCACATCTTTGATAAGGAAACAGAGCGTACAATCGTTAACTGATTGGTTTACATCTGAAAATTTCAGCAGCAGAAAGTTTCGACTTTCTGCTGCTTTTTCTTTGCAGAGCTTTTTGCAAAAAATTCGGATAATCTTTGTTCATATGCTTGACAAATATTTATTTTTTGATAAAATATATAGCATAATGGACTAGGTTTGGAGGCTGTACAATGAAAAAGGTATATATAGCCTGTAATTGATGTATTTATGTTCAGTTCTATAGATACTGTTAAAGCTTCTGCTGCTCCTGTTCCTCCCACAACAGAGTCCAAAGACATTATTGGTGAGGACATTATTGGTGACGGTGCCGGTAATGGCGAAGGTTTTATATGGTAATTGTTTAATATACATATACTTTGATTTTCAAGGCAACAGATTTTTCTGTTGCTTTTTCTTTTTTTATATGTTTGGTTCAGAGTATGGTAAGCAGGATAAAATTCGGATAATGTGATAATATTTGCAATACAAAAACTCCCTTTGATGAAAGAATTGAGCATTTTTTATAAAAAAAGAAGAAATTTTTTGAAAAAAGGTTGCATTTTTATTTTTTTTTGTGTAATATGTATATGAAATTATATTATTTTTGGTATCATTCCCACAAACAGTTCGGGATTTTGACTACTAATCATTAATGTAGCGGAGGCAAGAATATGTCTAACAGATTGTTTCAGGGTATTATCCACCAGATGAAGGACGCTATTGACAGAGTTATCGGCGTTGTAGATGAGACTTCAGTTGTCATCGCCTGCTCTGAGCTTGGCCGTATCGGCGAGGTTAACGAGAATATCAATTCAGAAACCCTCAGTGCCACAGTGCCTTTTGTTATCAACGGCTGTACATACAAGTCTTTCGGTAATTCCGCAAGAGCTGAGTATGCTGTGTTTGTATCAGGCTCAGACGAGATTGCACAGAAGTATGTTCAGCTTCTCAGTGTTTCTCTTGCAAGCATCAAGCAGTATTATGACGAGAAGTATGACAGAAGTAACTTTATCAAGAATGTTATCCTTGACAATATTCTTCCCGGTGATATTTATATCAAGGCAAGAGAGCTTCATTTCAATAATGATGTAACAAGAGTTTGTATGCTCATCAAGATTACATCCAAGACAGATATCTCTGCTTACGATATTATCCAGAATCTCTTCCCCGATAAGAACAAGGATTTTGTTATCAATATCAACGAAACCGACATTGCTCTTGTTAAGGAGATTAAGTCAGGCATTGACAGCAAGGATTTAGAGAAGCTTGCAAGCTCAATTGTTGATACTCTCTCCAGCGAGTTCTATACTCACTGCTCTATCGGTATTGGTACATCCGTTACAGGTATCAAGGATCTGGCTCACTCCTTCAAGGAGGCACAGGTTGCTCTTGAGGTTGGCAAGGTGTTCGACACAGAGCGCAGTATCGTAAGCTACGACAACTTAGGTATTGCTCGTCTTGTATACCAGCTTCCCACAACTCTTTGAGATATGTTCCTCAGAGAAGTTTTCAAGCGCGGTTCTATCGATACTCTTGATCAGGAGACTCTCTTTACAATTCAGAAGTTCTTTGAGAACAACCTGAATGTTTCCGAGACTTCAAG
>JAZSLX010000132.1:0-17217 GCA_045535605.1 Ruminococcus sp.
GGGAAACTTTGAATCTTTTTCAGATGAGCAGTACGAGTTAATTTATATCGACCTTTGCAACGCAACATCAAAGGTTAATGCATCTACCTCGGAAGAAGAAGCATACAAGGCACTTGAAGATGGAGCAAAGGTTCTCTATGCTTATTTCCCTGATGTTGAGGCCACAACTCCTGAAATTACAGTCAAGGAAACCAGACCCAGATTCCGTACAGATATAGTGGTTGAAAGAAACGGTCAGAAATTCACCCTTGAAGACGTGGACTTCATGACCTACACAACTGCTGATGACCCTACACCTAAGATGTCAATCGACTTTTATACAGACTCTAAGGACAGCAATTTCCTGACTTTAATGTCCGAGACAGGCAGTCAGACAGTATCCGTTGTCAGAATGGTTGTAGACTCTCTTGTTGGTCTTGTGAAGGGCGAATTTGGTTTCTCAGATGTTTCTGGACCTATCGGTGCTGCTTCTGCTACAGTTGAGGTTGCACAACAAGGACTCAAAACAGGCTTCGGTGATGCTGTTCTCAATATTGTTTATGTAATGATGATAATTACAGTTAATCTGGGTGTTGTCAATATGCTTCCTTTCCCGGCCCTTGACGGAGGAAGATTCCTGTTCCTGCTTATTGAGGGTATATTCAGAAAACCTGTTCCCAGAAAAGCTGAAGCAGTTATCAATGCAGTTGGACTCGGCATACTATTAATATTCATCCTGATTATATCTGTTAAAGATATCTGGATGTTATTTGTGTGAGGTTATTATGTCTAAAATCAGAGTTAAAGCGGGTAATGTTGAAATCGGCGCAGGCGCACCTGTCAGTGTTCAGTCAATGCTCAACACTCCTGCTCATGATATAAATGCAAGTGTAGAACAAGCAAAACGTCTGGCTTCGGCTGGTTGTGATATTATCCGTGCAGCTGTTCCTGATAAAGAAGCAGTTGCATTGATTCCTGCATTGAAAGAGGCTGTCTCAGTACCTATTGTTGCTGATATTCATTTTGATTATAAATTAGCCCTTGAGTGTGTTGCAGCAGGTGTTGATAAAATCAGAATTAATCCCGGTAACATCGGCTCTGATGACAGAGTAAAAGCAGTAGCCGATGCCTGTCGTGCCCATAACGTGCCAATCAGAATCGGAGTAAACTCAGGTTCTCTTGAAAAATCAATCCTTACAAAGTACGGCCATCCCACAGCCGAGGCTCTTTGTGACAGTGCCCTGTACCACGCATCTTTGCTTGAAAAATTCGATTTTACAGACATTGTTCTCTCTATGAAATCCTCATCTGTACCTACTACCGTAAAAGCATACGAGCTTGCTTCCCAAAAGTGTGATTACCCCTTACATTTAGGTGTAACCGAAGCAGGCACAGAATACAGCGGTATCATCAAATCTGCTGCTGGAGTTGGTTCACTACTTCTTCACGGAATAGGTGATACTATCCGCATATCCCTCACAGCAGACCCTGTTCGTGAGGTTGTAGCAGGTATTGAACTGCTCAAGTCCATCGGTTTGCGTACAGGCGGAGTTCGTTTTGTATCCTGTCCTACCTGCGGACGTACAAAGATAGACCTTATCGGTCTTGCAAACAATGTGCAATCAAGACTTGCAGGTGTTAATAAAGATATCACAGTAGCTATTATGGGTTGTGCTGTCAATGGCCCCGGCGAAGCCAGAGAAGCAGACATCGGCGTTGCTGGCGGTGACGGCTGCGGTCTTATTTTCAGAAAAGGTGAGATTCTTTATAAAGTATCTGAAGATAAAATCGTAGATGCACTTATTGAGGAAATTAATAAGCTTTAAAATTACATATTATGAATGAAGAGGATCGAATGAATACATTTGGCAAATTGTTTGAAAATTATTTGTGCGGCAATACTACTTTCAATTCTGAAGTCGCACAAGGTGAAGTTGTTAAAGTGAATATTGAAAAAGACAAGCGTACAGTAACTATCACTGTACGCTTTGGTGACTTTATAAACAGAGAAGCTCTTTTTGAAGCCGAAAGACTCCTTGAAGAGTCAGCTCTGGAACTAAGCAAAGTTCATATTTATCCCGTTTATGAAAACCTTTCTTTCTCAGCTGAATACTATCATGATATCCTTTTGGAGCTGAGACGCAGAATTCCTTCGCTGAATGGTGTTGTTGCCGACAGCGAGATTGAAGTTCAGGAAAATTTAATTGTTGTCAACCTCTATCATGGGGGACAGATTGCTCTTGAATCACTGGGATTTGACACAGAACTTTGTAAAATCATCTGGGAAGAATTCGGAGTTACCCTTGCTGTTACCTTTAAAGGTGTAACCGAGGTTAGCACAAATGACGATGTATACATAGAAAACATCAAACATTACGAAGAAACTTTAAAGCGCAAGGAACTTGAAATGTACACTGAGGCAGAGACACTTCACCATGATGAGAATCTGCCCTCCCAGACTATAGAAGTCAGAAAAGACCAGTTCTTATATCCTACTGTATATCCCGGCTCAACAAGACCCCTGTGGGGCAGAATCATTAAAAGCAAAACCGTTCCTATCAATACACTTTCGATGGATTCTGGTAAAGTTACCGTCTGGGGTGACATCTTCAGTATGGAGACTAAGGTGACTAAATCAGGTGATAAAAATATTATCACAATCTATATAACCGATTATACAGGCTCAGTAATGCTTAAGGTTTTTGCGCCTATTGCAGAGTGTAAACCTCTTGAAGCCTTATCCAAAGGCAAGACTATTGTTGCAAAGGGCGACTATGAATATGATCCCTTTATCAGAGCTTATGTAATCAACTGCAAGTCCATTATGACAGCAGAAAAATTCAAGGTAACTGATGAAGCGCCCAAGAAACGTGTAGAGCTTCATCTGCATACAAACATGTCATCACTTGATGCTCTTACACCTGCAGGCGACCTTATTAAGCGCGCAATACAGTGGGGTCACCCTGCTATTGCAATTACCGATCATGGTGTTGCTCAGGCTTTCCCCGATGCAATGAACGCTTCAGAAGGTAAGGACATCAAGGTTATTTACGGCACAGAAGCATACTTTGTAAATGACGTTGTAAATGTAGTTAAGGGCAATAAAGATGAACCTTTTTCAGGTGAATTCGTTTGCTTTGACCTTGAAACTACAGGTCTGTCTCCGAACTCTGACCGAATTACTGAAATCGGCGCTGTCCTTGTCAGAGACGGCAAAATTGTGGATTCCTATAACACCTTTGTTAATTGCGGAGTTGAGATTCCTGAACGTATTACTAAGCTTACAGGTATAGACAACTCTATGCTTCAGGGTGCACCAAGCGAGGAAGATGCCATAAAAGCATTTATAGACTTTTGTGGTGACAGAATTCTTGTAGCTCACAAAGCTTCCTTTGACACATCCTTTATCACAAGCGCTTGTAATCGTCTGGGTATTAATTACAACTTCACTTCATTGGATACACTTGCGCTGTCACGTGCAATTCTTACAGGTATTGATAATTGTAAACTTGATACAGTAGCACGATATCTCAGACTCCCTGAGTTTAATCACCACAGAGCCTGCGATGATGCTAACATCCTTGCACAAATTTTCATTCAGCTTATAAACCGACTAGAAACTGACTATAAAATCACAAGCACAGCAGGTATCAATACAGGTATCTATGGCGGAAAATATAAAGACTTACCTTCATATCATCAGATTATTCTTGTCAGAAATCTGGTAGGACTAAAGAATCTTTATAAGCTTATTTCTCATGCCCATCTTAATACCTTCTATAAGCGCCCCAGAATTCTCAGAAGTGTTCTGGATAAGCATAGGGAAGGGCTTATCATCGGCTCTGCTTGTGAAGCAGGTGAACTATTCAGAGCTGTTTTTGAAGGTAAACCCGAACAGGAAATTTGCGATATTGCATCATATTATGACTATCTTGAGATTCAGCCTGAGGGCAACGATACCTTTATGATTAACAAAGGTATGGTGAATGATGTTGAGGATATCCGCAACATCAACAGAAAGATTGTAGCTCTTGGCGAGAAGCTGGGTATCCCTGTAGTTGCAACCTGCGACGTTCATTTCCTTGATCCTCATGATGCAGAATACAGAAAGATTATGCAGGCTGGTCAGGGTTATTCTGATGTAGATAATCAGGCACCTCTTTATTTCCGTACAACTGCCGAAATGCTTGAGGAATTCGCTTATCTTGGCGAGGAAAAGGCATACGAAATAGTTGTAGAAAATACTAATAAGATAGCTGATATTGTAGAAAAAGTCCGACCTGTACCTCAAGGCAACTTCCCGCCTTTCATCGACGGAGCTGAGGAACAGCTTATGGATATCGTATGGACAAGAGCAAAGGAGCTTTACGGTGATCCTCTGCCAGACATAGTAAAAGCAAGACTTGATAAGGAGCTTAATGCTATTACTACATACGGTTACTCCGTTCTTTATATGACAGCTCAGAAGCTTGTTTCTAACTCTGAGGCCCACGGATATCTTGTAGGCTCCCGAGGCAGTGTAGGCTCATCCTTTGTTGCTACAATCTCAGGTATATCAGAGGTTAATCCTCTGGCACCACACTATATTTGTCCTGATTGTAAATATAGTGAGTTTATAACAGACGGTAGTGTTGGCTCGGGCTTTGACCTGCCTGCAAAGGTTTGTCCCAATTGCGGTCAGGAGCTCCACCGTGACGGCCACGAAATCCCCTTTGAAACCTTCCTTGGATTCAAGGGTGATAAGGTACCTGATATCGACCTTAATTTCAGTGGTGAGTATCAGTCCAGCTCCCATAGATACACAGAGGAACTCTTCGGCAAAGACAATGTGTTTAAAGCGGGTACAATCTCTACTCTTAAGGATAAAACTGCCTTCGGTTTTGTTAAGAAGTTTGAGCAGGAGAGAAGCTATAACCTTGGCAAAGCCGAGGAAGAACGACTTGCTTCAGGTTTTACAGGTGTAAAACGCACAAGCGGTCAGCACCCAGGCGGAATGGTTGTTGTTCCCAGAGGTATGGAGGTTTACGATTTCTGTCCTGTTCAGCACCCTGCTGATGATACTGAGTCAGATAACATCACAACTCACTTCGACTTCCATTCAATCCACGATAATATATGTAAGCTTGACGAACTCGGTCATGACGTTCCCACCATATATCATTATCTTGAAGAATTCTCAGGTATCCCTGTTATGAATGTTCCCATGAGCGACCCTGAGGTTATGTCTTTGTTCACATCAACAGAAGCTCTCGGTGTTACACCTGAGGATATCGACTCTGTAACAGGCACCTTCTCTTTGCCTGAGCTCGGAACTCCCTTTGTAAGGCAGATGCTTGTTGACGCTCAGCCCAAGACCTTCACCGACCTTCTGCAGATTTCAGGTCTTTCTCACGGTACCGATGTATGGATTGGCAACGCTGCCGACCTTATCAGAGATGGTGTTTGTACTATCTCCGAAGTTATCGGTACACGAGACTCCATTATGACTTATCTTATGCACAAGGGGTTAGACCCCTTGATGTCATTTAAGATCATGGAGATTGTCCGTAAGGGTAAGGCAACAAAACTGCTTACAGAAGAGCATATACAGGCGATGAAGGATCACAATGTTCCTCAGTGGTACATTGACTCCTGTATGAAGATTAAGTATATGTTCCCTAAAGCCCACGCAGCTGCTTATATGATTGCAGCACTCAGACTCGGTTGGTATAAGGTGCACAAACCCCTTGAATTCTACGCCGCTTACTTTACAGTACGAGGCGAGGATTTTGATGGTGTAACCGCCCTCAAGGGCAAACAGGCTGTTGTTAATAAGATGAACATTATTACCCAGAAAGGCTTTGAGGCAACCGCTAAAGAAAAAACTGAGTATGCAACTCTGCAGATTATCAACGAGATGTTGGCACGCGGTGTTCAGCTGCTTCCTATTGATATTTACAAATCTGACGCAAAACGATTCCTCATTGAAGATGGCAAGCTCAGACTTCCATTTATGTCAATTTCAGGCATAGGAGAGTCAGCTGCAATTGCACTTTCAGAGTGTAGCAAGCAGGGCGAGTATTTCTCTGTTGAAGAATTACAACAAAAAACTAAAGTTACTAAAGCAGTTATTGATTCACTCAGAGAAATCGGCTCTCTCAAAGGCTTGCCTGAAAGCTCACAGATATCACTTTTCGGTGATTTCTGATATCAATTCTCCTGTGGGAGGACACTATGAATTTCAAAATTTACTCATTCGGATGTAAAGTTAATCAGTACGAGTCCGAATTTATCAAACAAATAATGTGTTCAGACGGTCACTCATATACAGAAATTGACAGAGATGCTGAAATATTCATCGTAAATTCATGTTCTGTTACTGCTGTCAGTGACTCAAAATGTAGAAAGCTTCTCAGAAGGCTTCGTCGTGAAAACACAGACAGCATAATTCTGCTGTGCGGTTGTATGTCTCAGGCATTTCCGCGGAAATATGATAACTTTGATATGTGTGATATTGTTATCGGAAACACTTCAAGAGGGCAGATACCCCAGTATATCAGACAGTTTTTATTAAACAGAGAACGTATAATTGATATATCTGATCACGACAGAAAAAGCGAAGAGTTTGAGTCCTGCGCAGTAAGCAATTTCAGCGAAAGAACAAGAGCTTTCGTAAAGATTGAAGATGGTTGCGACCGATTCTGCTCTTATTGTATTATTCCTTATGCAAGAGGTAGAGTCCGCTCTAAGTCTCTTGAGGACTTAAAGTCAGAGGTTGCTCTCCTTGCTTCAAACGGCTACACCGAGATCGTTCTTGTGGGAATTAACCTTTCCAAGTATGGCACAGATATAGGACTGACCCTCAGTGATGCCGTAGAGTGTGTTGCTCATCAAGAGGGGATAAGCCGTATTCGTTTAGGCTCTCTTGAACCTGAGCTTCTTGATGAGGTTACAATTTCCCGTCTTGCGGCTTGTGACAAGTTCTGTGCTCAATTTCATCTTTCTTTGCAGAGCGGATGTACAGAAACCCTCAAAAGAATGAACCGAAGATACACAAGTGGGGAATATGCAGAAATCGTAAACAGAATCCGTCGTAATTTCCATAACCCCAGTATTACAACCGATGTTATGGTCGGCTTCCCTGGTGAAACCGAAGAGGAATTCAAGGATTCCCTTGAGTTTGTAACAAACATAGGCTTTGCAAAAGTACATGTTTTTCCGTATTCAAGGCGTAGCGGAACTGTTGCTGACAGAATGCCTGATCAGATTCAAAAGTCTGTTAAAGAGCACCGTGCTAAGCTTATGTCAGAAGCTACAGACAGAAAACGCCTTGAGTTTATGAATTCTCAGGTTGGTACTGTTTGTGAAGTTCTCTTTGAACGTCCCGATTCAAATGGTATGTATGAAGGTTACAGCAAAAACTACACCCCTGTATCAGTTGATACAAAGGGTGCAGATATCTCCGGTAAATGTTTTAATGTTCTTATAACCAAGGCTGACAGCGAACGCTGTATAGGAGAAATCTCAGATAATTGACCTGAATGCAGCAAGTTCATTCTTTGCATTATCAGATATCAACGCACTGTAATCATAAATCATATATCCGTCGTATCCGTAACGACGTAACAATACAAGCTGTGTTGCAAGTATATTGTCTTTATCAAGCCACGTACCGCTATCAGCGTCCGTTCCTGCTTTGTATGCTCCCAAGCCTATGTAAACCTTCATATTTTTTTGATAGTCAAACTCCTTCCAGTTTTGCAGGCTGACCTCAAATTTTAATGCAGGGTTATCTACAGAATAATACATCTGCGGACATATATAGTCAGCATAACCTATGTTTTCGCACCATGTTTTTACATCGGCACCGATTAGATAATTGTTATCAATATTTCCTTGTGGAGATATTCCGAAAACAACATCTGGGTTTGTGCTTTTAATAGCTCTGTATACTTCCGATAACATCAGATTTACATTGTTCTGACGCCATTGATCTATGCGCATAGCTTTTGCAATGTTGCCAACAGACTTTCTGTAGGTATTAAAATCCTCTTCATCAAAGTTTCCGCAATCAGGGGGATAGAAGTAGTCATCAAACTGAATTCCGTCAACATCGTAATTCCTGACTATTTCTTCAACACCTTTTACAATTAGCTTTCTTACTGCTTTTTTTGCAGGATTCAGGTATATTCCGGATTCAAGCTCTGTTCCTATTGTTTTGTCCATCATGTACGGATTGCTTTTTGCAAGAACACTTGGAGTTCCTGCAGAGGAAACCCTGTATGGGTTTATCCATGCGTGCAGACTAAGTCCTGCATTGTGTGTACTCTTGCACATATACTCAAGTGCATCATAATCAATATCTGCTCCCTGAATGCCTGATAAAACATGAGAAGTTGGAAAATACTCAGATTTATACAAAGCATCGCAAAAAGGCCTCACCTGAACAATCAAGGTGTTACAGCCAAAATCTGAAGCATCAGTAACTATTTTATCGAACTTACTTTTAAAACTCTCAAAGCTTCTGTCTGTAGCTTGCATATCAATGGTTATGTATGATACCCACAGACCTCTCATTTCCTCATCAATTGTTACTTCATTTTCTGATGTTATTTCAGATGCAGAGGTGCTGACAGGCTCATCTTTGCCTATAGTCATACACATAATTATGCTGACAGTAAGCAATACAGCAGTTATCAATGTGACAAAGTTTATTTTTTTCATCTGATCACTTCCTTGGGGGGATTTTATGCCTTGGTATATAGAATGGCTCATATTATATCTTGTTGTTATAAATATTATTGGAATCTTTGTAACTATACGCGATAAAGTAGCTGCTAAGAAAAACAAATGGAGAATCAGCGAGAAAACACTGTTTATTTTATCTTCTATCGGTGCTGGAGTTTCTGTGTATATCACAATGCACATTATCCGACATAAAACAAAGCATAAACGTTTTATGATTGGTATACCTGTTATTTTGATTATTGAACTTTTCCTTATTGTCGGAATATTTGTTTGGGTGAAATAAATGGCCGAAAAACTAACTTTCACTGTATTCTCTGAACACGATGGCATGAACGCAGGAAGGTACCTTCGTACTGTGTGCCGTTTATCTGCAAGAACACTTGCTGTGCTAAAACGCACTGAAGGCGGACTTACCGTCAACGGAAAGCTCTTGCGTTCTATTGATACAGTTTATGCAAATGATGTTATAGTAATGAATCTTCCCGCAGAGAACAGCGACTCGATTACACCTGTTCAGGGAGAGCTTGGTATACTCTACGAGGATGAATACATTTTAATTGTAAACAAACCTCCCTTTATGCCTGTGCACCCTGTAAAGGTACATCAGTCAGATACTCTTGCAAATATCGTTACATATAGGTACAGGGATTTAAATTCTGACTTTGTTTTCAGAGCGGTAAACCGTCTTGACAGAAACACCTCAGGTGTAGTTGTCATTGCCAGAGACAGACATACTGCTTCTCTTTTACATTCCGCCGACCTTACAAAGCATTATATCGCTGTATGTCACGGGAATATTCTCGAAAAAGGAACTGTCAATGCACCAATTTCTCTGCGACCTGATAGTAAAATCATCCGTTGTGTCAACCCTTCAGGTCAGGAGGCAATCACTCATTACGATGTTATCAGTCGATTTACTGACTCTACTGTACTCGATGTGATAATTGAAACAGGCAGAACTCATCAGATTCGTTGCCATATGTCACACATAGGATATCCGCTTTTTGGTGACGATTTGTACGGTGGCAGTACAGAACAGATAAACAGACAGGCACTCCATTGTCATACCGTTTCTTTTGTTCATCCCTTCAATTTATCTGAAATCAAAATTACTGCGCCAATTCCCGAGGATATGGAAGCGCTGATTAATAAACTTTCAGCAGGTTAAGTTATGAAGAATATTAATAAAAATCTTATAAATCTGCTTTTGTCCGCAATGTTTTTGAGTATGGGGCTCGTTCTCCCTTTTCTCACCGGACAAATACAACAAATAGGGAATATGCTACTGCCAATGCATATTCCTGTGATACTTTGCGGTTTGATCTGCGGTTGGCAATACGGATTGACCGTAGGTGCCATATTACCTGTAATGAGAAGCTTTCTGTTTTCAATGCCTGTGTTATATCCTTCAGCAATCGCAATGTCCTTTGAACTTGCAGTTTATGGCTTTTTAGTAGGACTTCTTTTTACAAAAGCAAAGTGGCAGTGTGTTCGTTCTCTGTACAGGTGTTTAATCATATCAATGATTGCAGGCAGAGTAGTGTGGGGTATAGCAATGCTACTGCTTTCAGGTGTCAAAGGCGAACTATTTACTCTTGAAACTTTCATAGCCGGTGCACTTATCAATGCTATTCCCGGTATTATCCTGCAATTAATTATCATTCCTGCTGTAATGCTAGTCCTTGACCGCACACATCTTAAATCCTTCAAAAGCGCTAAACACAAAGGGAGCTCAGCCTATGAATAAGAATATGTCCCTTGCGTTAAAAATAGCTGAAGAGAAGATAAAACGTCTTATGATAGATAGTGATAGAGTAATAATTGCCATCGACGGTATGAGCGGAAGCGGAAAAACCACCTTTGCCAATGCTCTTGCAGAAGATTTATCAGCAACATTAATTCATATGGATGACTTTTTCTTACGTCCTGAGCAACGTACAGATGAACGACTTAATACCATAGGTGGCAACGTTGATGTAGAGCGATTGCTTGATGAAGTAATCATACCCATATATAACAGCAACAGCTTTACCTATAAACCTTTTAACTGCCATAAAATGGACTTTTCAGAATCACAGACTATCAAGCCTGAGAACATAGTTATAATCGAGGGCTCCTACAGCTGTCATTCTGAAATCTTCGATTTTTTTGATTTGCACATTTTTCTATATACTGATACTGTCAACCAGATTAGCAGAATATTAAAACGCAATGGATATGAAAAAGCTAAAATCTTTATGAACAAATGGATACCTCTTGAAAACGAGTATTTTGAACATTTCGGAATAAGAGAAAAATGTGAACTGCAGTTTTATATATGAAAGGAGAACTCTCAATGAGCAAATCAAAAGTTTATTTTACCAAAGAAATAACACCCGAAAGTCTTGTGCGTATTTTTAACTCAATGGAAGCCTCACTCAAAGGTAAGGTAGCAGTTAAAATTTCTACAGGAGAGCCGGGTGGTCACAACTTCCTCCAGCCCTCACTTATTGCACCTTTGGTTTCAAAGCTGGGCGGTACTATTGTTGAGTCCTGTACTGCATACAAGGGCAGAAGATTAACCCCTGAGGACCATTGGAAAGCAATTGAGGAACATGGCTTCAAAGCTATTGCTCCCTGTGATATCCTTGATGAACATGGTGATACGGAGATTCCCGTTGCAAACGGCATTAATCTTACTAAGAACATCGTAGGTAAAAACATTGAAAACTATGATTCAATGCTTATGCTGTCCCACTTTAAAGGCCATATTATGGGTGGTTTCGGCGGTGCGCTCAAAAATATGAGTATCGGTATAGCCTCTACTAAAGGTAAAACCTACATCCACACTGCAGGTAAAACAACTGATTACAGAGTTATGTTTGATAACCTGCCTGAGCAAGATGTATTCCTTGAGTGTATGGCTGACGCCTGTAAGAGTGTTATAGATTTTATGGGTAAAGATAATATCGTTTACATCAATGTTGCAAATCGTCTTTCTGTTGATTGCGATTGCTCCGACCACCCCAAGGAGCCGGAGATGGGAGATTTAGGCATCTTTGCATCCACTGACCCTGTTGCGCTTGATCAGGCTTGCTACGATGCTGTTTTAAATTCTCCTGACGAGGGCAAAGCTTCCCTTATAGAAAGAATGAATTCACGTCATGGTATACACATTGTTGAGGCCGGTGCACAGCTTGGAATCGGCAACCGTGAATATGAAATTATCAGCATAGATTAATATATAAAAAGCCACAGAAAACTGACATTCCTCAGCCTTCTGTGGCAATTTTATTTTATATGGATTTTATCTTTCTTATTAACACCCTTGATTCCGCCCAAAGCTCCAAAAAATGTCAGAATCAAAAGCTTAACTAATGTTATATATGTGAAGCTGCCATCTCCATATATAAGTCCAGCCAGTAAAACTATTATAAACAATGCCACTCCTGACAAAGCACCCCACATAAGTCCGTTTACCTTAGTAACCCGCGAGGTAACATAACCGCTAATAAATGCAGCTATTGCACTAAGAACAATCATAATCCATTTTAGAGCATCATGGGGGAGTGTACCTGATATCAGAAGCCCTGCAGATGTGATACACATAAGCAACGTCATAGCTGTACAACCTGCTAAAAGGCCAAATATCAAAGCTTTTATGTACAGAGCAGGTCCCGTCTGTGCCAGTGTTGTTTTAATAGCTTTCATATAACAACATCCCCTGAATATCAATCTTGATAGATAATATTCAGGGGATTGTGTAATTATTCCTTGTTTTCTTTTTTAGCCTTTTTCTCAGCCTTGAGCTTTGCTTTTTCCTCAGCCTGACGCTTTTTCTCTTCTTCCTGAGCAGCCATAGCAGTGTTGTTAGAGTAAATACACCACTTCTTGAATCTGAGCTTTACTCTGTCTGCACCTGTCTCAATGATGATCTCTTCATCTTCATCACGAACAGCAACAACCTTACCGCAGATACCACCGATTGTTGTGATATCATCACCAACATTGATGTTCTTCTTAAGCTCTTCTTCCTGCTTTTTCTTCTTGGAGTTAGGTCTTATCATAAAGAAGTACATTGCAGCAAAGATAAGAACATATACAATGAGTATCATGCTCGGATTACCGCCACAGCCTGCCTGTGCTGCATCTGTAGTACCTGTTGTTGCAGCATCAGCACTGTAAAATGCCATAGAATTAATAATACTGTTAATCATTTTATTCAAGTCCTTTCATAACAATAAACAGATTATACCAGTTATTTTTATATAAATCAAGTTAATAATTCATAAATTATATACGTTTGCAAATTACATCCTTTTTCTCACGGTAGAATTCTTCAAATCTACCTTCTGCCAAGGTTTCTCTGATATCCTCCATAAGCTTATTATAGAATCTGAGATTATGAATTACGGCAAGTCTAAGTCCTAAAGCTTCCTGAGATTTCTGCAGATGACGGATATATGCTCGGCTGAAGTTTCGGCAGGCAGGGCAATCGCACTCAGAGTCAATGGGGGAGTCGTCCTGTTCATATTTTGCGTTTGATATATTAATTATACCCTGACTTGTAAACAAATGTCCGTGTCTTGCATTTCGGCTGGGCATTACACAGTCAAAAAGGTCAACGCCTCTGCGTATACCTTCAAGTATATTAAGAGGTGTACCAACACCCATCAGGTATCTGGGTCTGTCCTTAGGCATAAAGGGCTCTACAGCTTCAATAACCTCATACATTACTTCAGCTTCTTCGCCAACAGCAAGTCCTCCGATTGCATAACCCGGCAGGTCCAGCTCTCTTATCATCTTCATATTTTCAACTCTTAAATCAGTAAAGGTCGCACCCTGATTAATACCGAAAAGTAGCTGATTAGGATTTGTACCAAAGCCTGTTTCCTTAAGCCTCGCGTGCTCCACTTTGCATCTTTCAAGCCATCTGACTGTTCTGTGTGAAGACATCTTTGCGTATTCATAGGTAGCAGGATTTTCAACACATTCATCAAATGCCATAGCAATAGTAGAACCTAAGTTAGCCTGTATACGCATGCTTTCCTCAGGCCCCATAAATATTTTTCTACCGTCAATATGGCAGGAGAAGGTAACACCTTCTTCTTTAATATTACGAAGCTTTGCAAGAGAAAAAACCTGAAATCCGCCGCTATCTGTAAGAATAGGACCGTCAAAGCCTGTGAACTTATGCAAACCACCCATATTCTTTACCACTTCATCACCGGGTCTCACGTGCAGATGATATGTATTGCAAAGCTGCACCTGACAACCAAGTTCCTTCAAGTCGTAAGCAGACAATCCACCTTTGATAGCTCCTGCAGTTGCTACGTTCATAAAGCAAGGAGTCTTAACCATACCATCTGGTGTGTTGAATTCTCCCAGTCGGGCATTGCCCTCAGTTTTAATTACATTAAACATTTTATTCTCCATTAAATTATCATCATAGAATCGCCGAAGGAGAAAAATCTGTATTTCTCTTCAACAGCTTCTTTGTATGCGTTCATAGTATTATCATATCCTGCAAAAGCGGACACAAGCATTACAAGTGTGCTCTCAGGCAGATGGAAGTTAGTGATAAGTCCGTCAAGAACCTTGAATTCGTATGGGGGATAGATGAATATATCTGTCCAACCATCGCAGGGAACAAGCTCACCCTTATCCCTTGCAACACTTTCAAGTGTTCTTGTGGTAGTGGTACCAACAGCAATTACTCTATTACCGCGAGCTTTTGTTTCCTTGATAAGCTTTACTGTCTCTTCAGGTAACTCGTAATGCTCGCTGTGCATAATATGGTCGGTAATTTCATCCTCTTTTACAGGACGGAATGTACCCAGACCTACGTGCAGTGTCACATAAGCAGTATTAACACCTTTGTTATGCAGTTCGGATATCAACTCCTCAGTGAAGTGAAGTCCGGCTGTAGGTGCAGCAGCAGAGCCTACAGGGTCACTGTATACTGTCTGGTATCTTTCTTTATCCTTCAGAGTTTCCTTTATATAAGGGGGAAGGGGCATCTGACCAATTTTATCAAGTGCAGTGTAGATGTTTTCATCAGATTCAAATCTTATAATTCTAATTCCTTCTTTGCCGATATCCTCAACAGTTCCGCTCATTATTCCTGAGAAATCAAACTCAGTGCCGGGTTTTGCTTTTTTGCCCGGTTTAACAAGTGTTTCCCATTTGTTGTTTTCAATCTGCTTTAGCAACAGAAATTCCACAGAAGACCCTGTGTCTTTTCTTGTGCCAAATATTCTTGCAGGGAGAACTCTTGAGTTATTCATAACAAGCAGGTCACCCTCATTAAGATAATCAAGAATATTGTAAAATCTTGAGTGTGAAATTTTTCCTGAAGTCTTATCAAGCACAAGCATTCTTGATGAATCTCGTTTTTCAAGGGGAGTCTGTGCAATCAGCTCCTCAGGCAAATAATAATAAAAATCGCTTTTTTTCATTTATATTTCCTTTCTGGAATAATTGTGTGAAAATTTATGCACTATCTATTCATAATTGATTGACAATAAAACCGCAGAGTGATATATTATATAGATAGTGGGTATATGTTTGCTTTTCACAGCAAATCAGTTACTTTACTAATAATATAATAAATTCAGAAAAAACACAACTTTTTTCTGCTTTTTTTCAGGAGGTTTTTATGAAAAAGTATAAAGTAGGTATTATCGGCGCAACAGGTATGGTTGGCCAGAGATTTGCAATCCTTCTTGAGAACCACCCTTGGTTCGATGTTGTATGCCTTGCAGCAAGTGCTCGCAGCGCAGGTAAAACATACAAAGAGGTTGTATCTCCCAGATGGGTTATGGATACTCCTATTCCTGAGAGTATGGCTGACCTTGTAATCAAGGATGCAGCTAATGTCGAGGAAGTTGCAGCTGAGGTTGATTTCTGCTTCTGTGCTGTTGATATGAAGAAGGATGAGATTAAAGCTCTTGAGGAAGCTTATGCTAAGGCTGAGTGTCCCATTATCTCCAACAACTCTGCACACAGACTTACACCCGACGTTCCCATGATCGTTCCCGAGATTAACGCTGACCACGCAAAGATTATCGAAAGCCAGAGAAAGCGTCTTGGTACTAAGAAGGGCTTTATCGCAGTTAAATCCAACTGTTCTCTCCAGAGCTACGTTCCCGCTATCCATCCTCTGATGCAGTTCGGCGTTGATAAGGTGCTTGCTTGTACATATCAGGCAATCTCAGGCGCAGGTAAAACCTTCGAGCGTTGGCCTGAAATGGTAGATAACATTATTCCTTACATTGGCGGTGAGGAAGAGAAATCCGAAATCGAGCCTCTCAAGATCTGGGGTAAGATTGAAGGCGACGAGATTAAGATGACAGATGATATCGCAATCACTGCACAGTGTCTGCGTGTTCCTGTTTCTAACGGTCACACTGCTGCTGTATTTATGTCCTTCAAGGATAAGGATAACAAGCCTACAGTTGATGAAATCATCAAAATCTGGAACGAGTACACAGGTCGCGCTCAGGAGCTCAACCTTCCCAGTGCTCCCAAGCAGTTCCTTCACTACTTCACAGAGCCCGATCGTCCTCAGATCAAGTCTGAGCGTATGCTCGAAGGCGGTATGGCTGTGTCCATCGGCAGACTCCGTGAAGATACACAGTATGACTACAAGTTTGTTTGTATGTCACATAACACTCTCAGAGGTGCTGCAGGCGGTGCAGTTCTTCTTGCAGAGCTTCTCTGCGCAGAAGGCTACATAGACTAATCTGTGAGTATTTTCAGAAGCATTCATCTTGAATTCACATCGGAGGTTATTTTATGAAAACTCCTATTTTTACAGGCTCAGGTGTTGCTATTGTAACTCCTATGAACTCTGACGGAAGCGTTAATTACGAGTCATTTGAGCAGATTATTGAATATCAGATTGCAGGCGGTACGGATGCAATTATAGCTTGTGGTACAACAGGTGAGGCTGCAACTCTTTCTGAGAAGGAGCATTGCGAGGTTCTTGAGTTTGTATCTAAGAAGGTAGCAGGCAGAGTTCCTGTTATTGCAGGTGCAGGCAGTAACGACACCGCAACCGCTATCAGCCTTTCTAAGGCTGCAAAAACATACGGTGCAGATGCTATCCTCAGCGTTACACCTTATTACAACAAAACATCTCAGACAGGTCTTATCCGTCACTTCACAGCTATTGCTGATGCTGTTGATATTCCTATGATTCTGTACAATGTCCCTTCACGTACAGGTTGTAACATCAAGCCTGAGACATACGCAGAGCTTTGCAAGCACGATAACATTGTTGCTACAAAGGAAGCAAACGGTGATATTTCATCTGTTTCCAAGACTCGTTCACTCTGCGGAGATAAGCTTGATATTTACTCAGGTAACGACGACCAGACAGTTCCTTTTATGTCACTAGGTGCTCTTGGTGTTATCTCTGTATTTGCAAATCTCTGTCCTCAGGAAATGCACGATATATGTCAGCTTTGCCTTGATAACAACTTTGTTGAGGCCGCAAAGATGAACTTCAAGTACATCCAACTTATGGAT
>JAZSLX010000063.1:0-7577 GCA_045535605.1 Ruminococcus sp.
GCTAAGATCAGCGGTACTGCTGCATGTCCCCGTCTTAATGTTTACCGTTCACTCAGCCACATCTACGCTCAGTTAATCGATGACGTTAACGGTGTTACACTTGCGTCAGCTTCAACTGTAGAGAAGGAAATTACAGAGTACGGCGGTAACAAGGAAGCAGCTCACAAGGTGGGCGAAACATTAGCAAAGCGTGCTTTAGAAAAGGGCATTGAAGAATGCGTATTTGACAGAGCAGGTTACATTTATCACGGTCGTGTACAGGAGCTTGCAGAAGGCGCTCGTGCCGGCGGCCTGAAGTTCTAAGAGGAGGATATTGATTATGACTAAAATTGATGCATCAGCTTATGAACTTACAGAACGTGTTGTAGCCATCAATCGTGTATCAAAGACTGTTAAGGGTGGTCGTATCTACAAGTTTGCTGCTCTCGTAGTAGTAGGCGACGGTGAGGGTACAATCGGCTTCGGTATTGGTAAAGCAGGTGAAGTTCCCGATGCAATCCGTAAGGGCATCGAGGATGCTAAGAAGAATCTTGTTAAGATTTCTCTTCGTGGTACAACAATCCCTCACGATGTTATCGGTGAGTACGGTGCAGGCAGAGTTCTTATGAAGCCTGCTGCTCCCGGTACCGGTGTTATCGCAGGCGGTCCTGTTCGTGCTGTGCTTGAGGTTGCTGGTATCAAGGATATCAGAACTAAGGCTCTGCGTTCTAACAACCCCTGCAACGTTGTTCGTGCTCCTTTCCAGGGACTCAAGGCTCTGCGCACTGCTGAAGAAGTAGCTGCTATCAGAGGCAAGTCCGTTAAGGAAATTCTGTAAGGAGGGCCGCATAATGAAAATCACATTGGTTAAAAGCCTTATCGGCTCTAAGAAAGATCAGATCGCAACCGCTCACGCTCTGGGTCTGCGCAAGATTGGCGACGTAACAGAGCAGCCTGACAACGCTCAGACTAAGGGTAAGGTTAAGAAGATCATCCACCTCATTGAGGTTGAAGCTTAATAGGGAGGTGCGACGAAATGAGATTACACGATTTATCTCCGGTTGAAGGCTCTAAGAAAGAGGCTAAGAGAATCGGTAGAGGTCACGGTACAGGCCAGGGCAAAACTGCCGGTAAGGGACACAAGGGCCAGAAGGCAAGAGCAGGCCGTGGTATGAGAGTAGGTTTCGAAGGTGGTCAGATGCCCCTTCAGAGACGTGTTCCTAAGCGTGGCTTCAATAACATTTTCGCTAAGAAGATTGTTTCTGTTAACGTTGGTACACTTGAGAAGTTCGACAACGGCACAGTTGTTGACGTACAGGCACTTGTTGCTGCTGGCATCGTAAAGAACTCCTTTGACGGTGTTAAGATTCTCGGCAACGGTAACCTCACCAAGAAGCTGACTGTTCAGGTATCTGCTTATTCCGAATCTGCTAAGGCAAAAATCGAGGCCGCAGGCGGAAAGGCAGAGGTGATCTAATTGTTTAAGACAATCAGAAACGCATGGGCCATTCCTGATGTAAGAAAGAAGATTCTTTTTACTCTTCTTGTTCTTGTTATCTATAGAATCGGCTGTGTTATCCCTGTTCCCTTTGTTGACATTGCATCCCTTGCACAGAGCTCATTCCTTACAAGCGGCAACACTGTTTTCGCTTATCTGAATACTCTGTCCGGCGGTGCATTCGGCAATGCAACAATTTTCGCAATGGGTATTACACCCTACATCAACAGCTCCATTATTATGCAGCTTCTCTGTGTTGCTATCCCTGCTCTTGAAAGAATGAGCAAGGAGGGCGAGGAAGGCAGAAAGAAGATCGCTACAATGACTCGTTATCTGACAGTTATTCTCGGTCTTATTCAGGGTACAGCTTACTTCTTCTACCTCAAGGGTTACAACTTCCTTGAGTACAAAGAGGGCTTCTCTGTTTGGTTTGCTGCTTTTGTTATTATCCTTGCTTTCACAGCAGGTACTGCATTTATGATGTGGCTTGGTGAGCAGATTAACGAGAAGGGTATCGGCAACGGTATCTCTATGCTCCTGTTCGCAGGTATTATTGCTCGTCTGCCCTCCACAATCTACTATATGTTCCCCGTGCAGAAGTCCACAGCTTCTATGAGCTACTGGTATCTTGCACAGCAGGGTCAGTGGAAGTATTACATCCTTGTTCCTGTATTCATTCTTATCTTCCTTGCTATTGTATGGATTATCACATTCATGCAGGACGCAGAGAGAAGACTTCCCGTACAGTATGCAAAGAGAGTTGTAGGCAGAAAGATGTACGGCGGCCAGTCCAGCCACCTTCCCATCAAGGTTGCTCTCGGCGGTGTTATGCCCGTTATCTTCGCTTCCTCTATCCTCTCAATCCCCGGTACAATTGCTATGTTCATTAAGAACCCCACACCTTTCTGGGAGGGCTTCTTCAACGCATTCAACCCCAATGGTTGGCTGTACCTTACACTCAGCTTCCTGCTGATTCTTGCATTTGCATACTTCTACACAACTATTCAGTATAATCCTGTTGAGATGGCTAACAATCTCAAGCAGAATAACGGTACTATCCCCGGCATCCGCCCCGGTAGTCCCACTGCCGACTTTATCAAGAAGATTCTTTCCAGAATCACTCTCATCGGCGCTCTGTTCCTCGCTTTCATCTACCTTGTTCCCAGTGTATACACAGCAGTTGCTGGTCTTACCAACCTCTCAATGGGTGGTACTTCCATCATCATCGTTGTAGGTGTTGCACTTGAGACAGTTAAGCAGCTTGAAAGCCAGCTTATGATGCGTCACTACAGAGGCTTCCTGGATTAATCAATTAGGTAAAGGAGAGTAGGATTATGAATATTATTCTCTTAGGTGCGCCCGGTGCCGGCAAAGGCACACAGGCAGCAGTTATCTGCAATCACCTGAACATCCCCACAATCTCTACTGGTAATATTATCAGAGAGGCGCTGAGAACCGGCACTGAGATGGGACTCAAGGCTAAGTCCTTTATGGACGCTGGCCAGCTTGTTCCCGATGAGGTAGTTATCGGTATCATCGAGGAGAGACTCAAGGCTGACGATTGTCAGTCAGGTTTCATCCTTGACGGTTTCCCCAGAACTATTCCTCAGGCTGAGGCTCTGGATAAGATGGGTGTGGTTATCGACAAGGTTATCGACATCGAAGTACCTGACGAAGTAATCGTAACCAGACTGTCCGGACGCCGCGTTTGTGAGAAGTGCGGCAGACCTTATCACATTGTTGACCTGAAGCCTCAGGTTGACGGTGTCTGCGACGACTGCACAGGCGCCCTTATTCAGCGCAAGGATGACCACATTGATACCGTTAAGGCACGTCTTGACATTTATCACGCTGAGACAGAGCCCCTGAAGGACTACTACGGTGCTCAGGGTAAGCTCGTAATTGTTGAAGGTCAGAATAAGGTTGAGGACACAACAGCTTTAACGCTCAAGGCACTTGAGGCTTAAACTATGGTAGTTATCAAGTCTCCACGCGAAATTCAGCATATGCGTGAAGCTTGCAGAATCTCTGCAAACGCGCTGAAGCTTGCGGGTACGGCTGTAGAGCCGGGTGTTTCGACACTTGAGATTGATACTCTTATTGCTAAGTACATCGAGAAAGAAGGCGCCAAAGCCTCCTTTCTCGGTTACGGCGGATTTCCAAAGAGTTCATGTATTTCAGTAAATAATGTGGTTATCCATGGCATACCCAACAAGAATTGCATCCTTAAAGCAGGCGACATCGTCAGCATAGACGTTGGTGCTTTCTTTGAGGGTTACCACGGTGATAACGCTTACACCTTCCCCTGCGGTGAGATTTCAAAAGAAGCTCAGGCTTTGCTTTCGGCAACAAAGGAATCTCTCTATGAGGGTATCAAAGCCGCTCAGGCAGGTGCACGTGTAGGTGATATCGGCCACGCAGTTCAAAGCTATGTCGAAGCTCGCAGTTACTCGGTGGTACGAGATTTTGTCGGCCACGGAGTAGGTGCGAAGTTACACGAAGAACCAAGCGTACCAAACTATGGCACACCCGGTCGAGGCGTGCGCTTGATGCCTGGTATGACTATTGCCATTGAGCCCATGATTAACATGGGTACACACAAGGTAAATGTTCTGGATGATGAGTGGACTACAGTCACTGCTGACGGCAGTCTCTCTGCTCACTTTGAGCATACAATCGTAATCACTCAGGACGGCCCGAAGATTCTCACAATCCCTGACGATGAGGTGAGGTTATGACCATCTCCACAGGCTCTGTTGTCAGAGCTAAGGCAGGAAGAGATAAGGACGGCTTCTTTGTGGTAATAAAAACCGACGGAGTTTATGCTTACATTGCTGACGGCAGACGTCGCAAAGCAGAAAACCCCAAGAAAAAGAAGCTTATTCATCTTCAGGCAACAAATACCGTTGTTGATATTTCAGTGGTTACTAACCGCAAAATCAGAGAAAACCTCAGAAATTTCACTGAGGCATCACTTTAGGAGGTTATATTATGTCTAAGCAGGATGTTATCGAAATAGAAGGTACCGTAACAGACGCTCTTCCTAACGCACAGTTTAAGGTAGAGCTCCCCAACGGCCACACAATTCTGGCTGTAATTTCCGGAAAGCTGAGAATGAACTTCATTCGTATTCTTCCCGGTGATAAGGTTACAGTGGAGATGTCTCCCTATGACCTGACAAGAGGCAGAATTACTTGGAGATCCAAGTAATCAGAACATTTTTAAATTTCAAGAAAGGAATGATTATTAATGAAAGTCAGACCTTCAGTAAAGAAAATTTGCGAGAAGTGCAAGGTTATCAAGAGAAAAGGCAGAATCATGGTTATCTGCGAGAATCCTAAGCACAAGCAGAGACAGGGCTAATCAAGACCCTTCAGGGCGCAAGACTTTACAGGTCGGGTTTACTTCTGACCGAAACACAAACCTAAACTTAACTTAAATTTTATATGGTGGTGCAACCAATATGGCTCGTATAGCAGCCGTTGACCTGCCCAGAGATAAGAGAGTTGAAATCGGACTCACTTATATCTACGGCATCGGCAGAAAAACTGCAAACGACATCATTGCTGCAACAGGTATTAATCCTGACACACGTGTCAGAGATCTGACAGAGGATGATATTTCCAAGCTCAGAGAGTACATTGATCACAACTGCACAGTAGAAGGTGACCTTCGCCGTGAAGTTGCATTTGATATCAAGAGACTTATCGAAATCGGCTGCTACCGTGGCGTTCGCCACAGAAAGGGTCTCCCCGTAAGAGGACAGCGCTCCAAGACAAACGCTCGTACTCGTAAGGGTCCCCGTAAGCAGGTTGCTAACAAGAAGAAGTAAGGAGGGAAACACGAAATGGCAGTAAAAGCAGCTAAGAAGACTGTTCGTCGTCGCCGCGAGAAGAAGAATATCGAGCGCGGTGCAGCACACATTCAGTCAACTTTCAACAATACAATTGTTACTATCTCCGACGTTCAGGGTAACGCAATTTCCTGGGCATCAGCTGGTGAACTCGGTTTCCGTGGTTCCCGTAAGTCCACTCCCTTTGCAGCTCAGTCTGCTGCAGAGACTGCTGCTAAGGCAGCTATGGAGCATGGCCTCAAGTACGTTGATGTATACGTAAAGGGCCCCGGCCAGGGCCGTGAGGCAGCTATCAGAGCATTACAGACCGCAGGTCTCGAGGTTACTATGATTAAAGACGTAACTCCGATTCCTCACAACGGATGCCGTCCTCCCAAGAGAAGACGTGTATAATAGGAGGTAACTAACTATGGCAAGATATACAGACGCTGTTTGCAGACAGTGCCGCAGAGAGGGCAAGAAGCTCTTCCTTAAGGGTGAGCGTTGCTACTCCGGCAAGTGTGCTATTGCACGCAGAGAGTATGCACCCGGCCAGCACGGCCAGGGCCGTAAGAAGGTTTCCGAGTACGGAATCCAGCTTCATACAAAACAAATAACAAGACGTTACTACGGTGTACTCGAGGGTCAGTTCAGACATTACTATGAGCTGGCTGAGAAGAGAGAGGGCAAGACCGGTGAGGCACTGCTCGCTATCCTCGAGAGCCGTCTCGACAATACAGTATACAGACTCGGCTGGGCTTCATCCCACGCAGAGGCAAGACAGCTTGTTAACCACGGTCACTTCACCGTTAACGGCAAGAAGGTAGACATTCCTTCTTATCTGACAAAGCCCGGCGATGTTATTGCTATCGCTGAGAACAGCCGTCAGAGCGTTAAGTTCAAGACTGTTATTGAGGCAACTTCCGCTCGTCCTATCCCCAAGTACCTTGAGCGCAGCGCTGATACATTCGAGGGCAAGGTTCTTGCAGTTGCACAGCGTGAGGACATCGACCTCGACGTAGACGAGACACTTATCGTTGAGCTGTACTCCAAGTAATCCCTCATAATTAGGTTTACAAACATCTCAGCAAGATGCTGAAAAGTGTTAAGGAGGATTCGCATGATCGAAATTGAAAAGCCCAGAATTAGTGTTGAAGATTTATCCGCAGACGGTAAATACGGCCGCTTTGTGGTAGAGCCTCTTGAGAGAGGCTTTGGCAACACCCTCGGCAACAGCCTCAGAAGAGTTCTGCTGTCATCCCTTGAGGGCGTAGCAGTTACATCCATCAAGATTGACGGTGTACTGCACGAGTTCTCTACAATTGAGGGAGTTAAAGAGGATGTTACTGAGATAGTCCTCAATATGAAGAGCCTGGTAGCAAAGCTTCACAGCAACGGTCCCAAGACTGTAGAAATCTCTGCAGAGGGTCCTTGCACTGTTACCGCTGATATGATCAAGTGCGATAGCGAGGTTGAGATTCTTACTCCTGACCTGCGCATTGCTACACTCGGCGAAAACGCAAAACTCAACATGGAAATCACACTGGACAGAGGCAGAGGCTATGTTCCTGCAGAGAAGAATAAGATGCTCGCAGGCAACACAGTTATCGGCGTTCTTCCCGTTGACTCCATTTACACACCTGTGCTCAAGGTTAACTACACAGTTGACAACACCCGTGTTGGTCAGATTACTGACTACGATAAGCTCACACTTGACGTGTGGACAAACGGTGTGCTCAACGCACAGGAAGCTGTTTCCCTTGCAGCCAAGGTGCTCTGCGAGCATCTGAATCTCTTTGTTGACCTCTCTGACAGAGGCTCACAGGAGATTATGGTTGTTAAGGAGGATAGCAGCAAGGAGAAGGTACTGGAGATGACTATCGAGGAGCTGGATCTTTCAGTTCGTTCCTTCAACTGTCTCAAGCGTGCAGGTATCAACACTGTTGAAGACCTTATCGGCAAGTCAGAGGAAGAAATGATGAAGGTTCGTAACCACGGTAGAAAATCTCTCGAGGAAGTTATGCAGAAACTGGCAAGTCTTGGTCTCAGTCTCCATAGCGAGGACGAATAACCCTTTTTATAATTAGATAAAGGAGTGAATTTTAATGCCCGGTACAAGAAAACTCGGAAGAGCTACAGCTCACAGAACAGCAATGCTCAGAGCAATGGTTACCTTCCTTTTCGAGAACGGTAAGATAGAGACTACAGTTACTCGTGCTAAAGAGGTTTCCTCTATGGCAGAGAAGATGATTACTATCGCTAAGGAGG
>JAZSLX010000131.1:0-29484 GCA_045535605.1 Ruminococcus sp.
TTAGAAACAGGGAAGTGATAATTTGAGTAAAATTCTTGTTTGCGGTCTTGTTAATATGGAAACCACTGTTTCTGTGGATTCTTTTCCTATAGAATACCGACCTGTGGATTACCGATTCTTCGGTATTACTTCCAACCCTGCAGGAGTAGGACTCAATGTTTCTCTGGCTCTCAGTGCTTTAGGGGACGAGGTGTCCCTTTGTTCTTTTGTGGGTAATGACTGTGCCGGGGATATCATAAAATCCCACCTTGAAGCTCAGGATATTAGCACAAATAATATTCTTGTCAAGAATAAATCTACAGCTCAATCAGTGATACTATACGATAAGGACGGCAGAAGAAACATAATCTGCGACCTTGCTGATAATCAGGATGTTTCCTATGATGAGTCAGCTTTTATATCTGCACTTGATGGCTGTGATGTTGCCTGTATGTGTAACATAAATTACTCTGCTCAGCTTTTACATATAGCTAAAGAAAAGGGAGTTGCTATAGCTACCGATGTACACTGCCTCAGTGATATCAGCGATGAATATAATGCTCGTTTTATGAGTATGGCTGATATACTTTTCCTCAGTAATGAAAACTTCATCGGCAGAGAACGTGAGTTTATACAGGAGCTTGTGAGTGAATACAATCCTATGATTGTGGTTGTTGGAATGGGTGACAAAGGAGCTTTACTGTATACTCGTGAAGATAATGAATTCACCTTTGCTCCTGCTGTGTATACCCGACCTGTTGTAAATACTGTGGGTGCAGGTGACAGCTTGTTTTCATCCTTTGTGCATTTTTATGCAAAGACAAAAAATCCTCTGCTTTCCCTTGAAAGAGCTGTGTACTTCGCTTCATATAAAATCGGAGAAAACGGTGCGGGTAAGGGCTTTTTGAGTGAGGATGAACTTTTTGAACTTATGAAATGATAAGGAGATAATATGGACAGATTCCTGCGTACAGAGGCTTTGTTTGGCAAAGACTCTATGGAAAAACTAAAAAATTCTAAGGTTATTGTTTTCGGTGTAGGCGGTGTGGGCGGTTATACTGTGGAGGCGTTAGCCCGTTCAGGGGTAGGTTTCATTGATGTAGTAGATCCTGATCTTGTTGCTAAAAGCAACCTGAACAGACAGATAATTGCGTTGGATTCCACAGTGGGCAGAAAAAAGACAGAGGTTATCAAGGAGCGTATTCTGTCGATAAATCCTGAGGCTCAGGTAAACTGCTTTGATATTTTCTATATGCCAGAAAACTCTCATCTTATAGACCTGTCTGTGTATGATTATATCGTTGATGCTATTGATACTGTCCCTGCTAAGGTTGATATTATCTGCAGGGCACAGACATATAATATACCTGTTATCAGTAGTATGGGCTTTGGCAATAAGCTCAACCCCACAATGGTGGAGGTTGCAGACCTTTCCAAAACCTCAGTGTGTCCCTTGGCTCGTACAATGCGCAGACTTCTGAAGGAGAAGGGAATAACTCATTTAAAAACAGTATATAGTAAGGAAATTCCGATTAAGCCTTTAGGTGAGCTTGACTCATCAGGCAAACCTACAGTTGCAAGTGTTGCCTTTGTGCCCTCAGTAGCAGGACTTGTTATTGCCTCAGAGGTTATAAAGGACCTTGCAGGAATAAACTAAAATAAAGCACCGTGTTCAGAAAAAGAACACGGTGCTTTTAATTTTACAGTATTATAAAGAAAACTAATCCAGTAATCACAGAGATAAACGCTCCCATAATTACATCACTGATAAAGTGAACTCCGGCAAATATTCTTGTTAATCCGATTAATGTAGATATAATCAGCAGAGATATTGTCAAGGGAAGGGAAACAGGTATAGCGCACATCGCGATGATAAATGCCGAAGCAGTGTGGCGGCTTGGAAACGATTGTCCCTTGCCGTCTCGGTTAATTACAGGCTCCGTTTTATATTTTTCATAAGGTCTTTCCTTGTTCACAATCTTTCTGAGCAAGGTTACTTCAATAAGTACAGATAAAGGCACATATATCATTCTCAAAAAGTCGTGGTCAATTCCCATAAACGCCTTGATTATAATCAAGGAAGGCAAAGCAATAAACATAACCAAGGGCAAAATTTTGTATAAAAACTTCAGAATGTTATAGGCTGTCTTATGACTTGCAAACCATTCTTTGTTTGCCAGATACCTTTCATTGTTCATAACCTCACCTCACTGCAGTTATTGTATCACAGTGAGGTGATTTTGTACAGAATCAGTTTTCTACTTTTACTTTGAATTTCTCCATCCAGTAGTCAAGCTGAATAATATAAGCAAGAATCTGGGGTGCACGCATGAGCTGTCCGTACCAAGGTGAGGGGATAGAGTCAGGATTTTCAATGATTGAGCATATACCATCCTTGTCAAGCATCTCTGTAAGAGGAGTCTTTTTGTTGAGAATTTCTTTGACTTTTCCTGAAACATACTCAAAGTATACAGGGTTGTGAGTCTTAGGATAAGGACTCTTTTTTCTGTAGCAGATATCATAGGGCAGAATACCCTCAAAGGCTTTTCGTACAATACCTTTCTCTCTGCCGTATAGTGCTTTCAGCTCCCAAGGCATATTGTAGGCATACTCAACAATTCTGTAATCACAGAAGGGAACTCTTACCTCAAGTCCGCAATCCATTGAGCATCTGTCTTTTCTGTCTAAAAGACACTGCATAAACCAGTAGAAGTTCAGCATAAACATTTCTCTCATACGGGCGGTGAGCTTTGTGTCAGTAGGTAGCTTCGGTGCCAATGCTACTGTCTCAAGATATCTTCTCTTTACGTACTCTTCACCCTGAGGCAGAAGTCCTTTCTTCAGGATTTTTCTGCGTATATCCTGACTTCTGGACCATGGGAAGCTTTCTTCAAACAATATATCGTGGTTGTGATACCAAGGATATCCGCCAAATAACTCATCTGCACATTCTCCTGACAGAGCAACAGTAAAGTCCTTTTTAACCTCCTTACAGAAAAGCAGTAACGAAGAATCCACATCTGCCATGCCCGGCAGATCACGGGCGAAAGTAGCCTCTGGCAAAGCCTCTGCAAGCAGCACATTGTCAAGTATTATCTGATGATGCTTAGTGTCAGCACTGTCTGTCATAAGATGGATATACTCGGTATCTGAATTTGGCTGAAACAAACTCTTCTTAAAATATTTTGCGTTGTCAACATATTCTACACTGTAGGTATGGAGTTTACCTTTGTTGTTAGCTTTGTAGTACGCAGAGGCGGTCTGGGTAATTATGCTTGAGTCAAGACCTCCCGATAGGAAACAACACAAGGGAACATCAGATACAAGCTGGCGTCTTATAGAATCCTGTATTAGGTATCTTGTATGCTCAAGGGTTTCGTCTTCGTTTTCTGTGTGTTCTCTGGCTTTAATGGTAAAGTAGCTTTGTTTTCTGAGTTTGCAGTTTTCATATATAGCAAACTCACCGGGTTTCAGCTCCTCGATATCCCTGAATACTCCTTTTGAAGGCGTTCTTGCAGGGCCTAGGAAGAAAATCTCACATAATCCGTCGCTGTTTACAACAGGCCTTGCAACACCGCTTTCAAGAATTGTTTTTATCTGAGAGCCAAACACAAGGTCTTTGCTATTGTGCGTATAAAACATAGGTTTTACGCCGATTCGGTCTCGGCAGAGAAAGAGTCTTTTTTTCTGCACCTCGTATACACCGAATGCAAAGATTCCGTTAAGTTTTTCAGCACACTGCTCCTTCCAATGAATATAGGCTTTCAGCACTACCTCTGTATCCGAGTGACTTTCAAAGTCGTATCCTCGCAGTATAAGGTTATTCCTGATCTCGTCTGTGTTGTATAATTCGCCGTTATATACAATTACATAGGTTTCGCCTGCATATGTTGCTGTCATAGGCTGTTTTCCGTGTTCTATATCCACAACTGCAAGACGTCTGTGTATCATTGCAACATTGCTTTTTACATAATACCCTTTTTCATCAGGTCCACGTCTTTTAAGTGTCTCAGACATATTTTCAAGAACAGTGGTTTTTTCGTATAGATTTACAGATTCACTGAGCCATCCTGCTATACCACACATATAAATACCTCCAAGTTTATCTCGATTTATGTTGTTTGATATTAGATGATTTTATAGATATCAGAAACGCCACGCAGCAGATTATAAGGAATATACAGCCCGTTACGCCTTTGTTAAAGGCAGGTTCAGACTTGCCTGTTGTTGAGAACACACCTTCTGTCTGGGGAAATATTCTCAGCAGAATATATGTAAATATTGTGTTCAGTAAAGCTCCCAAAACTCTGAAAAAAGTAAATTTTATTTTTGATATTTTTATTTCACCAAGCAGTGCGTAAATCTGAAAATGCACACATAATCCTCCGAATCCGCACATAGCGGATATCAGTAGAACAGAATAACCATGAGAAAGGATTTTTATACCGTTGGTTATTTCAATCAATGCAACTGTCCAACTTAAGCCGGGAATGTCTTCAGTAATACAAAGCAGTATTTCACATAATGCACCGAAAAGAACTACAAGAGCACACATATATCCGCAGGATTTTATTGCTTCGCTTACAGAAGAAATTAGTGCAATGCTTGTTGATGTTTTACTGCTGTTTTTGCGTTCTTCTGCTAAGTCGGAAGTTACTTTTATCGCAAATCTTGCAACAATTCCAAGTATGAGAAAACTTATAACCTGTGATGTGAGTAATATATATCCTATGTTTCTGTTTCCAAGCATAGAGCAGCCAACATATGTTAATATAAATCCGGGCCCTGAAGCTACACAGAACATAGACATATGCTCTGCCTGTTTATTGTTTATTTTGTTTTCACAGTATAGTGTATTGATTCCTTTAGCACCTACAGGATATCCTCCAAGGACAGATAGTATTATCACTGCAAAGCAATCCTTAGGTAAACCGAATAATATTCTTGTTAGTGTTTCTATGCACCTAGGAACTTTTGAGGCTATGCCTGAACAGACTATAAAAGAGGATAATACCATAAAAGGGAACAAGGAGGGGATAAGCACCTGTATGCAAAGAAATACTCCGTTTGCAGCTCCGGCCCTGCATTGTTCCGGAAAAATTAGAAGTGTAGCCAATACAAGACCTGTAGCTATCCATAACATAGCAATTTTTCTTTTTTTAAGTGTTTTATATATCCTCATTTGCTTCACCGAATAATATATATGAAGCTTTCAGCATAAAAATTAATACATTTATAAAAAGCAGGTGTGATATTTGAGTAAAGGTAAAACAGATAAGATGGGTAAAGATGAATTCAGCAATTCCATAAGTTATACCCTCAAGGATGTTTTCGGCATAAAGCCCAGAATAGAGATATCAGGTAATACCTCTGCTACAATAGAAGGGTGTAAGGGTGTCCTTGAGTATAGCAAAGCTCAGATACGTGTCAGCCTTGGTAAATATTCACTTAAGCTTTGCGGGCGAGGGCTTGACCTGCGGTGTATATCTCCTACGTCTTTGGTGATTGAAGGCTTTATAACATCTATAGAATATATAATGTAAGGTGATTTTGTGATACTGAGGATTATACGTTGGCTCAGAGGCTATGTTGTGTTTGAAATAATAGGACGTTTTCCTGAGAGGTTTATTAATCTTTCAGTAAGACAAGGCAAATTTGTGTTTTCCACAATGCCATATCCTGATAAATTTATTGCATCGTTACTGTTGTGTGATTACCGTCATATCCGCCATATCGCAAAAAAATCCTCAGTCAGGCTTCGTGTCAGAGAACGACACGGCCTGCCGTTTTTTATCAGAAGATATAAAAAAAGAGCAGGGCTTATGGTTGGCGCAATACTGTTTATCCTGATAACAGTGCTTATGCAAAGCTTTGTCTGGAGCATAGATATCAACGGAATCAGCACAATCAGCGAGAGCAGTCTTATTGAAACGCTGGGTGAAAAGGGTTTGTACTGTGGTGCGTTCAAAAGAACGATTGACCTTGGAACTTTGCAGAGAAGCGTTATGACAGATATAGATGAAATAGGCTGGATGTCTGTGAACATAATCGGCACAAAAGCTGAGGTTGAAATAAAAGAAAAGGAGCTGAAACCTCACATTCTTGAGGCGGATGTGCCCTGTAATATAAAAGCGGAAATTGATGGTAGAATAATAAGCATGAACACCAAATACGGCAAAGCTGTTATATCTCCGGGCTCAGCGGTTATCAAAGGCTCCCTTCTTGTAAGCGGAGTGCTTGAGAATCCCTCAGGGGAGGTGAGCTTTGTCCATGCTGATGCACAGGTTATTGCACAAACTCACAGAGCGGTTAGTTTCAGTGTAAAAAGAAAAGGAGCTGCTAAGCTTCCTGACTCATTTGTCAAACGGCATAAACTAAGATTTTTCTGGCTTGAGTTTCCGCTGACTTTTGAATCAGTGAAAGGAGCATCAACTTCACGCATTGAAAGAAACAGTCTTTATCTGAATAGTACCGATATGCCCTTCGATATTATTACCGAACACTGCACAGCATATAATTCGGTATACTATGAAACAAACAGAAAGGATGCAGAAAAAATTCTCAGACTTGATGACCTTATGTACCGCCTTTTTACTCTTTCTGAGTGCGAAACGATTCTTCCTCAAGAAAACATTCAGGAAACTCCTGCAGAATTCACAGTACATATGCTGTATGAATGTACAGAGGATATAGCAGTTCAGGAAAACTTTATTGTAAATTAGCAGACTTTGTGGTATACTAATATAAATAATTGTATTTGCAGGGTGGTATAAATGAAAGTTTTATGTATCGGAGATGTGGTAGCAGGAGTAGGTTGCAGATTCCTCAGGGATAAACTGCCGGTTTTAAAACGCAGTCTGGGTATTGATATAGTTATCTGCAACGGAGAAAACTCTGCTGACGGTAATGGTGTGCTGCCAACATCTGCAGACCATCTCTTCAAAAGCGGCATTGATGTTATCACTCTAGGTAATCATTCCTTCCGCCGTAAGGAGATATATTCATATCTTGAGGATAACGAGTTTATCATCCGACCTGCAAATTATCCCTCAGGCACTACACCGGGCAGGGGAGTATGTATACTTGATTGCGGCAGATATTCTGTTGCAGTTGTCAACCTCTTGGGTAATGTGTATAATTCCTCGCCTGTGGATTGTCCTTTCCGTTCTATTGATACAATTCTTAAAGATATTGATGCAAAAATCATCATCGTGGATTTTCACGGTGATGCAACCTCAGAAAAACGTTCTATGGGATTTTATCTTGACGGCAAGGTATCTGCAGTGTTCGGTACTCATACCCATGTCCGTACTGCCGATTGTCAGGTGCTTCCAAATGGAACGGGTTATATAACCGATGTTGGTATGACAGGGCCTAAGGATTCTGTTCTGGGGATACGACCTGAGATTACAATTGAGGGCTTCCGCACAAAGCTTCCTGTCAGGTTTGAGCCGTTACAAGGGGAGTGCACAATGGACTGTGTTCTCTTTGAAATTGACGAAAAGACAGGCAAAACCATATCTTGCGAGAGCATGTGTATTGAGTGATTTTTCTCTGTTGTAAATGCCAAATGTATTGATTATACACCTATTATTTTATGCAAATAACCAATTTTTGCTTTTTTCGCTTGAAAGTGAAGATGTGTTCAATTATAATTATGCTGGTATGATTTGAAGATAATTTATACTAAATTCAACAAATAGAAAATTAAGGATGTGTTCTAATGCTGACAGGATCTATGTTAAAGCAGGCCGTTATTTCGGGTGCAAACAACATTTGTTCTCAGAAGGAAAGAATCAACGATCTCAATATTTTCCCTGTTCCCGATGGTGATACAGGTACAAATATGTCTATGACAATCAGCGAGGCTGTAAAGGCTGTTTCCGCTTGTGAGTCTGACAACGCAGGTGAGGTTGCTAAGGTTATTGCTTCTGCAATGCTTCGCGGTGCACGTGGTAACTCCGGCGTTATCCTGTCTCTTCTTTTCAGAGGCTTTGCAAAGGGTCTCGAGGGTAAAGAGACTGCAACAGGTAAGGATCTTGTAAAAGCACTTGGACTTGGTGTTGATGCTGCTTACAAGGCAGTTATGAAGCCTACTGAGGGCACAATCCTCACAGTTGCAAGAGAAGCATTTGAAGTAGGTGCTAAGATTGTAAAGAAGACACAGGATCCTGCTGAGGTCTGGTCTGTTGTTTGTGAGGCAGCTGATGAGTCACTCCAGCGTACACCTGAGCTTCTTCCTGTTCTTAAGAAGGCAGGCGTTGTTGATGCAGGCGGTAAGGGTCTCCTTGTTATCTTCGAGGGTATGCTTTCCTACATCAAAGACGGTGTAATGATTGAATATACAGCTTCTCAGGGTGCTGCAGAAGTATCTGATGATGATACCTTCCGCAGTGCTGCTGCAGAGTTTGATGAGGTTATCAACTTCACATATTGCACAGAGTTCATCGTTGGCAGAGATGCTTCTATCACAAGCTCTCCTCTCAAGCTCCGTGCATACCTTGAGACTATCGGTGACTGCGTAGTTGTAGTTGATGACGAGGAAATTATCAAGGTTCACGTCCACACAGAAGACCCCGGTAAGGCATTACAGAGAGGTCTCCAGTACGGTCAGCTTCTCACTGTAAAGGTAGAGAATATGCGTCAGCAGCATGAGCAGGCTAAGGCTGAGAATGACCAGCGTCAGGGCAAGAAGAAGCTTGAGGTTCAGGAGCCCGTTGAGGAAATCGGCTTTGTTGCTGTAGCTTCCGGTGAAGGTCTCACAACTCTCTTTACCGACCTTGGTTGTAATCAGGTTGTTTCCGGCGGCCAGAGCATGAACCCAAGCACAGACGATATTTACGAAGCAGTTATGGCAACTCCTGCAAAGACTGTTTTCGTTCTTCCTAATAATAAGAACATCATTATGGCTGCTGAGCAGACAGCTAAGATTGTTGAGGACAGAGAGGTTATCATCCTCCCCACAAAAACAATTCCTCAGGGTATCACAGCTATGCTGGCTTTTGATCCCGATAGTGATGCGATTATCAACAAGGGCACAATGCAGGAGGCATTCACATCTGTTTCTACAGGTCAGATTACCTTTGCAGCTCGTGACTCTGAGTTTGGTATGAAGAAGATTAAAGAGGGTGAGATTATCGGTCTTGATAACGGCAAACTTACTGTTGCTGATAAGTCTCCCAAGAAGGCACTCCTTAAGCTTGCAAAGTCCATGATCACTAAGGATTCTGAGTTTGTAACCCTTATCTACGGTGCAGGCATTTCTGAGCAGGATGCTTCTGAGGTTTATGATGAGCTTATCCTTAAATACGGAAATGATGTAGATATTAACCTTATTAATGGTGGTCAGCCCATCTACTATTACATTCTCGGTATTGAATCTGCACAGTAATAAATGTATAATAAAAAGGCGGACAGTGTTGTCCGCCTTTTTCTGAATTTATCGGTAAATGAATAAGTTGTAAGTAGGTTTAATTATATGGCATCTTTATTTGAAATATCAATAAGAGCCCTCAAAGGTGTGGGGGATAAAAAAGCTCAACTTTTCCACAAGCTTGGAATTGATTCGGTTGGAGCTTTGCTTTATTATTTCCCCAGAAGCTATGAGGATTGGAGCAAACCTCTGTCTATTGCTGATGTGCAGGGCGGGGAGGTTTGCTGTGTCAGGGGTAAGCTGTCTGCAACAATGCGAGAATCCAGACTTCCGGGCAATCGTTATATGGTTCGTGCCGAGGTCTCAGACGGCTATGATGCAATGCGGATTGTATTCTTCAACAATAAGTATATAACCCAAATGCTGAAGTACGATACCGAGTATCTATTTTATGGCAAAGTCACTAAGGATTTTTCAGGTGTGCAAATGGTTTCTCCTGAATTTATTCCTGCAAAAGACAGTGCCCATACCTTTCATCCTGTGTATGGTCTTACAGCAGGACTTACAAACAAAGCTGTGCAGAATGCAGTGAAGCAGGCGCTTTCAATGCTTCCTGAGAAGATATCTGACCCTTTGCCTGATTTTATTTTGAAAAAATACGGTTTGTGCGGTTTGCGTGAAGCTATAATCAATATACATACTCCCGAAACCCCGCAAGCTCTTCAAAAAGCTCAGCACCGACTTATGGTGGAAGAACTCCTTGTTCTTTCTCTTGGTATACGTGCACTTAAGCAACAGCATAATGAGGCGAGAGGTACAAATATATCTGTTGACTATACAGATGAGTTTTTGTCTTTACTACCCTTTAAGCCTACATCAGCACAGCGCAGAGCAATGGATGATTGCACTCGTGATATGCTGAATGGTATAGTTCCTATGAACAGACTTGTACAGGGTGATGTTGGCTCAGGAAAAACTGCCATTGCTGCCTGTGCTTGCTATAATATGGTGAAAAATGGCAAGCAGGCTGCGTTTATGGCACCTACTGAGATTTTAGCAGAACAGCACTACGCAACATTGCATAGGTTGTTTGTTGATACTGATATTCGTGTGGGACTTCTCACAGGCTCTGTTACCGCTTCGAATAAAAAGAAAATCCGCGAAGCTCTTGAAAAAGGTGAAATTGATATTGTTGTGGGTACCCATGCCCTGATAACCGACAAGACTGTTTTTAAGTCTCTTGGTCTGGCAGTTACCGATGAACAGCACCGTTTTGGTGTTTCTCAGCGTTCAAAACTTTTAACAAAGGGTGAGGACCCACACCTTCTTGTAATGAGTGCAACTCCCATACCTCGCACTCTTGCGCTTATTATATACGGTGATCTGGATATTTCTGTGGTTGATGAGATTCCTCCTGGCAGACAGCCTATAGATACTCTTCTCATAAGTTCTGATAAACGCAAACGTGCATTCGGCTTTATTAAGAAAGAGCTTGATAAAGGCAACCGAGCTTATATTGTCTGTCCTTTGGTTGAAGAGGATGATTCCGACCTTACTGCTGCAGAGGAGTACGGCGCAGAGCTTATGCTTGAGGAGTTTTCAGAATACGCTGTTGGCATTATTCATGGTAAGATGAAGTATCAGGAAAAAGAAAAAACTATGCGCAGATTTGCAAGCGGTGAGCTTCAGCTTCTTGTGGCAACTACTGTTATTGAGGTTGGTGTGGATGTGCCCAGCGCCACAATTATGATGATAGAAAATGCAGAGAGATTCGGTCTTTCTCAGCTTCATCAGCTCAGAGGCAGAGTAGGCAGGGGAGACAGTAAGTCTTACTGTATACTTGTTTCAGACAGCACTGCCGAGAATACAGTAAAACGTCTTTCTGTAATGACTTCAACCTCGGATGGCTTTAAAATTGCTGATGAAGATTTACGTCTGCGTGGTCCCGGTGACTTTTTCGGTGAACGTCAGCATGGATTGCCAAAGCTCACCATTGCTGATTTTTCTGACATGAGCACACTTTATACCTCTCAGGATATAGCAACAGATATTCTTGAGGACAGCCCTGATTTGTCAGGGGATATGTATAAAGGTCTGCGTGCGTCAATCCGCAGGCTATTTAAGGATTCACAGGGAACAATGAATTGAATATATAAAAATAAACGCCACTGTAACAGGTGGCGTTTAATATTTCTTTATGTTGTTTGTTAGAATTGACGACTTTTCCTTACACCGTCTATAGGTATGATTTCTTCGAATACTGCAAAGGCATTTTCGCTTACTGCAAAGTCTACGTGCAGATTGCCGAAGAACCACTTGTCATATCTGACTTCGCTGTTCATCTGCTCCAGAAAATCATTTACAGGATTTGTAGTGCAGTTGTGCCATATCTTATGTTTGTAGGTTGCTGAGGCTTCGTGGGTGATGATGTAGTCAACCTCACAGTTGAAGCTTTTAAGCTTATTGACAGCATAGATCATTTCGTCTTCAGTTGGCAACTCTCTTTCATACCAAGACCCTGTATCCATAAGCTGACTCAGGTCTGAGCTGACACCGCCACCAAAGGTGAAAATGAACTTGCCGTCGATGTTGTAAATCTCACCGCGCAGAAGGTGATAGATGTTATCTGCAATTTTACGTGCTTTTCCCTGACAGAAATCAACTGAGGGGTAGCTTTCAAGCAAGTCGAAATTTTCATGTGTGCCGTCTACAAAAAGAATTGAATATTTCTGACTTTTCAGAAAATCAAGTTTTTCTGCTTCTTCAGCACTATCATTCCATAAAAAACCAAAATCTCCGCAAACAATTAAATAATCCTTGTTTGTGAGCTTTTTAAGCTCTCTTTTCTTGAATCTCTTTATATCGCCGTGTGTATCTCCTGTAACATAAATCACGGTAAAAACTCCTTAGAAAAAATCCCATAACTCATTGAAATAGTTTATTATCTATTGTATAATACATTTATCTTACCACGTTCATACCTTGTTGTCAAAGGGGATATCATGTATGAGCTTTATAATTGTCATAAATTTATATTGGGAGAATGTATGAAAGGAATTGTTATGAAAAAGTTTAAACAAATTATATGTTGGGTATGTGCACTGTTTATTCTTCTAAGTTCAGTGCTTTCTGTCTCAGCAATTACATATGATTACGGCAAGGAGATTGAGTCCGAAACTGTACTTCTTATAAATATGGATACAGGAATTCCTGTGCTTGAGAAAAATGTTGATATGGTCCGTTATCCTGCGGCTCTGACAATGATTATGACCTATATCATCGCATACGAAAATATCGAGGATGTATACAACACTCGAATTGAAATCAGACAGGAAGTTCTTAATCCTCTTCTTGGTACAGGCAGCAGCATGTCAGGCCTTGACCATAAAGTAGGAGAGAAGCTGACAGTTATTGACTTGCTTAATTGTCTGATGGTTGCTTCAGGTAACGATGCTGCCCTTGTCCTTGCAGATTATGTAGGCGGAGGAGATATCCAGAAGTTCGTTGATATGATGAACAAGAAGGCTCAGGAGTTGGGCTGTGAGAACACTCATTTTATGAATCCCAATGGATTTCACGATGAGAATCATTATTCCACGGTCTATGATTTATATAAGATTACCTCCTATGCCTTGACTCTGCCTTTGTTCTCAGAAATTTCAGATACTTCCACATACTATTGCGAGGGTGATGATTATCCTCTTGTTACCACTAACTATGTAATAGATTTAAACCGAGGCGGAGAGTATTATTATACATACGCAAAGGGTGTCAAAACAGGTGCAACTGAGGAGGCAGGCAGATGTCTGATTACAACAGCTATTGCTGACGGCTATGCCTACATGTGTATTTGTATGGGTGCTCCTTATGAGAACTCTGACCACAATGGTGCAATGACTGATGCAAAGCAAATTCTTCGCTGGGCGCTTCTTGACCTTGAACTTGCTCGAATGCTTACTACCGATACACCTGTGTGTGAGGTTGATGTGAATTTTACTGCTTCCAACGAGGCTATTCTTCTTTATCCTGCACAGACAGTAAATACAATTCTTCCAAAAGAACATAAAGCGGAGGATGTAAGAGTAGTTCCAGAGGTGCCTGAATCAGTAGATGCTCCTGTTGAAAAGGGCGACGTTATCGGAAAAGCAACTGTATATTATAAAGATGAGGCTGTTCAGACAGTTGAGCTTGTTGCAAGCGAGGATATAGATCGTAGTGCCTTTGCTTACACAATGCATATTTTCAAAGTGATTCTCACCTCATGGCCCTTCTGGATTGCATTTGTAATAGCAATAATTCTTGTTATTGTTTATATTTCTTTGGTTTCCAATGTGAGAAACAGCAAAAAACAGCGCAGAGTCAAAAAGTACAGAAGACTCTGATTTATACAACATTTACACGCATCTGAGTAAAATCAGGTGCGTTTTGTTTTTATCCTATTGTAAAATTCGGTAGGTACCATCCCAGTGCTTCTTTCCAGCTCATTCCGTTTTCACACAGATATCCTATGCCGTAAATACTTACTCCGCAAGAATATTCAGCTCCTCGTATAAATCCTTCGCTGAATGCGTCCCAGGGTGATGCTGTAGGCTCTATGTAGGGGAATTCATCGCTTGTAGCAGTAAATCCGCCGTTTTGTGTAATAAGGGGAATAGGTACAAGCTCATTATTGTATGATATCAAGAATTCATTTTCATTATATAAACTATATAGCTCCTCTAAAAAAGAGTCGCTGTACTTGCTGATTTCCGATTCGAAATCTGATTCGCCTTGCTCTTTTAAATATAAATAATTGTTCTTACATACTGCAAGTATCGCTTTCTTTGTCTCTAAATGTGCGTCCTCAGTGATATGCTCCATCACCTTGCAAACAATTATTTCCATTTCTAAATCTGTAAGCTCGTCTGTTTTACTGTTTTCATCAGATGTTGCAGTTGTTTTTTCTTCGCTTGTTGTTTTTTTCGCTTTTTCAGCAGGTAAATTGGTGAGTTCTATGCCTTTGATGCCTGATACCATAGGGATTAAAGCTACAATAAATAAAAATATAATGCTCCATAAAATCGTTTTCTTCATAAATCTTCTCCGCAAAAACAAATTCTGACAACTGATTTACTGTCAAAACGCCTTGACAATGTCTATGGTTTGGAATACAATATATCTGTATTTATATGCCATACTGGTAATATATATTGATAATATTAACTATTTATTCTGTGTTGTTATTATTTAACGTTCGCTTATACGGTTGTGTTTTTAACCGTGGGGAAGGAGTATGGAATGAAATCAATAAAATCACTGGTTAAATGGATTCTGTTTGTGCCTGTTTGTCTTATGTCTGTGGCTCTTATCATAATATCCGGACTGTCTCCGGACACTGTGACAAACTATTTCGCAACAGATATGAATGGTATTGCAGAAATAATCGCATTCAGCGTGCTCGGCTTGTTTCTGGCTTGCTTTGTTTTATCTTTGTTTGACAGGACAACTTCACCGGTGTATCTGCTTAAGAAGAATTATTTTACAGGATCAGTGTCTTTCATCACTGCATTCGGACTTGCATCTACCGCTGCTCTTGATATAACCTCAATGATTCAGACTAACAGCATAGCTTTAATGCCTGCGATAACTGCTGTTTTCACTATTCTCAGCGGTGTGGCTATGCTCTTCATAGGAGTTAATCACTTTACAGGTACCAATACTCCAAGAGAAGTTTCGATCTTTTATCTTGCGCTTCCTTTATGGTGCGGAGTGCATCTGATCGACAGGTTCTTAAAGCATACAGCAATGCCTGTGGCTGCTGCAGACACTTTAGACCTCATTATGTTTGTTGCTCTTGCAATGTTTTTTATCAACGCAATTATGGTTCACGCTGTTATTCCCGGCAAGAATGCAGTAAAAGCTGCAATCACCTTCGGTTTCCCGGCTGTTGTGATTTCTCTTGTGTACGGAATTTCCCTTGTTTTCAATGTTCTTGCTTCTGACAGCAGTAAGTTTATTGATTTTATCCCTGCTATTACATACTGTATGGTAGGCCTTTACGTACTCGCTTTCACTGCAGAGCTTTCCTTTAAATCAAAGTCTGTTGAGGAGCAGATGATACTTGATGTTGCAGTTGACTCTGATGAACCTGAAGATGAGCCTGCTTCTGATTTTGACAGTGAAGAAGAGGAAGTGCCTGTGGCTGAAGCTCATGAAGATACTTCATCCTACGAGTCAAATGTTACTGCTGTACCTGAGGATATTGCTGTTTTTGATGAATCAGAGCCTACTGTTGTGCGTGTAGCAGAGGATGATGTGGATGAAACAGAGGTTTCTTATACTCAGGTTGATATTCCCGTTCATCTTCCTGACGATGATGTGCAGAGTTCTTTACAGTGCGATATAGCTGAGGAGCTTTATGCAGTTGCACAGGAGAGAGATTCGGTTAGTGAAAAAGAAGCTGATGCACAGCCTGCTACAGCAGAAAGCGAGGAAGATATGATTATTGAAGGTGAAGAAACAGTAACATCAGCACCCGTGGTTAAACCCTCCGATACAGAGTTAAGACCCAAGGGCCCTACATCAAGAGAAGCTGTTATGTATGAGGATGATGATTTTATCCTTGCTATTGATGGCTCCGATGTTGAGCTTGAGGATCCTGCAGACGATACAGAGGATATCTCTTCTTTTATTCTTGAGGATCAGGAGGATACACAAGCCTCTGAAAATGCAGGGACAAAAACATATGCTGATCGCCTTGATGAGATTGATCAGCTTATTATCAGCATTCAGGGCGGGGATTCTCCTTCTGAGGATTGATTTTAAGGGCGGTTAATTCCGCCCTTTTTATATTTGTATTTCAGGTGATTTTATGAAGAAGAACTTTTTGACATTTTTATCAATACTGATTGCTTTGTCTGTAATGTTGTTTTCTTTTCCTTTAACAGCTTTTTCTGCATCGGATTTTGTTGTTAAGGATGGAGTGCTTTATTCATATAACGGTACTTCGCAATCGGTTATTATTCCGTCAGATGTGTATTATATTGCTGATTCTGCTTTTGAGAACAATACAGATATCACTGCTGTTGATTTGAATAATACCTCTGTAATCGGAAACAAAGCCTTTGCAAATTGTGTATCTCTTAAAACAGTTACCGGTACAGGTAATATATCTTCCTGTGGCGCATATGCATTCTTTAATACACTATTTCAGAATTATTATGAGGGCAAATCTCTTGTTCTCGGAAGCGTTCTGGTGTATTCAACAGAGCGTGACGATGTGATTGTTGATACAAGTGTTGTATCAATAGCACCCTATGCTTTTGCTTCAAACACAGGTATAACCTCTGTCAGAATAGGTGATACGGTTGCCTCCGTTGGAGAGGGTGCCTTTTATAATTGTACTGCACTCAAAGAAGTAATAGTCAGCAAGTATGTATCTTATATCGGTGCTTTTGCTTTTGAGGGTACTCCTTATCTTTCTTCTGCAAAAGATGAATTTCTTGTACTGGGTAACGGTATCCTTGTGGATGTAAATAGCACAGCTTCAAAATTAACTGTTCCTGACTCTGTTAAACAGATTGGTGCTGGTGCCTTCTATAACAATAAAACAATTAAGACCGTAACTATACCTGAGACAGTCACCGCAGTTGGTATGCGTGCTTTTGCAGGTTGTACTATACTTGAGAGTGCTGTTCTGCCTCAAAGTCTTGTGCTTCTGGATAAAGAGGCTTTTTACGGCTGTACTGCTCTTAAAAAAGCATTAATTCCTGCTGGAGTTACTCTTGTGGGTGATAGTGTATTCTTTGGTTGCTCTGCTCTTCAAAGTGCACAGGTGATGTCAAAAGCACCTCTCGGCAATGGGATTTTTGCTAATTGTACAGGTCTTGAGTATGTGATTCTTTCTGAGGGTGTTGACAGTATAGGGGAATATGCTTTTTATAATTGTAGTAAGCTCAAGGAAATGTCAGTACCTCCATCAGTAACTCAGGTTCATGACACAGCTTTTACAGGTGCAGGTGGTTTTTCTGTATGGTGTAAGGATAACTCCTATGTGGAGCAGTATTGTGCCAGCAACGGAATTGACTTTTATGTTATCGGTGATTCAGACCTTGACGGAACTGTTAATATCCGAGACGCAACAGCAATTCAGAAGGCTTCAGCAAAAATTCTCACCATGAGCTTCAGTGCATGCCTGCGAGGAGATGCTGATTTCAGCGGAGAAATAAACATCCGCGATGCTACAGTAATTCAGAAGTATATTGCCGGAGTGAATTAATAGTTTAATTTGCCTGTTTTTTATTTAACAAAATCTTTTTATAATGATTGACTTTCACTTAATTTAGTGATATTATATTTTTTAATCGGATATTTGAACGTTGATGGGGACAAAAACCGTTTACAACTTCCTACAGAGAGCAGATACTTGGCTGGAATATCTGCGGTAAGTTTTCTTGGAATACCACCCCTGAGTCTGTGCAGGAAATGGCACAGCGGTAGCACCGTTATATGCAAAGAGGGTACTTAGTACCGAAGTTGGGTGGAACCACGTCGTATTTAATCGCCGTCCCGATATTCTCTCAGGAGATTATCGGACGGCTTATTTTTTTAGAAAGGATGTTTTATATGATTAATGTAGAACTCAAAGGCGGAGTTGTTAAGGAGTTTGAAATGAACATAACCGCCGCAGATGTAGCAAAATCATTGGGTGCAGGTCTGTATAAGGCTGTATGCGCCTGTAAAATTGACGGGGTACTCTGTGATCTCCGTACACCTCTCACTGGTGACTGCAAGCTTGAACTTCTCACTTTTGATGACGAGGAGGGCAAGCGTGCTTTCTGGCATACATGCTCTCATGTGCTTGCACAGGCAGTAAAGCACCTTTATCCCAACGCAAAGCTTGGTATCGGCCCTGCTGTTGATAACGGCTTCTACTATGACTTTGACGTTGAGAAACCCTTCACTCAGGATGACCTCGAGGCTATCAAGAAGGAAATGAAGGCAATAGTTAAGTCAGGTCTTGAGCTTGAGAGATTCGAGCTTGACCCTGCAGAGGCAGAACAGCTTCTCTCGGATATGGGTGAGGAGTATAAGGTAGAGCTTGTTCGTGAGCATGCAGATAAAGGCGAAAAAATCAGCTTTTATAAGCAGGGCGATTTTACAGATCTGTGTGCAGGTCCTCACCTTATGAGTGTTGCAGTTTTAAAGGCATTTGAGCTTACAGCCTGCACAGGTGCTTACTGGCGTGGTGACGCAACAAAGGCTCAGATGTGTCGTGTGTATGGTACTGCATTCCCCAAGTCTTCTCAGCTTGAGGAGTACCTTGAGATGATGGAGCAGGCAAAGCTCCGTGACCACAATAAACTGGGTCGTGAGCTTGAGCTGTTCACAACTTCCGAGCTTATCGGTCAGGGTCTGCCCATTCTTCTTCCTAAGGGTGCAAGAGTTATCCAGCTTCTTCAGCGTTTTGTAGAGGATGAGGAGCAGAGAAGAGGATGGCTCCTTACAAAGACTCCCTTCATGGCAAAATCTGATCTTTATAAAGTTAGCGGACATTGGGACCACTACAAGGACGGTATGTTTGTTCTTGGCGACGAGGAGAAAGACAAGGAAGTATTTGCTCTTCGTCCTATGACCTGTCCTTTCCAGTATCAGGCATATCTCAATCGCGGAAGAAGCTACCGCGACCTTCCTTTAAGATATAACGAAACATCTACACTTTTCCGTAATGAGGCAAGTGGTGAAATGCACGGACTTATCCGTGTGCGACAGTTCACAATTTCCGAGGGTCATCTTATGTGTACTCCTGAACAGCTTGAGGATGAGTTCAAGGGTTGTCTGGAGCTTGCAGTATATATGCTCAAGACTCTTGGTCTTTACGAGGATGTTTCCTTCCGTTTCTCACAGTGGGACCCTGAGGATAAAGAAAAGTACATCGGCACAGTAGAGCAGTGGGATGAAGCTCAGGGTGTAATGGGCAGAATCCTTGACAATCTTGGTATTGATTACAAGATTGGTGTTGGTGAGGCTGCATTCTACGGTCCTAAGCTTGATATCCAGATTAAGAACGTATACGGCAAAGAGGATACACTTATTACAATTCAGGTTGACCAGCTTCTTGCTGAGAAGTTCGGTATGGTTTACGTTGATAAGGACGGCACAAAGAAAAATCCTTACATCATCCATCGTACTTCTATCGGTTGCTATGAGCGTACAATGGCTCTGCTTATCGAGAAATATGCGGGTGCTTTCCCCATGTGGCTTGCACCTGTACAGGTGAAGATTCTTCCTATTGCAGACAGACATCATGATTATGCATACGATGTTAAGAAGGCTCTTGAGGCTAAGGGTATGCGTGTTGAGGTAGACGACCGCTCTGAAAAGGTAGGTTACAAGATTCGTGAAGCACAGCTCGAAAAAGTTCCCTATATGATTATCCTTGGTGATAAGGATATAGAAAACAACACTGTTTCTGTCCGTGCACGCAAAGCAGGTGACCTTGGTGCTATGAGCCTTGAGGAGTATATTGCACGTGCTGTTGAGGAAATTGAGTCCAAGGTAATCAACTGACAGGAGAACTAATGCCATATAATAGATACGATATTAAGAATAAATATAATTATCGTGGCAGACGGGTTAATGAGCACACTAAATTAAAAACCTTCTTTCTGTTTTTTATGCCTCTCATTATAATTGCTGTTATTGTTCTCGGTGTCATTGTATCTTACTGGGCAGAAGTTGGCTTTGAGGATGTTAAGGCTGGGGCCTCAACTCAGGACCAGATTAAGATTGTTAATGACGAGGTGCTTCTCCATGTTGTCAATGAGCATTATCCTATGGAGGAGTCCTATGTACCTCATCTTAAACCTTTTGGAGGCGTGCAGGTTTCTGAGCTTGCAGTTGATGACCTTGATGATATGATAAGTGATGCCACAGCAGAGGGTATTATCATTTCTGTTAAGACCGGTTATGTATCTTATGCTGACCAAGCAGTGCTGTTTGAACAGACTCTTGCTAAGGTCAAGAAGAACAATGATTATTCTGAGATTAAAGCGGAGTCAGAAACAATGAAAGTTTGTCCTGAAGCAGGCTGTAGTGAGAGTCAGACAGGACTTCTCATCCGATTTACAACAGATGAAGAGGGAAAGTTTGAAAACACACAGGCAGGTAAGTGGCTTCAGAAGTACAGTGTCAATTATGGTTTTGTACTTCGATATCCTCAGGGAGAAGAATCAAACACAGGTATGACCTATGCTCCTGACCTTTACCGTTATGTGGGTAGGGAACACGCTCTCAATATGCGTCGCTACGATATGATATTAGAGGATTATTCATACCATATATCTTCAAGATAAAGGCTGATTTCCTTTGTTTTGAAAAAAATTAGAAATATTTTTGAAGATTTATAAAAAATACTTGCATTTTGCAATGTTATGTAGTATAATTCATCTGTTACTACGGCATCAGCGAAAGAGGTGAAAAGAAATGCAGGAGAATATCCATCCTAACTATGAGCAGACTACTATTACCTGTGCTTGCGGCAATGTTATCGAGACTGGCTCTACAAAGCCCAACCAGCGTGTTGAAATTTGTTCAAAGTGCCATCCTTTCTTCACAGGAAAGCAGAAGCTCGTTGATACCGGCGGACGCGTAGATAGATTCAAGAAACGTTACGGCATCGAGTAATAGTCAATCCGACTTAAGAGACGGTACTTCTAATTTGAAGTGCCGTCTGTTTTTATCTTTAATGCAGAGGTGATACTGTGCCTGCAGATTATAAAACCATCAGCCGTGAGGCTGCTCCTGAATTTGTTGAAAGACGATCTCGCTTCATAGGATACATCAAGCCTGTAACTACAGAAAAAGAGGCTCTGGATTTTATTAACTCAATCAGAGCCAAGCACTGGGACGCCACCCATAATGTATACGCCTATGTGCTCAGAGAGCAGAATACCTGTCGCTACAGCGATGATAACGAGCCTCAGGGCACAGCAGGTATGCCTGTTCTTGACGTAATCCGCAAAAGCGGACTTACTGACGTGTGTATAGTTGTTACCCGTTATTTCGGCGGAATACTCTTAGGCGGCGGTGGATTGGTACGTGCATATTCCCATTCTGCGTCTCTTGCTGTTGAAGCAGCAGGTCAGGTTATGATGAAAAGCTGTGCTATGTGTTCTCTTGAATGTACATACAATCAGTACGGAAAACTTTCATCATTAGTGCCTGAAAACGGCGGTACAGTTGATAATGCAGACTTTTCTGATAAAGTCTTATTGTCTTTTCACATACCTGTTTCTGAGCTTCCTAAACTTCAGAAGCTTATCACAGATACTACATCGGGAACTGTAACGGTTAATTCCGATACGGAAGAGTATTTCCCTGTCAATATCTGAAATTGGCATTTGCAGTAAAATATGGTTGTTGGTATGTTTTTCAATATAATAATATGATAAAAATGAATTTTTCTGTTTTTTTAGAAGGAAAATTCATTTTTTTATCGTATATATAATCAAACACAATGAATTTTGATATTTTTTGAGGAAGGAGGAGTACACAGTGGCATTGCCTGATAGCTTTTTACAAGAACTTAAATCCCGCTTAAGTATTACGGATGTTGTGGCAGGTTATGTAAACCTGAAGCGTCGCGGCAGAAATCTTGTGGGACTTTGTCCGTTTCATTCAGAAAAAACTCCTTCTTTTAATCTTTATCCCGAAAACGGCTCCTTTTATTGCTTCGGTTGCGGAGTAGGTGGAGATATAATTACCTTCACCATGAAAATTGAAAACCTCGATTACATAGAGGCTGTCAAATTCTTAGCTCAGCGTGCAGCTCTTGAAATGCCTGAAAATTCCTATGATGATGGCATGGCAAAAATGCGTACCAGAATTCTTGAAGCTAACAGAGAAGCAGCACGTTTTTATTACAAGCAGTTATATGATCCGTCAGGTAAACAAGGACTTGATTACTTCCATAGCCGTGCTCTTTCTGATAATACTATTAAATCTTTCGGTCTGGGATATTCACCAAAAAGTCGATTTGCTCTTTGTGATCATCTTCGCAAACTGGGTTTCACCGATAACGAAATAGTTTCAGCTAACCTTGCTTTCAGAAGCTCAGACGGCAGACGTATTGTTGATCGTTTTGCTGACAGAGTAATGTTTCCTATTATCGACCTTCGTGGAAATGTTATTGCCTTTGGCGGCAGAATACTCACAGATCAGAAACCTAAGTACCTAAACACATCAGACACACTTGCGTTTAAGAAAAGTGCAAACCTGTTTTCTCTTAATTATGCTAAGAACACGGGGGATAGGACACTAATTCTTTGCGAAGGCTATATGGATGTAATTGCTTTGTATCAGGCAGGCTTCCGCAATGCAGTGGCAACTCTCGGTACAGCGCTTACTTTCGAGCAAGCTTTGCTTATAAAACGCTATGCTGATGAAGTAATCATATGCTACGATGCTGACGAAGCAGGACAGAAGGCTACCTCAAGGGCTATTGAGATTCTTCGTAATGCAGGACTTTCTATCCGCATTATCAATATTCCTGACGGTAAAGACCCTGATGAATTCATCCGTAACCGAGGGGACAAGGGTCCGGCAGCTTTCAGGAATATTCTTGAGAACAGCGGTAATGATGTAGAATACAGACTTTATAAACTAAGAAGTCGATATGATATATCAAGACCTGATTCGAAAGCTGCATATATGTCTGATGCTCTTAAGGTTATCGCTTCTCTTGATAGCTCAGTTGAGCAGGATATATACGTGTCCAAGCTGGCAGCGGAGGTTGGAATAGAAAAGAGCGCTATCCTTGAGGATTTGCGAAAAATCAACAAAAAGAAATCAGGCGATGCGGCTCGCAGACAGTTTACTCAGCTTTCTGACGATCTTACAGGAAAGAAAGATAAGATAAATACTGAAAAATCTGCTAACACCCGCGCAGCTAAGGCGGAAGAAATGCTTATCGCTTTTCTGGTGTTTAACAACGATATGGCTGATGTTGCAAGGCAGAAGCTTCCGCCTGAAGGATTTGTAACAAAATTCAACGCAGAACTTTATGCCTATGTGCTTAAAAAAATAGATGAGGGAGTTTCTCCCGGTGATACTATAACCCGTGATTTTACTGCAGATGAGGCTTCAAGGTTCTTCGCTATAACCCGTTCCTATATTTCTCAGGCTGCAACTAAAGAAGCGATGTATGAGTATATCGAAACTATAATCAGTGAGAAGGAAAAGCTTACTCCCGAGAAAGCTTCAGATATGTCTCCTGAGGATATTATGGATATGCTCAGACGCAAAAAATCACGTAAAAATCCGTAAGAATATAAATTTATATACATTTTTATTTCAGAAAGGAAATGTTAAAATGGCAGGATCAATTCAGGATAAGAAATCAATAATAAAAGAGCTTGCTGAGCTTGGCAAAACAAAAGGACAACTTACTAACAAAGATATCCTTGATGCAATCGGTGAGATGGATTTTGACCCCGAACAGTTGGAAAAACTCTATGATAGTCTTGAGAGCATGGGTATCGAGATTGTTGAGGATAATGATGACCTTCAGTTTGACGATATCGATCTTGAGGTTGCTACTTCTGTTGATGGTGATCACCTTGATACAGATGGAGTTGAGACAATCGCAATCGATGACCCCGTTAAGGTTTATCTAAAGGAAATCGGTCGTGTTCCTTTGCTTACTTCGGAGGAAGAAATTGAGCTTGCAATTCGCATCAAGGATGGTGACGTTGCTGCCAAACAGCGTTTGTCTGAGGCTAACCTGCGTCTTGTTGTAAGTATCGCAAAGCGTTATCTTGGCAGAGGTATGCAGTTCCTTGACCTTATTCAGGAGGGTAACTTGGGTCTTATCAAGGCTGTTGAGAAGTTCGATTATACCAAGGGTTTCAAGTTTTCCACATATGCTACATGGTGGATTCGTCAGGCTATCACAAGAGCTATCGCTGATCAGGCTCGTACAATCCGAATCCCTGTTCATATGGTTGAAACCATCAATAAAGTTAAGAAAGTATCAAGTCAGCTTCTCCACCAGAACGGCCATGAGCCCACTGCTGATGAGATTGCCGCAGAGCTTGATATGTCAGTAGATAAAGTCCGTGAAATTATGCGTGTTGCTCAGGAGCCTGTTTCTCTTGAGACACCTATCGGTGAGGAAGAAGACAGCCATCTTGGTGACTTTATCCCCGATGATGATGCACCCGCACCTGCTGATGCCGCTTCACACACACTTCTCCGTGAACAGCTTATGGAGGTGCTTGATACACTCACTCCCAGGGAAGAGAAGGTGCTTCGTCTGCGTTTCGGTCTTGAGGACGGCAGAAGCCGTACTCTTGAAGAGGTAGGCAAGGAGTTTAACGTTACCCGTGAGCGTATCCGTCAGATTGAGGCAAAGGCTCTCAGAAAGCTCCGCCATCCCTCCAGAAGCAAGAAACTCAAGGATTTCTTAGACTAATACAATAAATGTACAGTTACGAAGAATGCGGACAGATGTTTGACGAGATTGCTGATGCAATGCCCTATGAGCTTTACAGGGGATTGTCCGGTGGGCTCAGACTTGTCCAACAAGCAAAGCTACACCCTAAAGCTGTTGCCAATGATTTGTATATTCTTGGTGAGTATCATCGTAGCAGCATAGGAAAATACATAGTCTTTTATTATGGCAGTATTACCCGTGTGTACGGGCATCTGCCCAGAGACAGGTATTATGAGATGCTCAGACGTATTCTCGCTCATGAGCTTCGTCATCACAACGAGTACCTTGCTGGTTGTGATGACCTTAATCTATATGATGATAAACGAATCAAGGATTATCTCATAAAAAAGGGTGTAAAATGATTTTCTTTAGTGTTTGTCAGTTTGGAAATGGTGTTTTATGTCATTTAAAATAAATTTCGGAGCATGGGGTGCAGTGTTTGCTGTGCCTACTGCTGTTGTAGATAAGGGCTTGAAGCTTGCAAGTGAGGCACAGGTCAAGGTGTTGCTTTATATTCTTAGAAATTCAGGTAATACATTGACTGACGAATCCGTTGCACAGGCTCTGTCAATTCATCCCGACGATGTAAGGGATTCAATTACATATTGGGCGGATAAGGGACTTTTAGTATATACGTCTGAGGCTGTAACAATGCCTGAGTCTTTTGATGCTGAGACCGACACGGTATCTGCGCAGCCTTCAGAAGTACCGCAAAAAGCCGATACAACTGATAACAGGCCTATATCAGACAAACCCAGACCTGTGTCCCGTGCAACCAAGCCTGAGCCGGGCTATGTTGCAAAGCGTCTGCGTGCAGACAAGAATCTTGTGTTCCTTATGGACGAGGCACAGAGAATTCTTGGTAAAGTGCTTTCTAACTCAGATACAGCAACCCTTGTTATGCTTCACGATACAGACGGATTGCCTGTTGAGGTTATCCTTATGCTTATGGAGCACTGCGTACAAATTGATAAGGGCAATATGCGCTACATCGAAAAAACAGGTATACAGTGGGCAAGCGATGGAGTTACCACCATAAGCCTTGCAGAGGAAAAAATCAAACGTTACAGTGAGTCCTCTGTAGCTTGGAATACTGTATCAGCAGTATTTGGTATGAGGCTTAGCGGTACTCCTACTAAAAAACAATTGGAGTTTTCAAACCAGTGGGTTAATATCTGGAAGTTTACCGAGGATATGCTGCGACTTGCCTATGAACGATGCGTGGATTCTAAAGGAGAGCTAAGCCTTTCTTATGTAAACGGAATTCTTCGCCGTTGGTATGAGCAGGGTTTCAGAAACGCGGATGAAGTTATGAACGCAGACAAAGCTAAATCTGCAAGCAAAAAGAAGCAGGAAAGTACCTCCGGCTCTGAAACTGCTTCATATGATATCGATGCATACGAAAAGAAAAGTATTTTTGATGATTAAGGTGATTACCTATGACATACAGCAGAGAAATATTTGATATGGCATACCGTATCATTGATGAAAGACGCAGTAATGCAAATAGTACTGCACAACGCCACACAGAGGAAGTATACAGAGAGATTCCTGAGATAGAGGAAATCAGCCGTAAACTTGCTTCCTGTTCTTTAGGTGCAGCACGTGCTGTACTTAAGGGTGCAAACGCCAAAGAGGAGCTTGAGAGATTGGCTGTGATTAGCAGTGATTTGCAGAAAAGACAGGTGGAGCTTCTGTCCTCAGCAGGTTATCCTGTAAATTATATGGAGCCTGAGTTTACCTGTCCTCATTGCCATGACACAGCATATATAGAGAAAGATGGTAAAACCGTCTATTGCGATTGTTTTCTCAAACTTCTTATTGAGTGCTCCTGCAACGAGATTAACAAGCTTTCTCCGCTGTCACTCAGTACATTCGATACCTTCAGCCTTGATTATTATCCCTATGACAGCAACGCTGAAGGAGTATCACCTTACTCAAGAATGAGTAAAATTCTGAACTTCTGCAAAAATTACGCCAGAAATTTCACAGGTGAAGGCAAGTCTATTCTTATGCGCGGTGCAACAGGACTGGGAAAAACCCACCTTTCACTTGCTATTGCCAACGAAGTTCTCGGTAAGGGCTACTATGCTGTTTATGTAAGTGCACCCTCATTGCTTTCCAAGCTTGAGAATTCACACTTCTCTTATAACAGCACAGAAGAGGAGCACCTGTTGCAGACCCTAAACGATTGCGACCTGCTTATTATCGATGATTTAGGCACAGAGTTTCTTACTCCGTTTTCAAAGAGCACGATATATAACATATTCAATAACAGACTTCTCAGACGCAAACCTATGATTATAAACACAAATCTTACAGTGAGAGAATTACAGGATGTATATTCTCAACGTTTTGTGTCCAGAATAATGGGAGAATGTGATAAGCTCGACTTTATCGGCAAGGATATCAGAGCTTTAAAAGCATAATAATACTATGAAATTTTATTAAGAAAATTTTCAAAAAAGTATTGACTTTTTTCGGAAAACGGATATAATAATATCTGTTGTTCCGATGCGGAATTGTGTAAGGGTAGCACAGCAGACTCTGACTCTGTATGTCTGGGTTCGAATCCTAGTTCCGCAGCCAATCAGCCCCGAAGCAATTCGGGGCTGAATTTATATCAATCGTAAGTTTTTTTGTATATAAACTTAATATCGAGATGTAGCGTAGTTTGATAGTGCGCGACCTTCGGGGCGAAGTTGATTCTTCGTCAATAAGCAATTATATATACTTAACAACTTAATATCGAGGTGTAGCGTAGTTTGATAGCGTGCGACCTTCGGGACGAAGTGGATTCTTCGTCAATGAACAACTTTTTATATATTTCACAACTAAATATCGAGGTGTAGCGCAGTTTGGTAGCGCGCTTCGTTCGGGACGAAGAAGTCGTGGGTTCGAATCCCGTCACCTCGACCAGCAAGACGACATGGCTTATTTGCTTTGTCGTCTTTTCTACATTATTCGTTTGCATTTGACAATATGCTCTTCTGTCATTATAATTAATTCAGATAAGTGATTTAGGGGTGGAAATATGAGAAAATTTAAATTTATATCATTTTTACTTTGTACATTAATGCTTTTTGCATTTACAGGTTGTGGGGAAAATCCCCGGAAGGATGTTGTCCTTTCTGACGTTCTTTACTCAATCAACACTGAGTTTTCAATTTCTGAGGATGAAATGATGCGGATTGAAACTGTAGATGATTTGGAGCTTTACTATAACATTGCTCCTGCGGATGTAAAGCAGTTTGCCGCAGAAACTACAGTTAATTCCGCTACTGATATTACAGAGATTATTCTTGTTGAAGCAATAGACAGTGAGGCTACACAGCGTGTACATGATGCACTGCAAATCCGCTATAACTCACAGAGGGATTTGTGTGCAAGCTACTCTGCGGAGCTTCTTGCTGTTGTCAATGAATGCTCTGTTGCTCAAAATGGTAATTATGTAACCCTTATTATGAGCTCTGATTTCGATGAAATAACCGAATGGTATAATTCACATTTCGAATAATAATTAAGCCGTAACCTGTCCGTAAAATTTGTCGGATATGGTTGCGGCTTTCTTTGTTTTGTGGTAAAATGGACTACAGATTTTATTTAAAGGAAATGAATTATGGATATTGAAAGCATAAAACAAAATTACTCAAGAATGAACGATATGCAGCAGCAGGCTGTGTTCTGCACAGAGGGCCCTTTGCTCATCCTTGCAGGTGCAGGCTCAGGCAAGACCACTGTGCTTGTAAACCGCATTGCTTATATACTCCAGTGTGGACTTTGCAAGCCTTGGCAGATATTGGCTATTACCTTTACCAACAAAGCCGCAAGAGAGCTTAAAGATAGAATATGCATAACTGTTCCTGATGGTGGTCAGGATATCTGGGCGGCAACCTTCCACTCTGTCTGCTCACGAATTCTCCGCAGATTTGGCGATAGAATTGGTTACGATTCACATTTTACAATCTACGATACAGACGACCAACGAAAGGTTATGAAGGACATTCTCAAGTCTATGAATGTGGATGAAAAAATCCTTGGTCACCGTCAGGTTCTCAGTGCTATCTCCCGTGCAAAGGACGAGATGAAAACTCCTGAAGATTTAGAGCAGGAGGCAAATGCTGCTTTTGACAGCAGAAAGATTACCATTGCCCGTGCGTATAAGAAGTATCAGGAACAGCTTCTTTCCTCCAATGCTATGGATTTTGACGATATGCTGCTTAATACTGTACGTCTGTTTGAAACCTGCCCAGATGTCCTTGAGATGTATCAGAATCAGTTCAGATACATAATGGTTGACGAGTATCAGGATACAAATAAGGTGCAGTACCGCTTTGTAAGTATGCTTGCGGCAAAAAGCCGTAACCTTTGCGTTGTTGGTGATGATGACCAGAGTATTTACCGCTTCAGAGGAGCTACCATCGAGAATATTCTTTCTTTTGAAAGTACCTTCACAGGTGCCCGTGTGATTCGCCTTGAGCAGAATTACAGAAGCACAAAGACTATCCTTGCCGCCGCAAACGATGTTATCGTTAATAATAAGCAGAGAAAAGGCAAGACCCTGTGGACACAGAATGAGGATGGAGACAAAATCACACTTCATACAGCACAAGTCGGAGGGCCAAGCGGTCTTAGGAAGACAATTAGGGGCTACAACTCC
>JAZSLX010000102.1:0-6169 GCA_045535605.1 Ruminococcus sp.
GACACCTTGATTAAAAGTCAAGTGCTCTGCCAACTGAGCTAATGGATCAAGTGGGGTGGCTAGCCGGATTCGAACCGGCGGTCTCCAGGGCCACAACCTGGCGCTTTAACCAACTAAGCTATAGTCACCATATTGGCGCGCTAACAGGGACTCGAACCCCGGACCTACTGCTTAGAAGGCAGTTGCTCTATCCAGCTGGGCTATTAGCGCATATGCTGTCTTTTTTCAAGACAGCTTCATTATTATATAATAATGTACAAAAAATGTCAATACCTTTATTTCCACTAAATGCACTTATTATGATACAAATTAATTGTGGATTTTCACCTTTAGTTCTTAAGTGCCTGAATAGGAGCAGGGATTCGTCCGCCTCTTTCAATGAAGACCTTGGGTGAGCCTTTTCTCAGCTTCATAATGGGAGCATAGCCGAACAGTCCTCCGAAGTCAAGGCACTCGTCATCTTTTTTGCCTACTGCAGGGATAAGACGCACAGCAGTTGTCTTTGTGTTAATCATACCGATAGCGGCTTCGTCTGCAATAATAGCAGAGATAACCTCCGGGGGAGTGTCACCGGGAACAACAATCATATCAAGACCTACAGAGCAAACTGCTGTCATTGCCTCAAGCTTGGTGATATCAATTGCACCCTGCTCTGCGGCGGCAATCATACCTGCGTCCTCAGAAACAGGGATAAATGCACCTGACAGACCGCCAACGTGGGAAGAAGCCATAACGCCGCCCTTTTTAACTGCATCATTAAGGAGAGCCAATGCGGCAGTTGTGCCGTGGCAACCACAGATTTCAAGTCCCATCTCCTCAAGGATGTGAGCAACAGAGTCGCCTACAGCAGGAGTAGGAGCAAGGGAAAGGTCAACAATACCAAAGGGTACGCACAGACGCTTTGAAGCTTCCTGAGCAACAAGCTGACCCATTCTTGTAATCTTGAATGCGGTTTTCTTAACTACATCTGCAACATGAGAAAGGTCCTCTTTATCGTCAATTTTTGCAAGTGCAGCACGTACAACACCGGGGCCTGAAACACCAACGTTGATAACGCAGTCTGCTTCACCAACGCCGTGGAATGCACCTGCCATAAAGGGGTTGTCCTCAGGAGCATTGCAGAATACAACCAGCTTGGAAGCACCCGCACAGTTGTTGTCTTTAGTTAGCTCTGCAGCTTCCTTGACAATTCTGCCCATCATCTTTACTGCGTCCATATTGATGCCGGCTTTAGTTGAGCCGATGTTTACAGAGGAGCAAACATGGCTTGTCTCAGCAAGGGCACGGGGAATACTCTCAATAAGAGCATAGTCTCCTGCGGAGAAACCTTTGTGTACAAGGGCTGAGTATCCGCCGATAAAGTTTACACCCAGTGTTTCTGCTGCTCTGTCCAGTGCATAAGCAAACTTGATTGGATCCTTGTCCTGACATACAGCTGCAATCATGGAGATAGGTGTAACTGCAATTCTCTTATTGATAATGGGAATTCCGTACTCTCTGGAAATAGCCTCAACAGTGGGTACAAGCTCTGCGGCATATCTGCAGATTTTGTTGTATACATTCTCGCAAGCCTTGTCAATATCAGGGTCTATACAGTCAAGGAGAGAGATACCCATTGTAACAGTACGAACATCAAGGTGCTCGTTGTCTATCATATTTATGGTTTCAAGAATATCTTTTGTTTCAAGCATTTGCGTACACCTCAGATCTTATGCATGCTGTTGAAGATATCTTCGTGCATAATATGGATTTTGGTGCCGATTTTCTCGCCGAGCTCGTCAAAGTCCTTGTTAAGCTGTTCAAAAGAAGGGGCCTCGTCTTTGTCAAACTCTACCAGCATAATCATAGCAAAAAGGTCCTGAAGAACACTCTGTGTAACCTCAAGGATGTTAAGGTTTCTCTCTGCACATGCACAGGAAATCTTTGCTAAAATACCAACGTTATCTTTACCAAGTACGGTAACTACTGCTTTCATAACTTTTTTCTCCTTCCATAATAAACGGACGTTTCTTTTATCGTCCAAATATATCTTACTTATTTTAAATCTACAAGTCCTGACTTCATGAGCTCACACAAATATTCTCTGAACTCATCACCGATTTCAGGGTGAGTAAGTCCGATTTCAATGGTGGCTTTCATAATTCCGAACTTGTTTCCGATATCATAACGTGTACCGCTGTACTCAACTGCGGTCATACCGCTTGTGATTGCCAGCTCTCTCATTGCGTCTGTAAGCTGAATCTCGTTCTTTGCTCCGGGGGGAGTGCGATCGAGAATATCGAAGATTTCAGGAGGCAGAATACATCTGCCCAGAATAGAGTAAAGAGAAAATACATCCTCATCTCTCTGAGGTTTTTCAATCATATCAGTACATCTGTAGATATTGTCTCTTACATGGTCAACCTTAACGCAGGAGTAGTTGACAATTTCTTTTCTTGTAACAGGCTTGATGCCGATAACACCCTTGCCGTATGTACCGTAAGCGTCAATGAGCTCCTTTGTAGCAGGAGCATTACCACCTACAACAACGTCATCTCCGTAAAGCACTGCCACAGGGTCATTACCTGCAAACATTCTTGCCTTGCTTATGGCGTGTCCCAGACCCTTGGTTTCAATCTGACGTACATAGTGGATGTTTGCCAGCTTGTCCAGAGGCCGAATGCTCTCAAGTAAATCGTACTTTTTATCTCTTTCAAGTATACTCTCTAGCACAGGAGCCTTGTCAAAGTGGTCCTCGATGAAGCCCTTGCCTCGGTTTGTTATGATAAGAATATCTGTGATACCTGAGTTTACAGCTTCTTCGACAATGTACTGGATAGCAGGTTTGTCAACAATAGGAAGCATTTCCTTAGGCATAACCTTGGTTGCAGGAAGAACTCTTGTGCCAAGTCCTGCCGCAGGGATAACAGCTTTTATAATTTTCATTATTATCCTCCGTCAGAAGAAATAGGGTAGAACAGACAGCAGAAAATAGGAGAAAATAAGGCTCATAGCCAGAGCATTGTTGACTCCGCCCTTAGTCTGTAATTGAGTGTCGGCAGTTTCCTTTGAATCTGCCTTCTGTTTGATATCAGTTATCTTTTTTATACAGTGGTTTCTGTACCACTTATTGCCGAAGAGTCCGCACAGAATACGCAGTACAATCTGCCCCACACCTGCAAAATAACTTATTGCCAGTACAATCATATCTTCAGTATCAAGCCCCGCAAGGAAGCTTTGCATGGTAACTGTGCTGTCTGTTTGTGCAAACAATGTACCGCTGTAAGCTGCCTGTTCAAGTTGAATGAGCAGGTCGCTGTAAAATGTGCTTATATAAAGCTGAGCGATGATAAGTATAGCCATCAGTGCTGTAATAACAGCACCCAGCTTGTACATTTTTCTGTAAAGAACCCAACCGCCGGAGAAGAGAAAACCCACAAAAGAGAATCTTCCTCTGCCTGTTTTGTGAATCTGATAGAAGAGTCTGGAATAAAAGGGAGTGTTGTTCTTCACAAACTTTGCACATTCTCCTACAGTTACACCATCACCGATTTCATCCTCAGCTTTAAGCCCACCCATAGGGTCAAATGCAAAGGTGGAAAAGGGCGGCTGTTCTGTACCTTGAGGATTTTCACTTTGAGGTGGTGGGTTGTAGGGAGCACCTGCCTGAGTATCTGCTTCTTCCTTGTGTCTGTCATAAGAAATATATTCCTCAGTTGCAGCTCCGCATTGGTTACAGAATCTACTGCCTTTTTCGTTTTCAGAACCGCAGATACGGCAGATTACTTTATCTGACTTATCCTGAGCACTTTGTGCTTCATATTCTGATTTGTAGTCAAATCCGTCCCTGTGCCTTTCCTGAAAATGACATCTCATTTCAAGCTCATAGCACTCTCTGTGATGAGGTGCTCCGCACTCAGGACAAACTACTATATCACTATCCTTGTCAAAGGGTTTATCGCATACAGGACAGTGATGATTATAATAATCCATATTATCACCTTTAGCCATTATACCAAATATTCTGCCCTAAATCAACATAATAATTTGTAATTTATATATTTATATATGGGTTTACAATTATTATCATTTGAGGTATAATCTAATGAGTTTATTATGAGTTTATATAAAGAGAGGTATATTTATGCTTCAGTTTGAAGAATTACGCCTGAGACTTGAGGGCTCACGTGCAGATATTGACGATTATGCCGATGCACTGGGCCTTGACCATATGAGGTCTCAGATACAGCAGCTTGAAAACAGAGCAACTGAGCCGGGCTTCTGGGATGACCTTGAAAATTCTCAGAAGGTCTTGAAGCAGACCAGCGACCTTAAGGCAAAGGTTGAGAAATACGAGAAGCTTGATACTATGTACTACGATGCTCTTACTCTCATCGAGCTTGCTGACGAGGCAGAGGACGAGTCTCTGTATGATGAGGCACTCTCTGAGGTTGAGGCAGTGGAGACGCTCCTTGCAACCGCAAGACTTGAGACACTTCTCACAGGTGAATATGATAAGAATAATGCAATTTTAACCTTCCATGCAGGCTCAGGCGGTACTGAGGCTCAGGACTGGGCACAGATGCTTTATCGTATGTATACCCGTTGGGCAACTGCTCACGGCTTCAATGTTAAGGAGGTTGACTACCTTGACGGCGACGAAGCAGGACTCAAGAGTGCAGTGCTCCTCATTGAGGGTGAGAATGCCTACGGCTACCTCAAGAGTGAGGCGGGTGTTCACCGTCTTGTTCGTGTGTCTCCCTTTGACAGTGCAGGCAGACGTCACACAAGCTTCTCATCTCTGGAGGTTATGCCTGAGATTGAAGAGGACACATCTGTTGTAATTCCTCCCGAGGAAATCAAGATGGACGTTTACCGTGCCTCCGGTGCAGGTGGTCAGAAGGTTAACAAAACCTCCTCTGCTGTACGTCTTACCCATATTCCCACAGGTATCGTTGTTGCATCTCAGGTAGAGCGTTCACAGTATCAGAACCGTGACGTGGCTATGAAGATGCTTATTTCCAAGCTGGTTGAAATCAAAGAGCAGCAGCACTTGGAGAAAATCTCCGATATCAAAGGTGTTCAGAAGGAAATCACTTGGGGCAGCCAGATCCGAAGCTACGTATTTATGCCTTATACACTTGTTAAGGACCACCGCACAGGCTTTGAAATGGGCAACGTAAACGCAGTTATGGACGGCGAGCTTGACGGCTTTATCAACGCATATCTGAAGGCTCTCTCCACAGGTGAGCTCAACCAGAACAACGGCTAATGCCTCCCTGAGGGGATTGCGTAGGGGACGGGCATTGCCCGTCCGTGAATCAACTTAACACAGATAAGGAAGAATTTATATGAAATATCTTGTAATGCTTTGTGACGGTATGGCTGATGAGCCCAATGCCGAGCTTAATAATAAAACACCTATGGAGCTTGCAAACAAGCCCTGTATGGATTCTCTTGCAAAGGTAGCCGAGGTAGGTATGGTCAAGACCGTAGCTGACGGAATGTCTCCCGGCTCTGACGTTGCAAACCTTGCAGTCCTTGGTTATGATGCAAAGAAGTATTATAGCGGACGTTCACCCCTTGAGGCTGCTTCCATCGGTATTGACCTTAAGGACACAGACGTTACCTTCCGCTGTAATCTTGTAACTCTTTCTGATGAGGAGAATTATGCGGATAAAACCATCCTTGACTACTGTGCTGATGATATCTCCACAGAAGAGGCAAGAGTCCTCATTGAGTATGTTCAGGAGAATATGGGTACTGAGGAGTTTGCTTTCTATGCAGGTGTTTCCTACCGTCATTGCCTTGTATGGGCAAAGGGCAACAGCACCCCCGGCAAGCTTACACCTCCCCACGATATCACAGGCAGACCTATCAAGGATTACCTGCCTACAGATGTGGCAAAGGATGTTCTCCTTCCTCTTATGGAGAGAAGCTATAATCTCCTGAAAGATCACCCTGTAAACCTCCAAAGAATTGCAAGAGGCAAGCGCCCTGCTAACTCTATCTGGCTATGGGGCGAGGGCACAAAGCCTCTCCTTGACAGCTTTATGAAGCTCTACGGCCTCAAGGGCAGTATGGTTTCTGCAGTAGACCTCCTCAAAGGTATTGCAATCTGTGCTGAGATGGCAAGTGTAGATGTTGATGGTGCTACAGGCTATATTGATACTAACTTTGAGGGCAAGGC
>JAZSLX010000067.1:0-16042 GCA_045535605.1 Ruminococcus sp.
GTAGGGGACGGCGCCACGACGTCCCGAAAGGAATAGCCCAAGACGGTTAATAAGAAAAGGAGATTAGTTATGACAGGTATTATTTGTGCAATGAATTTAGAGGTAGAGGGTATAATTTCCCTTATGAAAAACGTTCAGAAAGTAAGCTGTGACGGAGTTACTTTCTATAAAGGTAAATTAGGAGAGAGTGAGGTTGTAGCCGTAGAGTGCGGAGTAGGCAAGGTAAACGCCGCTATCTGCACCAGAATGATGCTTGATATGTTTGAGGTGGACTGTGTTATAAACAGCGGTGTGGCAGGTGCGCTGAGCACACAGGTGTCTGTAGGTGATGTTGTAATTGCAACCTCTGCCGTTCAACATGACTATGACACAACAGGTCTTGGTGAGCCCAGAGGAATGATTACCCTGAGCGGTGAGAATGTCATCAACTTCCCTGCTGACGAGGAGCTCTCACTGAAGCTTTTTGAAGCTGCAGTAAACTTGCCTGACACAAAGGTGTTCCGCGGTGTTATTGCAACAGGTGATGAGTTTGTGCACAGTGCAGAAAGACGCCTTGCTATAGGGGAAGCTTTCTCTGCCCTTGCCTGTGAGATGGAAGGCGGTGCTATAGCACAGGTGTGCTACAGAGCAAAGAAGCCTTTCTGTATTCTCCGCTCAATTTCTGATGACCTGACAAACAATACATCCATGAGCTTTGACGAGTTCAAGGTTATGGCGGCTAAGAAAACAGTTGAAGTTCTTTCCGCCGTGCTTAAGTAATCTCATAATTAATGCAACAAAAAATGCACTCTGATTTTCTGTCAGAGTGCATTTGCTTTTGTGTGGAGTTTTAGCTGAGGCTTGCAACAGTTTTCTGAATATCGGTTGCATCCTTGATAGTAACTGTGCCGTCGCCGTCTGCATCTGCAAAGGGCATTTGCTCGCGGAGTAGGGGCAGGATGTTTGCTATTGCCTTCTGAATAACGGTGGCGTCTTTGATAGTTATTACATCGTCGCCGTCTACGTCTCCGATAATCTCAGGAATTTTAATTTCCTCAAAGTTCAGTCCGTATTCCTTAGCGTAAGCTTGTGCTGTACTGCCACTGAGTCCACGGATGGTAATCTCATCGGTGGTTGCATAATAATCAATCAGGTCTCCTGCCATGTCATATACAGGGTAGAAGCCCACAGCCATTTCACCAAACTCCACAGACGGGTTGGCAATGGTGATGGTCTTCAGATTTGTGCAGTCTGTAAAGGCGTTCCTGTCTATATACGCTACATTTTCGGGAATGAAAATGCTCTCAAGAGAGGTGCATCCGTAGAAGGCGTGGAGTCCAATTTTGGAGACGCTTTCAGGGATGTTTACATAAGTAAGATTTTCACAGCCGTCGAAGGTCTGGGCATCAATAAACTCAAGGCTTTCGGGCAAATGTACTGAGGTGATTCCTTTGTTCTCATAGAAGGCGTTTTCTGCAATAAGTCTGGTGCCTTCCTTAACATTTACAGCACCCTTGAGTGTTTTTTCGCCTGCCATAAGGTATTCGCCGATATAAAGGCAACCACCCTCCCAGTTTTCGGGGTTGTTGTAGAAGGCAGTGCCGTTTACTACGGCGTAGCCTATAGCTGTCAGGTTTTCGTGAAGATTAATGGTTTCCAGAGCATCACATCGTAAGAACAAGTAGTCCTCCAGCTCGGTCACACTCTCAGGAATTGTAACCTCGGTGAGGTTGTCACATCCTGAGAAAGCCTCCCAACCGATATAGGTGATACCCTCATGCAGGTTAATGGAGCTGAACGCATTTCCTCTGAAGGTGTAGCTGTCAATTTTTGTGATTTTCTCGGGGATTGTTACCTCCTCAAGGACACAGCCGTTAAAGGCACCCCAGCCCAGATAATCAAGCTCTGTTGGCAGGTCAGCTTCCTTCAGGTTTTCACATCTGCTGAAAGCGCTTTCTGATATTCCTCTGAGAGAATCGGGGAGATATACCTTCTCCAGTTTTGTGTGATACTCAAAAGCTCCCCTTGCAATACTTATGGTGCCGTCTTTTACTGTGTATTCGGTGAGAGGACGGGCAAGGGTTTTATCTGTTGATATAATCAGGAAGTTATCAATATATAACACATATCCGTCCCAGTTTTCTCTGTTATTATAACAGGCGGAGTTCTCAAAAGCTCTGTATTTGATTTCTCTGAGAGAGTCAGGGAGGTTGATAGTTGCAAGTTTTGTACAGCCTGAGAATGCCCTGGAGCCGATTGTGTGAATGCCTTCTTCTACTGTAACGCTTTCAAGAATGCGATTATCGCGGAAGGCATAATTGGAAATTTCAGATACGGTGTACTCATCTACTGTTGAGGGGATTGTGATGTGGGAGAGGGTGTTATTGCTTATACCTACCACTGCGGCGGTACCGTCCTCAAGAAGATAGTATTTTACATCACCGAAAGTGAAGATGGGGGTTTCCTCTGCGCTGACAAATTGCATACCGAAGGTAACGCAAAGAGACAACAGCAGGGCAAAAATCAAAGTTACGGACAGGATTTTTTTCATAGAGCAAAACTCCTTTCTTAATTTAATTTTAGCATATCAGGGATTATATTGATATTGTAATTGTCTACAAAAACAGAATGATACTTTTGGCTACAATAATCAATATAAGTTCCTCTGTTTAATATACAATTTATCTTCCCAAAACCTCTCAAGAAACAGAAAAGATTTTTTGTGTGCCTTATAATCTGAACACATAATCAAGGGGTTATATATGAAAAACATCATTGAATTTTCATAAATCAAAAACAAATTATCGTTTTTCGGAAAATTTTTCTTGACTTTTGTTTTGTGTAGTGGTATTATCCAGTACGAGGTGAATAATATTATGGACAAATACATCCGGATGTTCAAATGGTTGCTGCTGATAATTGGCGGCAGTACCTTCGTCCTCTCCGTTACGCTTCTGCCTGAGATGGCCAGCTGGGCTGCATGGCGTTTTCCGGAGATTGATTACCTTGAGTATCCCTTGCTTATTTTCGTATGGGCTACACTGATTGGTTTTTACTACATTATTATCCTTGTGTTTAATATTTGCAGTAATGTTCAGTCGGACAAGGCATTTACACTCAGCACAGTTAAGCTCTTTGACACAATTGCACTGATTGCTATGGGCGAGCTTATTGCCTATATGATTGGTTTTATTGTGCTGGCTATCTGGCTGATGAGAGCACATCCCAGCTTTGTGTTTATACTCTTCCTTGTTGCCTTTGTGTGTCTGATGCTCTTTGGTTTCTGCAAGGTAATGAAGCATCTTCTTCTGCGTGTTATCGATATCAAAGAAGAAAACGACTACACAATTTAATAAGGAGGAGCTAAGCAAATGCCAATAATTGTAAATCTGGACGTAATGATGGCAAAACGCAAGATTTCCTCTAACGAGCTTGCTGAAATGATTGACATCACTCCGCCCAATCTTTCAATTCTTAAAACAGGAAAGGCGAAGGCTATTCGCTTTTCAACCCTCGAGAAGCTCTGCAAGGCTCTCGACTGTCAGCCTTCGGATATTCTTGAATATAAGGAGTGATCTTTTATGACAAACGAGCCTACAGTAACAACAGCTGAAGGTTTGAATCCTTTCACACAGGAGGCACCTGGTGCACAGCCTGTACAGGCACCTTACACCACACCTTACGAGGTGCCATGCGACCCCTACAGAGCACAGCATACACCTGTGGCTCCCGTAACCCCTCCCGTGAAAAAATCAGGAAAATTTGACTTTACAGCCTTTGAGAAAGGTTTTGCACTCATAGCACTGGTGCTGGGTTATCTTTTCAATCGTTTTCTTTTTGGCGGTACTGCTCCGGGCTTTGGTGCACTTATCTTCTTTGAGGTGGCACTTGTCTGCGGTATTGTGTATCTTATAAAACAGGGTGTAAAGTTTAACGGCACAAGTATAAGCCAAGCAGTGCTTATTGCAGTTTATCCTGCGAGCTTTATCTTCAGTGATAACGGGACAGTGAAAGGCTTCGGTGCTTTGTTTACCGTTCTGCTTTATATGTACTGGATTTACTCAGCCTGTGCTGAGCTTAGGGGTTATAGACAGAGGTTTATAGGAGATGCACTGCGTTCAACATTTGTAAACCCTTTTAAAAACTTTATCTCTTTGCCTGTTGCGGTTTTCAAGCCTGCAAAGAATGCAAAGAACAAGGTGCTCCGTTATGTGCTGCTGGGACTTTTGGTTACAATTCCCTTTACTGCGGTTATTGCGGCACTGCTTCTGTCTTCTGATGAAGCCTTCCGCAACTTCATCGGTATTGAGAATATTGCTGATGAAATCGGTGAGTTTCTGCTGAGATTTATTTTTGCAATTCCTGTTGCAATGATAATTTTCAGTGTTCTGATTACAGCTATCCGTGACAAGGCGGACGTAAAAGCAAAGAAGAGCCACAGAAAAGACGGCAGACTCAATCACATTATCTTTGTGACCGCTTTTGTTCCCGTAATTCTTCTGTATGCTGCTTTCTTTGTTTCTCAGTTCGCGTACTTTACAAGTGCATTCCAGAACATTCTGCCTGAGGAATTTACATACGCCCAGTATGCACGTCAGGGCTTCTTTGAGCTTTGCGCTGTAGTTGCTATCAACATTCTGATGGTAGTGCTTACAATGCTCCTTTGCAAGAAGAAAGACAACGGCCACTACTCTGTGGGCGTTAAGCTTATGGTTTGTGTGCTGTGCCTTTGCTCTGTGGCACTGGTGGCAATATCTGTTGCAAAGATGATTATGTATACATCTGCATACGGACTCACTCACAAAAGAGTTTACACCTTGTGGTTTACACTGGTTATGCTTTGCCTTGTGGTAATTCTGTTTACAAAGATTTTAGCACCCAAGTTCAGGTTTTGGACTGCTACGGTTTCTGTGCTTCTTGTATTGTTCCTTGTGCTCAGCTTTGCAAATGTTGATATGCTCATTGCGAAGTACAATGTTCAGTGGTACAAGGAGGGCAAAATCGGCTGGATGGGCGAGGAAGCTCTCTATGAGCTTGACCACAGCGCAGTGCCTTACCTTGATGAGCTCTTTGCTGATGATACAAAGGTTGTCAATGAAATTGACCCTGAGTACCAGTATTACTACAAGACATGGTATGAGGAAGGCGACGAGGAATATGTCAGCGACTACTACGAAACAGTAGGTGAGCAGGTTAAGGAGTTCTATCAGTACCTCGCTTCTTATGATAACGGCTTCGTAGGTTTCAATCTGCCTGAAAATGAAGCTCAGGCTGTATTTGAAAAACGCAGTATCGAGGCTTTCAAGGATGGATATTACACAGAGGACGAGGTTGTTATCTCTTACACAGAAGAAGCTTAAAGTCCATAAATAAATATAAAATTCCGCACAGTTTACATTGCAGTAAGCTGTGCGGTTTTGTTTTTGTCTATGTGTTTTATGAGGAAGCTCTGTCGGCGTCTTGAACGGATATATACACGAAGATTGCAGACACCTTTGCGTTTCTGAAAAATATTCTGGGTTGTTTTTACAGCACGTATTTTGTCTGAGGGTATATAAACTTCTGTAAAGCTGAGACCCTTTGCAGTGCGGATAATAAGTTTTTCGCTGTCCCAAAACAGAGCACAGCGCCTGTGAGTTGCTACAGAAAACAAAAACCACACACAGCCCCAGAGGGTGATGAAAAGTATCAAATGGATTTCCACATGGTAGGGTGTCAGCTTGTCAACTCCGATACACAAAAAGGATATAAGAGATAAAAATAAGAGGGGTTTCCAGACATAGCCCCACAGAGAGCTTGCAGGCGGTTTTGTACAGGGAGAGTTTTTGCTTTTTCGAGGGAAATCAAGGGAGTGAATCAGGGAGGAGCATTTATCCTTTCTGCTTGCAAGGAGCAGTGGGATTTTAACTTCCTTTTTATCTGCAGGCAGGTGAGCTTCTGCTGTGTAAAGTCCCAGAAAATACAGAAGTATACTTTGTTTTAGCACAATAGAAGACACAGCACTTTTTCGAAGAATTGACAGGTGCTTTGTAAAAAGTCCGTGTTGCGTTACGGTTCTGTCTTTGTAAGTATAAGACCTCAGGTTAAAATATCGGTTAAGCTCCACAAAGGTGCCAATGCCCCAAGCCCACAGAAATAGAGTGGACAGTGTACGCAGAAAGGGAGGCAGAGCGGTGTTGCCTATATATACCCATAAGTCGGCACTTGTAAGGATATTCTGGGTGTTGCTTTCTCCCAGAATTCCCGAGATATTCCGAAGCAAGGGGATAGCAGACAGAAGTCCCGTCAACGCTCCTGAAAAGCCTGCGGAGAATATGAGCACAGAAAAGAAATTGGAGCTTATCTTTTCTGATTTCTTTTTTGTGTCTGGACAGAAAAAGCGGGAGAGAGTTTTTGTGTCTTTTCGGTTGAGATACAGGGTGGTATTATTTTTTGAGGTTGTGGTTTGTACCTTGAAAACCTTAAACAGTCGGAACAGAGGGTTTGCGGTTATCTGCAGGCTGTCAAAGGTTCTGAGAAATACCTGGTTTTTCTGTGCGAACAGAACTCCTTTCTGTGTCCTTAAGGCATTGTCACAAGTGCTGTACCTTATACTGCGATAGCACACCACAGCCCATACAAAGAGGAGTGTCAAAATAAATATTTCAAGTCGGTAGATATACACAGCGGTTGTAGGAGATATCCCCTCAAACAGCACTGCCTGCAGGGGGAGAGCAAGGAGGAGAAAAGCAAAGCGGTACATAAAAACCGCCACATATACAGGTGAAGTTTTACGTTTCATTCTTTGCAACCTCTGTCTTTATATTTTCTTCAATTTCAGTTGATAAGGCAGCTGTCAGGGGTGGGAGCAGAAAGGTTGCACCCTCGCAGTAAATTATAAGATTTGAAAGTTCCAAATGCTGTGACAGAGGGGTACATATCTGATTCGCAGCAACAACATGTCGGTACTTTATATGCATACTTTTGCGGATAATTATACCTGTGGATATTTTTATGCTCTCTGCTGTTGCTTCAAAGACACAGGTTTTGTAGCGTATATAGAAGAACATAAATGCGGATATAAATAATAAAAGAAAAATGAGCAGACGCAGGAGGTTGCTTAAGGGGATAAAATCTGAAACAGGAAACAAAAGCACCAAAAGCACAAATACACGCACATTCCATAGTATTAAAACCTTTCGGGATAAGCCCATACAATCCCACCATATGAAAATATTCAAGGGTAGTATGTGCAAATCTGGCAAAATAAAAACCTCCGAAATTAATCGGAGGTTTCTGTTGTTTGTGAAGCTAATCAGATTTTTTCTACTGCGTCTGCAGCTGCCTCAAAGTAATCGCCTACGAACAGCTCCATTGTGCCTGTGTCGGTGCACTTTGCAAGGTCAGGGTCAATGGGGAGCTTTGCGAGAACTTCTGTGCCGTACTTCTTGGCAATGTCCTCGATGTGGCTGTCGCCGAAAATCTTGTGCTCTTTTCCGCAATCGGGACACTTGAAGTAGCTCATATTCTCTACAAGGCCGATAATGGGAACGTTCATCAGGTTTGCCATCTTTGCGGCTTTCTCAACAATCATTCCTACCAGCTCCTGAACAGAAGCTACAACAATGATACCGTCAATGGGCAGGCTCTGGAATACTGTCAGGGGAACGTCACCTGTTCCGGGAGGCATATCGATGAACATATAGTCGATATCGTTCCATACAACCTCTGTCCAGAACTGCTTTACTGTGCCTGCAATAACAGGGCCACGCCAAACAACAGGGTCGGTCTCGTTCTCAAGGAGCAGGTTGATAGATACTACGTCAATGCCTGTCTTAGTGGTAACAGGAAGAATGCCGAACTCGGAGCCCATGCATTTCTCAGTAAGACCGAATGCCTTGGGGATAGAAGGACCTGTGATATCTGCGTCCAGAACAGCACTCTTGTAGCCTCGTCTGTTCATCATAACTGCCATAGCTGATGTAACCAGACTCTTGCCTACACCGCCTTTGCCTGATACAACGCCGATTACCTTTTTAACTGAGCTGTGAGCATTCAGCGCTTCCTTGGGAATAGTGTTTTCACCCTTGGATGCACAGTTCTCACCGCAGGTCTCACAATTATGTGTGCAACCCATAATACATACCTCTTTTCCAAATGAATAGGGTGCATAGTATGTATCTATACACCCTGTGCTTTTTATGTTGTACCCCTAAAAGGGCAAATCATCAAGTATAAAATTACTCTGCGTCTGCAGTTCCTTCTGTTGCTTCTTCTGCAACATCCTCGGAAGCCTCTGCTTCCTCATCATCTTCAACGTCAACCTCTGTTGCTACAAAAATAACGTAAGAGCCTGCTTTGATCTCGTCGTTTGTGGGAGTAACATCAGAAAGCTTGATTTCCTTCTCAGCGTCAAACTCAAGGTCGTAGTCATCAACTACAAGGAGTGCACCCTCAACCCCTTCTTCGCAGAGAACAAACTCACCGCTTAGCTCGATAATCTCAGTTTCTTCCTCTGCTTCCTCTGCCTCTGCCTTGTCCTCAACCATTTCAAAACCGCTGAAGAAGGTGTAGGGGAGACCGTAGCCCAGAACTACACATGCAAGGATAAAGAGGGGGCTGAACTGGAGGGGCATTGTGCCGCCAAGATTTGCAATAGCAGTATGTAAGGGCAGAGCAGGAATAAGCTGTGCCAGAATAGCATACAGAGCGGGGATGTCAACAATAAGAAGTGTTGCAAGGCTGAAGCGCTTAACAGGCTTGCCTTCGCCGACTCTTGTTGCATAGAAGATTACAAGACCAAACATGGTGAATATAAGTGCATACAGATAGGGAGCTGCTCCGCCTACAGCAGAAGCCATTGTCAGGAAAAAGTAGGAGCAGACAACATATCCCAGAATCAGCAATGCGGAAAAAATAAGGTTAAGACCGTCTCTTTTGTTGGGTTTGTTCATAGGGGTGTACCTCCAAAGTTTAAAGTTTTATCAGCATAACAGGTCAATGTGATAGTTGAGTGTTGTTTTTATGCGTTCTTCACCTTTGCGGCAATGCATACCCAGCCTGCTTCCTCAAAGGTTTCGATAACCTCAAAGTCCTTCTCGATAGCTCTGAGTACATCATCGTGACGTTTGTCAATAATACCGCTCATGATGTAAACGGAGTCATCACGCATAAACTGCTTAACATCTGCTGACAGCATAATTATAGCATCTGCTACAATATTTGCAACTACAATGTTATAAACGCCCTCAACCTTGTCGGTCAGATTGCCTGCAACAAAGGTGCACTTGTCGGAAACTGTGTTCATCTGCGCATTTTCATCTGCAGTGCGTACTGCTGTGGGGTCAATATCCACACCGAAAGCACTATCAGCACCTAAAAGGATTGAGGCAATGGAGAGAATACCGCTTCCGCAGCCTACATCAAGGACCTTGTCGCCCTCTTTTACATACTTTTCAAGGCACTTAAGGCAGAGCCTTGTGGTCTCGTGGTTGCCTGTGCCGAATGCCATACCCGGGTCGATATTGATGACCTTTCTGTCTCCTGCGTCGTATTCATCGCGCCATGTGGGACGGATAAGGAGCTTTTCACCTACAGGAATGGGGAAGAAATACTGCTTCCAGTTGTTTCTCCAGTCCATTTCGTCGCAGCCTGTGGTTTCGATATCATTGGTAATACCCTCAGCAGAGAATCTTTCACGCAGGAATGCGATAGATTCTGCAGGGTTTTCCTCAGGGCTGATGTAAACGTGAATAAGTGCTTTGTCCTTGTCTTTTGAAAGAAGCTCCTCGTCAATAAGGTCAATGTGGGCAATCTCCAGCACTTCTTCCATCATGGTGGAGTAGTCCTCTACATAAAAGCCGTAGGGAACTATCATATGTGCAATAGCCTCTGCTGTTTCAAGGTCATTGCGGTTTAAGGAGATTATGATTTCGGTCCATTCCATAAATATACCTCTGTTTGTTTATCAGTCAAAAAGACTCTTTATAACGTCCACGAAGCTCTTGCGCTTTGCATAGTTCTTCTCTGTTGTGGAAGACTCAAATTGCTTGAGGACTTCCTTCTGCTTGGAGCTTAAGTTTCTGGGCACTTCGATGGTGACCTTAACGTACTGGTCGCCTCTGCCTCTGCCGTTTATATGGGGGATACCCTTGCCCTTGAGCTTGAATACATCTCCCGGCTGAGTTCCGTCGTGAACACTGTAGCTTACCTTGCCGTCAATGGTGGGAACAACTACCTCTGCACCCAGAGCTGCCTGAGCAAAGGTAAGAGGAAGCTCACACCAAACATCGTCGCCTCTGCGCTCAAAGATGGGATGGGGACGGACACTGATATATACGTGTAAATCGCCTGCAGGACCGCCGTTTGTGCCGCTTGAGCCCTGACCTGATACGTTGAGTACCTGATCGTTGTTTACACCTGCAGGGATGTTGATTTCGATTTTTCTCTGCTTCTTCTTTCTGCCGTTACCGCCGCAGGACTTACAGGGGTTATCTATAATCTTACCTGTGCCTCGGCAGGCGTCACAAACTCTGGAGGTCTGTACTACACCAAAAGGTGTACGCTGGTTGACAGTTACCTGACCGCGACCAGAGCAGGTGGGACAGGTTTTGGGAGAAGTACCCTTCTGTGCGCCTGTGCCTGAGCATTCCTCACAGGTGGACACACAGTTATATACTACCTCCTTGCGACAGCCCTTAGCGGCCTCGTCAAAGGAGATTGTAACAGTAGTTTCAACATCGGCACCGCGTCTGGGTGCGTTGGGATTTGAGGAGCGTCTGCCGCCAAAACCGCCGAATCCGCCGAAAACACTGTTGAATATATCGCCGAAGTCTACTTCCTGACCGAAGGGGCTGCCGCCATAGCCTCCTGCACCGTAGTTGGGGTCTACCCCTGCGTGGCCGAACTGGTCATATCTGGCACGTTTGTCCTTGTCGGAGAGCACCTCGTATGCTTCGTTTACTTCTTTGAATTTTGCCTCGGCTTCTGCGTTGCCGGGATTTAAGTCGGGATGGTATTTCTTTGCAAGCTGTCTGTAAGCTTTTTTGATTTCATCGTCAGATGCACCTTTGGACACACCCATGACCTCATAATAGTCCCTTTTATCAGCCAAGATTTCACCCTCTTTTATGATTAAAATGTTGCCTTCTCCTTGAGGGGAAGGTGTTACGGCTTCAGCCGTAACGGATGAGGTGGAATAAAAGGATGCTTGCATCCTTCACCTATCATAAAAACACTGCAAGGTGCTGCTCCGGAAAAGTCCGGAACAGCACCGCGTAAGCTTGATTATACTGATATATTATACTCTGCAGATGTGCAGTTCGTCAACAGTTTATATTACTGGTTGTCGTCAACGTCTGTGAAGTCTGCATCGTATACATTGCCCTCAGGACCCTGAGCAGTACCTGTGGGATCACCCTGAGGTGCTGCACCTGCTGCCTGTGCAGCCTGGTAGAGCTTGGAAGAAATCTCATACAGAGTCTTCTGCAGGTCTTCCTTTGCAGCGTCGATAAGTGCCTTGTCGTCCTTCTGGATTGCATCCTTTACAGCCTGAGCCTTTGTTGTGAGAGCAGATTTATCAGCCTCGTCAAGCTTGTCGCCGTTTTCAGATACCAGCTTCTCTGCCTGATAAGCCATGTTCTCTGCCTCGTTCTTAGCATCAACTGCCTCACGGCGAGCCTTATCCTCAGCGGCAAACTGCTCAGCTTCTTTAACAGCCTTGTCGATGTCCTCCTTGGACATGTTTGTGGAGGAGGAAATTGTGATGTTCTGCTCCTTGCCTGTGCCAAGGTCCTTAGCGCTTACGTTGACGATACCGTTAGCGTCAATGTCGAAGGTAACCTCAATCTGGGGAATTCCTCTGGGAGCAGGAGCGATGCCTGTGAGTGCAAAGAGACCAAGCTGTTTGTTATCTCTTGCGAACTCTCTCTCGCCCTGAAGAACGTTGATCTCAACCTGAGTCTGGTTGTCAGCAGCAGTAGAGAAAATCTGGCTCTTCTTTGTGGGGATGGTTGTGTTTCTGTCAATAATCTTTGTCATTACACCGCCCATTGTCTCAACACCGAGAGAAAGGGGAGTAACGTCCAGAAGGAGAAGACCCTCAACCTCACCGCCGAGAACACCTGCCTGAAGTGCTGCGCCGATAGCAACGCACTCGTCGGGGTTGATGCCCTTGAAGGGTTCCTTGCCGATAAGAGCCTTAACAGCCTCCTGAACAGCAGGGATACGGGAAGAACCGCCTACCATGAGAACCTTGTCGATTTCGTTTATCTGGAGACCGCTGTCCTTAAGTGCCTGTCTTACGGGAGCAATAGTTTTCTCAACAAGGTCTGCTGTGAGCTCGTTAAACTTTGCACGTGTAAGAGTCATATTAAGGTGCTTGGGACCTGTTGCATCTGCTGTAATGTAGGGCAGGTTGATGTCTGTGGAGGTAACGCCTGAAAGCTCAATTTTAGCCTTCTCTGCAGATTCCTTGAGTCTCTGCATTGCCATATTGTCCTTTGTCAGGTCAATGCCTGTTTCAGCCTTGAAGCCCTGTACCAGCCAATCGATGATTCTCTGGTCGAAGTCGTCACCGCCAAGACGGTTGTTACCTGCGGTTGCAAGAACCTCCTGAACACCGTCGCCCATCTCGATGATGGAAACGTCGAAGGTACCGCCGCCAAGGTCGTATACCATAACCTTCTGGTCTGTCTCTTTGTCAATGCCGTAGGAAAGAGCAGCAGCAGTAGGCTCGTTGATGATTCTCTTAACCTCAAGACCTGCGATTCTGCCTGCGTCCTTTGTAGCCTGACGCTGTGCGTCTGTGAAGTATGCGGGAACAGTGATAACAGCCTGAGTTACTGTGTCGCCAAGGTAAGCCTCTGCGTCAGACTTCAGCTTCTGAAGGATCATAGCGGAGATTTCCTGAGGTGTGTAGGATTTGCCATTGATTGTTACCTTATAGTCTGTGCCCATCTCTCTCTTGATAGAAGAGATTGTGCCTGTAGGGTTTGTGATTGCCTGACGCTTTGCAAACTGACCTACAAGTCTTTCGCCATTTGCAGAGAATGCAACAACGGAAGGAGTAGTTCTTGCGCCTTCTGCGTTAGCAATAACTACAGGCTCGCCGCCTTCGATAACTGCTACGCATGAGTTTGTTGTACCAAGATCGATACCAATTGTCTTTGCCATAATAAATTCCTCCAAATATGAATTGTTTTATATATTAATTGATTGAAAGCTGATTGATTTGAAAATTGATTGGTGTCACGCCTCGTTGCTCTTCTCTGTTCCTCGGATTTTCGTCGGTCTCCTCTGATTTGCCTATGCAGATTTTTGAAGTATCAAATCCGCATTAACAGGCAAATCCGATGTCGCCCTCAAAAACCGAGGGCGACGAGCCTCGGCGCTTCTATCAACCACAGTTAGCAACCTGTACCATAGCGGGACGGATTACCTTATCACCGATTTTAAAGCCCTTCTGGAACACCATTGCAATGGCATTCTGGGAAAGATCGGGATTATCTGTTCTTGCTACTGCATTGTGATACATTGGGTCAAAGGCCTCGCCTACCTCGCCGAAAGCTGTAACTCCCAGCTTCTCAAGGCACTTTGCAAGCTGATTGCCAATAAGCTCAATGCCCTTGCGCTGTTCGTCATCCTCAGGGGTTGACTCCAGAGCAGCTGAGACGGAGTCCGCCATGGGGAGGAGCTCCGCAACAGCCTTTGCTGTTGCGTCGGCATAGATTGAAAGCTTTTCTGCCTGAGTGCGCTTTCTGTAGTTGTCGTACTCTGCGGCAAGTCTCAGGTAGTTTTCTTTCTGAGTTTTCAGCTCTTCTCTGAGCTTATCTGTCTCAGAGAGTTCAGTCTGAACTTCAGCTTCTGCTGCTTCCGCCTCGGTTGCTTCCAGAGTTTCTTCGGCGTTAAAGTTTTCTGTGTTTTCTTTTTTCTTGCTCATGATAAGCTCCTTTTTATATATCTATCATTTCATCTAACAGATTGCCAACTGTCTTTGCTATGTAGCCTACAGCGCCTGCGGCGGCTGCATAGTCCATTCTGAATGGTCCGAAGAGCGCCACCGACCCTGCAACCTCTCCTGCAATCTCATATCTTGCGGATATTACTGTGCTACGGAGAAGCTCTGCGCTTTTACACTCTGTGCCTATCAGTATCCTCAGACCGTTTTTGTGAGAGAACAGAAGCCTTGGTACTTGCTCTGTGTTCTGCAGGAAGCTGAGAAGTCCCCTCGCTGTATGCACATCCACATCAGGCATAAACAAAAGCTTTGTTTGTCCTGCTGTGCAGATTGAGATTTCCTGTGCCTGCTGTGCAATATCCATCAGTGCCACAAGGGCTTGGGGTGCAAGAAGCATAAGGTCACCCAGAGAAGAAGCTACAGTCTGCATAAAAGGTTTTGTTATTTCACTCAGAGGCACACCCGACAGAGCTTTGTTCAGAACTTTTTGCAGTACCTCGGTGATTTCTGAGGTTACTACAAAGTTGCAACGGAACAGCTTGCTCCGCACCATGCCCGTGGTGGTAACAAGTACCGCCATGGCTGTGTGCCGTCCTGTGCCAAGAATGTGGATTCTGTGAATTCGGGCGTCAATGCTTGGGGGAGTTGTTGTCACTGCAGAAAAGCCTGTATAGTCTGAGAGAAGCTCTGCGGCACATCGCAGCAGATTCTCAGGTGTATCTGCGCAAGCGGAAAGCTTCTGGTCGATGTAGTCGCAGACTCTGGCATTTGGAGCTTTAAGCTCCATCAGATTATCAATGTAATATCTGATACCCAGCTGTGTGGGTGCTCTGCCTGCAGAGGTGTGAGGCTGATACAGATATCCGTCCTGTGTCATTTCGGCCATATCGTTTCTCACTGTAGCAGGGGAAACTGAAATGCCTGTTTCCTGCAGCAGGGTTTTGGAGCCTACAGGCTCACCTGTGGAGATGTATCCCTCAACGATGGCACGTAGGATTTTCTTTTTTCTTTCAGCAAGTCCCATTCCATCGCCTCCTTATTGTGTGTTAGCACTCTCGGTGTGTGAGTGCTAACTCTACTAATAATTTACACCCGATATATGGAAATGTCAAGTGTATTTTGTAAAAAGGATTTGTGAATTATTTGTGTATAAGGGGCATAAAGAGTCGGAAATGGGTATTAATAATAGTATGAGCATAAGCGCAGGAAAACATTTATAGTGTATGGCATAGGAGCTGACATCTATATATTGTGGGTGTTTGCATACATACAAAAAATTTTCAAAAAAATCTCTGTAAATGCAAGAAAATGCTTGCATTTTTCAGATGTTAGTGGTATTATATATCAGCACGATTGTGAAAATAGGGCTTTTTGTGAGGTCCTGATGATAAATCTCACGAGTTTTCGTGTTAGCTTTTGTAAGGAGGTGGGACAATGCCTAATATCAAATCAGCAAAGAAGCGCGTTAAGGTTATCGCAACCAAGACTGCTCAGAACAAGAGCATAAGGTCTGCTCCCAGAACAGCAATCAAGAAGGCATACTACGCAATCGACACCAACGCTGACAACAAAGCTGAGGCGGTTCGTCTTGCTGTTAAGAAAATTGATCAGGCTACCGCAAAGGGTATTCTGCATAAGAACACTGCCGCAAGAAGCAAGTCTAATCTTGTTAAGCGCCTGAATGCAGCCGCATAATTTTTCTTAATAAACCTTAAAAGCAGAGCTATCTCTGCTTATTTTGTTTTTTATGGCGGAATTGGCAGAACTTTTTTGATAATATTTATCTTATTTCGGTTGACATTTTTTTGTTTGGCTGTTATTATTTTAGTGTATCGAATATCTGTGTGTTTTTGCATAGAATATTTACAGTATAAGATCGGAGGTACGTATTATGAAAAAGGAAAATTCCTGGGGATGGGTCATCGCTTTGATTTCAGCAGTTGTTGCAGTTGCAGCAGCAGTAGCAACCATCACACTTCTTAAGAAGAAGAAGGAAAAAGATGACGAAGAGCTTGAAGAGTATCTCGACAACGCAATCGTTTGATTATCTTGACTTAAGAACAAACTTTAAGCAGAGGGTTCAGGCCTTCTGCTTTTTTGTATTTAAGTATGAAAAAACACCGCCGA
>JAZSLX010000118.1:0-3184 GCA_045535605.1 Ruminococcus sp.
GCAGTGAAATCCGACTTTGTCGGGTGAAATCGCTTCGCGATTGTGTGAAAAACGAGGCTTAATTGAACACGCCTTCGCCGAAGTGAGTGGGGTCGTTTTCGTCGTCGAGAACATCAAAGAGCATTCTCATACGGACGTGACCGCCGCGGATATCGTCGATACACTCGGGGTCGTTGCCCTCTGCCCAGATAACGATTGTGTACTTATCAATCTGGTCAACCTCGAAATTCTCGGTTATGGTGGACATAACCCTTGTGTCGGTCTCAAACATAGTGCAATCGGTTTCTGCGGTTTTGCGGTCCTCGTAGCTTGCTTTGCCGTAGATGGCAGGCTCGCCGTTCTTGTAGACCATTACACGCACTGCTTCGTCGGCAGACTTTGCAACACCGATAACCTCCAGATAAGCCTCATAGTTAAGGGGTAGCTGTCCGTTATTCTTACAGTAGAAGGTGTATGCCACGTAGTTTTCACCGTTATGGGAGCCGTTCTCGCTTGTGTCAAGGTCAACGGGCAGCCATGCATATGTAATATTGGTAACATCCGTAACCTGAGTTGCGGAGAGCTTTGCGCCGTAGGTATTGAACTCGGGGTCCTCGCTGATTACGATACCCTTTTTTACAGCAGGGGAGTCAACACTGATTATCAGGTCGCCCCACTGAGTGAGAAGCATTGAAATGATAAACAGCAGAAGAAGCACTGCAACGCAAACACCCAGAGTAATGCTGAGGGTTTTCCTGCGTTTTTTGTACTTGACAATGTCTGCGGAATCAGCCTTGACGTGGAATCGTTCAATCTCAGCGTCTGCGATTCGTTTATCGTTATAGCGACTGAGCTCCTCCGGAGTCATGGGCTGTTCAGTTTTAGGTTTTTTATTAAGGAACATTGGTATCAACTCCGTCGGTAAGTTTAGTCAGCACTATATATAACACTATATATAAGGATTGGAAGCTTAGGAAATGGGGATGTTGTTTTCGTCGCAACCGATGAAGCCAAGCTGTACGCCCAGATGTGCATCCTGAACATCGTCATCGCACTGGGGGTCTTCGCCGTCAATCCAGAGTCTGATAGTAACCTTTGCAGGCTCCATAGCATTCAGGTGGAAGAGGCGTGTGCTGTCAGAATACCTCATAGTACCTGCAGGCAGGTCAAAGGTGGACTGGCCGTTTACGGGAGTACCGCGGTTTGGCTCGTAGATGGCAGAGCCGCGGCTTTCTGCGTCAAAGCCGACTCTTGTACAATTGACAACATCTGCTCTGGCACCTGTGGAGTTTGTGAAAACCTTGGTGCCGTCGTCGTTACCTGCCTCTGTGCTCTCTGTTGTCAGGTGCACCCACATATCCTCAGTGGCTATGAAGAAGCACTCAAACTCAAGGTAAGAGCGGTCATTGGGGGGCTTGACTACACCGCGCTGATTAACGAACTCCCTGCCTGCTGTAGTGGTAACAGGGTCAAGTACGATATCATCAATACTGGTGTTAGCCCTTGCAAGGTAAGAGTTAATCATCTCGTTGGTGATAACCTTAGTATACTTGTCAAGGTCTGTACCATAATCTTCCATTCCAACTTTCAGCTGAGCACTGACGCTGATGTGCATATCCAGACTATCAACGCCGGAGAAGGTATTGACCTTAAACCATGCATAGGTTGAAGTTGCCATAGAAAGAAGTGTAAGAATAGTAACGAGCAAGATAATCCTCTTACGCTTTTTGCGGGGAACTTTTTCGTTTACCATTTCATCAACTGTTCTGTTGAAAAAGCCCATCGGTAACACTCCTTTTTAATAATATTTCATAATAATGGTTATAATTACACCGATATTTTACTACTTAGAAAGCAAAAATGCAATAAAATTTAATACATCAACGTTTTTTCTGTATAAATTCACAAAAAGGCAGTTCTAAATTTGTGGATAATATCAACTAACCGGTAGCAAAGCAAAAAATCAAAGATAAATTATTGCTATATACAATTAATAATGTCGGTTGTTCTGCCTGAAAGGAACAGTGCACCAAGGTGGACACATAGCAAAACTATGTATTCAGGGCACAATTATTTGTATACTGTAGCTTAATTCCGAATTAATGGCAGGGTGATGGCTGTTTGCGCATACTTCATAGTAGAAGTTTCACTCAAAAAGCTTCGGGTTTTCTTAATTTATGAGAACATATTGCCAAAAACAACATACAAATATTGACTTTCGGTGCAAAAATGTCGTATTATTAGGATATCAACTTAATAGGAGTGAATTTAATGAACATCAAAGAAAAATGGCTTGAGCTTCTTAGTGCACTCAAGGGATTCAAGGATATGACCTTCGGCACAATGTTCAAGGCTATCGGTAAGGACATTATGAGCATTATCTGTCTTGCAGGCGGATTTATGATGCTTGTGAGCGCTTTTGTTCCCTATGCTTTAAAGTATAACCTCTTCAAGGGCTACAGTGTTGTACGTGAGGGTCTGGGCACAAACGTAGGTTGGCTTGTGTTTGTGATGACACTTGCAATTCTGGGTCTTGGTCTTATGCGTCAGAAGCTGTGGGCAGGAGTTATCTCCATTGTATGTATCCACATCACCTTCGTTCAGGGTATTATCTATCTTGTAATGCCCTATTCTGAGGCAAGAATCGGCTTCTGGTTTATGCTTTTAGGCGAAATGGCTGTTATCGTTGCAGCAGTGCTTGACACCTTCCTTTTCTCAAAGAAGAACAGCGCCCCTGAAATTGAGGAGAAAACAGCAGAGACAGTTGAGGTTGTGGCAGAGGCTACATCAGAAACCACTGCAGAATAATTTATTAACAACAAAAATCAAAAAGTCCGCAGAGCATTAACCGCCTGCGGACTTTTGTTTTATGATTTGACACTTTGTGTCATGAATTGAGGCACCTGCCTCATGAATTCTCGCTATGCTCCATGATTTGAATTGCACTGCTCAATGTGCCGTAAGGCACAATTCATGCCCAAAGGGGCAATTAATGGTGAAACCAATTCATGCCCAAGGGGCAATTCATTGAAAGTCAGAAACCCTCGGATAAAAAAACGACCACCCTATTGGGTGGTAGCTTTAGTGTTGGCATCTTCCTATCTTCCCGGGCCGTCACCAGCCAAGTATTGTCGGCACTATAGGGCTTAACTTCTGTGTTCGGAATGGGAACAGGTGGACCCCCTACGTCATCAACACCAACTAT
>JAZSLX010000052.1:0-2766 GCA_045535605.1 Ruminococcus sp.
CAACGGTGCATACGTAAGCAAGGAAGTTATGAACCAGCGTCTTGAGAGTATGATTAAGAATACTTTCGATGCTATCGCTACACAGTATCCTAACCTTGACCTCTATGCATACGATGTATGTAATGAGCTTTTCCTCAACGACGGCGGCGGACTCCGTGAGCCAGGAGGTCCTCCCGGATCACACTGGGCAGCTGTATACGGAGCAAACAACGATGAGTTCATCATCAACGCATTCACATATGCAAGAAAGTACGCTCCCGCAGGCTGTAAGCTTTACATCAACGACTATAACGAGTATATTGGTCCTAAGACAAACGATATCTACAATATCGCTATGAAGCTCAAGGATCTTGGCGTTATCGACGGTATCGGTATGCAGTCTCACCTTGACGTTGGCTATCCCAACGCTTCAACTTACAAGACAGCTCTTGAAAAGTTCCTCAGCACAGGTCTTGAGGTATCTATCACAGAGCTTGATATCACAGAGTCAAGCCAGAACTCACAGGCACAGGCAGATCTCTTTAAGGCAATATTTGAGATGGCAGTTGCTCATGCTGACCAGATTCCTTCATTCACAGTATGGGGAACACACGACAGCATCAGCTGGAGAGGTTCACAGACACCCCTTCTCTTCGGTTCAGGCTATACACCTAAGAAGGCATATGATGCAGTAATGAGCATTGATACAAGTTCAGCTCCTGTTGTAACAACAGCACCTCCTGCAACAAATCCTCCCACAAACACAACTCAGCCTGCTAATCCCGGTACATCAGCAACATTATACGGTGATGCTAACTGCGATGGCGTTATAACATTGGCTGACGCAGCATCAATCTTCCAGGCAATCGGCAACGCCGATAAGTACGCACTTTCAAAGCAGGGTGCTGCTAACGCAGACGTTGACGGTTCATCAGGTCTTACAGCTTCTGACGCTATCACAGTTCAGAAGTATGTAGCAGGAGTTATCAATTCACTTCCCGTAGGTGGAGTTCCTTCAACTTCAACTACAAAAAAAAACGATAGTAACGTAACTTCTACAACACCTGCCGCTAAAGAGTATTTCAACAGCAGCTTCGATTCATCTGCCGGCGATTGGGCAGGCAGAGGCGATGCTTCTGTAGCACTTAATTCTGATAACAATTACTCAGGCAAATCACTTTATGTTAGCGGCCGTACAGATTACTGGCACGGCGCAGCTATCGAGCTTGGCTCAGATTTCAAGGCAGGCAGCACATACAGCTTCTCAGGTGCAGTAATGCAGAGAAGCGGTGAGTCCACATCAATGAAGCTTACTCTCCAGTATACACTTAACGGTGAGGAGAATTACGATGAGGTTGCTTCTGCAACTGTTAAAACAAATGAGTGGACTAAGCTTGAAAACACATCATTCACAATCCCTGCAGGAGCTACAGGTATGATTCTTTACGTTGAAGCTCCTGACAGCCTTACAGATTTCTACATTGACGAATTTGTAGGCGCTACAGAAGGTACAAAGTCATCTGTTACAACAGGTAAGGGTACAGTACAGTCAGGAACATCAGCTCCTCCTGCTACAACACCCTCTGTACCCGGTACATCTACAGTTGATCCTACAAAGCCTATGATCGCTATCAGCTTCGATGACGGTACAGATCCTAACGGTAAGAGAATCATTGACGCTCTTGCTAAGGAGGGCTTCACAGCTACATTCTTCTATGTTGGTAACTGGATTGACGATCCTGATCAGGTTAAATATGCATATCAGAAGGGTATGGAAATTGCTAACCATACAACAACACATCCTTACCTTTCACAGAAATCTCCTTCTGAAATCCGTAGCGAATACGATCAGTGTGCTGCTAAGCTCAAGAGTATTATCGGTGCAGAGCCTTCAAAGCTTCTCCGTCTTCCTTACCTTGACAGCAACGGTACAGTAACATCAACACTTAGTGATGTTCCTATGATTACTTGCTCAATCGATACTCAGGACTATAACAATGTTTCTAAGGATCAGATTGTAAACAAAGTTAAGCAGGCAATGTCCGACGGTTCCGGTAACGGCGCAATTGTACTTTGCCATGAAACATATGCTACTACAGCAGCTGCTATCGAGGAGCTTGCTCCTTACTGCAAGGCACAGGGCTGGCAGATCGTAAGCATTTCAGAGATGTTTGCCGCTAAGGGCAAGACACTCAACGGTGGTCAGATTTATACAAAGTGCAACTGATTACCAACCTAATCAAGTTAATTCCTAATTAATTATCCCAAAATGCAGAGCATCCTCCCGAGTAATCGGGGGGATGTTCTGTTTTATTGTGGTTTAGCTGACAACAAGGGTAGACAGCTGTTATTTCGGACATTGGAATCAGAACAATGCAGACTGTTATAATTGCAGCGGCGAATATTACCTCATATGAATTTTTGCATAAAAAACGCCCGATTTCTCGGGCGTTTCAGACTGTAGAAAAAGGCATATTTTATTAAAGGCGAGCAATGCTCGCCCCTACGAATCGGCTATATATCATTATTCTGTGTAGGGGCGGATATTATCCGCCCGCAATTTCGGAACGAAATTCAGGTTTCTCTACAAACTAAAACGCCCGATTTCTCGGGCGTTTCATTATATCTTACTTACATGAATTAGTTAATGCTTCTCTTAACATATGTTGTGTGGAGAAGCTCGTGAGCCTTATGGCTGCCCGGCTTTTCAAGGAACTCATCGTAGAGAGCCTTGATAGCAGGATTCTCGTGGGACTGTCTTACAGGCATCTCAGCGTCGATATTATA
>JAZSLX010000122.1:0-6693 GCA_045535605.1 Ruminococcus sp.
CAGAGTTCAGAGCTTCATCAGCGTTGAGCTCAATATGGGTCAGATGATCGAGGATATCAAGCTTGCAACCGAATGCACAAAACCCGTATATCTTTGCAACCGTACAGGCGGTATGATTATGACTCCCGAAGAGGTACTTGCAAAGATTGAAGAAGCAAGCAAAGGAGGAGAAAACTAATGGCAGTTGTATTTGAAAAGCCTAAGGCACTTACAGATGCAGTTCTTCACTACTGCCCCGGCTGTACTCACGGTATTATTCACCGTCTTGTGGCAGAGGCTATTGACGAGCTGGGAATTCAGGGCAAAACAGTAGGTATCGCTCCTGTTGGTTGCTCCGTTATGGCTTATGATTATTTTGATATAGATATGGTACAGGCAGCACACGGCAGAGCTCCTGCAGTTGCTACAGGTGTAAAGCGTGCAAATCCTGAGAACATTGTATTTACATATCAGGGTGACGGCGACCTTGCCGCTATCGGTACTGCAGAGACAGTTCACTCTGCAGCAAGAAACGAGAACATCACCATTATCTTCGTCAACAATGCAATCTACGGTATGACAGGCGGCCAGATGGCTCCCACAACTCTCCCCGGTCAGGTTACACAGACCTCTCCTTACGGCAGAGATGTTCAGTCTGTAGGTTTCCCCCTTAAGGTTTGCGAGCTCCTCTCCAATGTAGACGGCGCAACTTACCTTGAGCGTGTAGCAGTTAATAATGTTAAGAACGTTAAGGCTGCTAAAAAGGCTATCAAAAAGGCATTCCAGTATCAGGTTGAGGGTAAGGGCTTCTCTCTTATCGAGGTTGTTTCCACCTGTCCTACAAACTGGGGTATGACTCCTCAGAATGCTCTTAATTGGCTTGAGGAAAATATGCTTCCTTATTATCCCCTCGGTGTATATAAGGATAAGTACGCACAGGAGGACTAAGACTATGACAAAGAATATGCTTATTGCAGGCTTCGGCGGACAGGGTATCCTCTTCTGCGGAAAGTTTCTGGCTTATGAGGGTCTTCTTGAGGATAAGTCAGTAAGCTGGCTTCCCTCCTACGGCCCTGAGATGCGTGGCGGTACTGCTAACTGCTCCGTTATTATTTCCGATATCCCCGTTGGTTCACCCATCGTTTCCAACCCCGATATCCTTATGGTTATGAATATGCCCTCTCTTGACAAGTACGAGGATGCTACAGTAGCAGGTGGTCAGATTTTCGTTGACAGCGCTCTCATTGACAGAAAGGTAAACCGTACTGACGTGGAGGCTTACTACATTCCTGCAACAAAACTTGCAAATGACGAGGGTCTTTCAGGCCTTGCCAATATGATTATGATTGGCTACGTTATCAAGAAGAGCGGAATTATTCCTTTTGAGAATATTGACCGTGCACTTCAGAAGGTTGTTCCTGCTTCCAAACAGCACCTTTTTGATTCCAACAAAAAGGCTCTGGAGCTTGGCTACAACTACGCTGAGTAATTACAAAGGTGACAAAACACAACAGTTGTGTTATACTTGATGTAATACTTTAATTTTTTCAGAAAAGGAGAAACCCCTCATGACTGAACAGTTAAAAGAAATCGGAACCCGACTTGAAGAACTCCGTGATATCTGCGGTATATCTGCTGAGGATATGGCACGTCAGATGGATATGACAGTGGAAGAGTACCGAGCATACGAGGAAGGACAGCTTGACTACTCCTTCAGCTTCCTTTACAATGCAGCAAACATCCTCGGTGTGGAAGTCGTGGATATTATGAGTGGCGATTCTCCCAAGCTTTCTACCTGCGTGGTTACCAAGAAGGATCAGGGTATTGAAGTAAGCCGTAACGATTCCTACGATTACTCCCACCTTGCATTTACCTTCCGCGGTAAGCGTGCAGAGCCCATGATTGTCACCACACAGCCTTCCAAGAAGACACCTGTGATGCACGAGCATGAGGGACAGGAGTTTGACTACATCCTGTCAGGCACAATGAAGTTTTACATCGGGGATATTTCCTATGAGCTGAATAAGGGCGACAGCATTTATTTTGATTCGGGAAAACCTCATTCTTTCAAGGCAATCGGGGATAAATCCCTTAAGTTCCTTGCAGTAGTTATCAAGTAATTTACCCGAGGAGTTCATAGGAATGGCAATATATGAAAAGTATACAGGCAGAACAAGAGAGTCGTTTACCTCTTTGGAGGACTGCCGTAAGAACTACAAGCTTACATGGAATGACGACTTCAACTTTGCCTATGATGTAATTGACGAGCTGGGAAAAACAAAGCCTGATAAGCTGGCACTTATGTATATCTCAGCAGATAATGAGGAGAAGCGCTTCACTTTTGAGGATATGATGCTTCTCTCCAATAAAGCCGCAAACTACTTAAAGTCCCTTGGCATCAAAAAGGGAGACCGAGTTCTGCTTATCCTCAGAAGAAGCTATCTGTTCTGGGTGGTGCTTCTGGGTCTGCACAAAATCGGTGCTATAGTAGTTCAGGCAAACGATATGCTCAAAACAGGCGAGTACATATACCGCTGTAATGTTGGCAGAATCGACGCAATCCTCATTACAGGTCACGGCAAGTGCACAGAGATTTACGACGAGGGCGAGGGTCAGTATGAGACTGTCCGCCTGAAGATGGTAACTGAGCACAAGGACGCAGGCGAGGGCTGGATTGACTTTGAGGAGGGACTTGAGAAAGCCTCCGATAAATGGACACGTCCCACAGGCAGAGCGGCAACAAAGGCTACTGACCCGATGATGATGTGCTTTTCATCCGGTACAACAGGCTATCCCAAGATGATAGTTCACGATTTTTCCTATCCTCTGGGTCATATTATGACAGGTCTTTTCTGGCACAGAGTTGTTGACGGCGGTATGCACTTCACAATCTCTGATACAGGCTGGATGAAGTCTGTATGGGGCAAGCTCTACGGACAGTGGTTCGGCGAGACCGCCATTATGGTTTACGACTTTGAGCGTTTCAACGCCCGTGATATTCTTGAGAAGCTTGAGAAATATCAGGTTACAACCTTCTGTGTACCTCCCACAATGTACCGCTTCCTGCTTCAGGAGGATGTTAAGTCCTTTGACCTTTCCTCTATCCAGCATTGCTGTACAGCAGGCGAGGCACTTCCTGCAGATGTTTTTGAGAAGTGGAAAGAGCTTACAGGTCTTGAGATTCACGAGGGCTTCGGCCAGAGTGAAACTCCCATCTGTGTAGGCACACTTTACCCTTGGAGCAAGCCTGTTCCCGGCTCAATGGGCAGACCTGTTCCCGGTTACGATATCAAGCTTCTTGACGCAGACGGCGAAGAATGCCGTCAGGGTATTACAGGTGAAATCTGTATCAAGGCTCCTAGTCTTGCCACCAGACCCCGCGGTCTGCTGTGCAACTACAACTGGAGCAAAGAGGACACCAAGGAGAAGTGGTACGGCGGTTACTACCATACAGGCGACGTTGCCTATATGGATGAGGACGGACTCTTCCACTATGTTGGCAGAAACGACGATGTTATCAAGTCCTCAGGCTACCGTATCGGACCCTTTGAGGTTGAGTCTGTACTTCTGGAGCACCCTGCAGTTTTAGAGGCGGCTGTTACGGCTTATCCCCACGAAACAAGAGGACAGGTTGTTAAGGCAAATCTGGTGCTTCGCGAAGGTTACACACCCTCTGAGGAGCTTACAGAGGAGCTTAAAAATTATGTTAAGAAGAACACAGCTCCTTACAAATATCCCAGAATGATTGAGTATTTCGACTCCCTGCCCAAGACCTTCTCCGGCAAAATCCGCCGTGTAGAAATCCGTGCAAAGGATATGGAGAAATACCGTGCAGAAAAGCTTGCTGCAGAAAAAGCAGGCAATAACTGATAATTTTAATATGAGGGTCTGGTTTCAGGCCCTCATTTTTTGAGAGTAAATATACTGTAAAGTAGGATTGTTATGAAACTCACTAGAGAAAAAATAAAAAGATGTCTGCAGCTTTTCTTAGCCTTCTTCAGGATTGGTGCTTTCACCTTCGGCGGAGGTGTAGCGATGATTCCCTTTATGGAGAGAGAGGTTGTAGAGAAGAAAAACTGGATAGATAAGGACGTGCTCCTTGATATAGTTGTAGTGTCCGAGTCTACTCCCGGTCCTATCGCTATTAATGCGGCAACCTTCATCGGCTACAAAGTGGCGGGATTTTTCGGCTCTGTGTGTGCAACCTTGGGAGTTGTAATGCCTTCCTTTATAATCATCCTTCTGCTGTCCTTCTGCCTTGAATTTGTATGGGAGAATGAAGTTGTCCAGTTTGCCCTGCGAGGCATCCGTGCAGGTGTGCTGGCACTGGTTGCCAAGGCACTGTGGGGACTTTTTAAGAAAACTCCCAAGAATGCTTTTGCATATATAATGATAGCTCTGAGTTTCGTGGCAGTTGCAGTTTTCGATGTAAAGGTACTGATTGTTATTGTATCGGGAGCACTCATCGGTCTTGCCGCCTTTTTTATCTCAAGGAAAGCAGGTGAGAAGAAATGATTTTTCTTGAGCTTTTTCTCATCTTTTTGAAATTAGGTGCATTTACCTTTGGCGGCGGAGCTGCAATGATGCCTTTTCTGGAGGACGAGGTAGTAGGCAGAGGCTGGCTCACAGCAGAGCAGTTTGTTGACTTCGTGGCAATCAGCGAGAGTACCCCGGGACCCTTTGCGGTGAACATCGCAACCTATGTAGGCTCAGTAATGGGCAGTGAAGCTATGGGCGGCTCAACCCTCTGGGGTATAGTAGGTGCTGCCTGTGCAACCTTCGGTCTGGTGCTTCCTTCTTTTGTAATCATCCTTCTTATTGCAAGATTTTACGATAAGTTTAAGGAGAGCCGATTGGTGGCAGGTGCTATGAACGGTTTAAAGCCTGTATCTATCGGACTTATTGCCGCGGCAGTGCTTTCTATCGGTCAGGTTGTATTTTTTCCAAATGGATTTGCTCTTTCTGAACTTACAAGCTACAACTTCATTACTTCTTTGGTGCTTTTTGGTGCAATGTTTGTGCTGTGCCTCAAGAAGCTCCACCCGATACTCATAGTAGTTATCTCAGGAGTGGCAGGTGTAGGCTTAGGCTACCTTGAAAAGCTCTTGGTGAATTGATGGTTAAAAAACAGTTTTGGAAAATAAATCGGACCCGTGCACTTCCGGCACGGGTCCTTTCTGTTTTTATTGAGGCTTAGCAGCCGCAACCGCAACCATTGTTGTTGCCGTAATCGTTGCCATTGTTTCCGCAGCAGGACAGGATGAGGATCAGGATTACGATCCACCAGCAGCAGTTACCGCCGAAGAAGCCGTTGTTGTTACACATAATGGGAGGTCCTCCTTTCAGTGCTCAGCACAAACATTTTGCAAATCTGAGGATATTTACCCTGTGTTTTGCTTTTTGTCTGTGCTGTCTACAATACATCTTATTGCAAAAGTGAGGGTTTGGTTACAACTATTTTTATGGTAGCTTTTCTGTTTTAAAGGTGCATTGTGCAATATGGCAAAAAGCTACATTAAATTTTGGATAAAAAGTAAAAAACTATAAAAATATGATTAAAAATTTTCCTCAGAAAGGTTGTATTACCATTTTGGTTGTTGTATAATACAAAGTGAGTTAGCATCTATGCTATAAATTTTTTTAAAGGAGGATATCCCTATGACCATGACAAAGAGAGTTTTGTCAATCGTTCTGACAGTGCTGATGCTCTTCTCTATGTCAGCAGTGGCAGTTTCTGCTTACACCGTTCCCGACGGTTTTGCAGTTGCTGATACTCCCGGCATGAATGAGGCAGGCATCAAAGGTGAGGTTTACGGCCTTATCGGTGACTCTGATTCAGACGACACAGTTAACATCAAGGACGCAACCCTTATTCAGAAGGTGGTTGCTCTTCTTGAGGAGCTGGACGAGTTCCAGACAGTAGTTGCAGATGTAGACTTTGACGGTAGTGTTACCATCAAGGACGCAACTGCAATTCAGAAGTGGGTTGCAGGTATTAAGATTGATGAGCCTATCAATCACCTGATTTACATCCCTACTCCTGAGACTCAGCCCACAACAACAGAGGCACCTGAGGTTCCTACAACCACAGAGTCTTCTGAGGTTCCCACAACAACAGAGGGTTCTGAGGTTCCCACAACAACAGAGCCTGTTGAAGAAACAACAGCAGGTCCTGACCTGACAGCATCTGACTTTATTCTGCACGGCAACTTTACAGGAAGCTGGGCAGACTTAGTTCTTTATGATGCAGGCAACGGCACAGCAACAGCAACAATCACACTTGATGCAGGTACTTATGAGTTTGTAATGCACAATCTTTCCACAGGTGAGTGGCTTAAGAACCCCGGCACAATTGAAGATGCTTGCGAAGACTGGAGATTCGGCACAGATAAGGAAGGCAACACAATCCTTAACGCAACAGGCGGTACATACACATTCATCCTTGACACTGCAACACTTATGCTGGCAGTTGTTTATGGTGAGGTAGTTGAGACAACAGTTGCAGAAGATACAACAGTTGCTGAGGACACAACAGTAGCAGAAGATACAACTGTTGCTGATGACGGCATGATTACAGTATACTTCTCCAACAACAGAGGTTGGGATAAGGTATATGTACATGCTTGGAGAGGCGTAGACGACGCAGCAACAGATATTACAACCTGGCCCGGCATTGAGATGACATACTGCAAGCAGAATGAATACAATCAGGAT
>JAZSLX010000123.1:0-7112 GCA_045535605.1 Ruminococcus sp.
TCAATATGGTTATCCACGCAGGCGGCGGTACCGCTAACGTGGCTGTAACCGAAGAGTTCATTGAGATTATACTCAAGGACCAGGGCCCAGGTATTAAAGATATTGAACAAGCAATGCAGGAAGGCTTCTCCACTGCACCCGACGATGTCCGTTCACTGGGCTTCGGTGCAGGTATGGGTCTTCCCAATATGAAGCGCTACACCGACTACATGCACATTGATTCTCAGGTCGGAGTAGGCACAACCATTACAATGAGGGTTAATCTCACTATGTAAATTACTTTTTGAGAAAGGCAGGTGAATGACAGTTGCACAACTATGAGCATTCCGTTTGTCTTGATGTAAACAAATGTATCGGTTGTACTACCTGTCTGCGTCACTGCCCTACTCAGGCAATACGCATAAAAGACGGTCACGCCGTTATTAATCAGGCACGCTGTATTGACTGCGGAGAGTGCATTAAATGCTGTCCTAAGAAAGCAAAGAAGGCTGTGTGTAACACCTTGAAGGACCTTGAAGGCTTCAAGTATAAAATTGCACTGCCTGCACCTACACTCTACGGTCAGTTCGAAAATCTTGAAGATGTAAATTACATTCTTGAGGGCTTGCTGAATATCGGCTTTGACGATGTGTTTGAGGTAGCCACTGCAGCAGAGCTTGTCTCCGCTTACACAAGGCTTTACTTAAAGCGTGAGGACATAAAGAAGCCTGTTATCAGCTCTGCATGTCCTGTGGTACTCAGACTTATATGTCTTAGATTCCCCTCTCTTAAAGAAAACATTATGCCTATGCTGCCCCCTATGGAGATTGCAGCACTTATGGCAAGGGACAAAGCAAAGGCTGAACACCCCGAATTAGCCGACGAGGATATCGGAGTGTGCTTCATCTCTCCCTGTCCTGCCAAGGCAAGCTATGTTAAAAACGGTTTCGGCGAATATAAGAGTCAGGTTGATGCTGTGGTGTCCATAAGCGACATCTACTTCCAGCTTATAAACGCAATGAAACATTCAGAGAATGTTCTGCCAATTTCCAATTCAGGAAGAATCGGTATCGGCTGGGCATCCTCAGGCGGTGAGGCAACAGCACTTTTAAACGATGCTTATCTTGCCGCTGACGGAATTGAGAATGTAAACCGCATTCTTGATGAAATTGAAAACGACACCATTCCTCCCCTTGAGTTCATTGAGCTCAACGCCTGTACAGGCGGTTGTGTGGGCGGAGTGCTTACAATGCAGAATCCTTTTATTGCAAAAGCAAAGCTCCAGACCTTGAGAAGGTATCTTCCTGTATCACAGACTTCTCTTCCTAAAGACAAGTCTCAGGATATACCCGACTATTACTTCTTTGAGGAGCTTCCCACTTACTTCCCCATATCACGGCTCAGTTCCAGTATGTCTGAATCCATGCGCATGATGTCAGAGATTCAGAAATTGAGAGAAACCCTGCCGGGTATTGACTGCGGAGCCTGCGGTGCTCCCACCTGCAGAGCCTTTGCAGAGGATGTAGTAAAGGGTACTGCAAACATAAAGGATTGCACAATTATGTACAGAAGCGAACTGCTTCAGTACCTTGACACAAAGGGTGATGAAAGTGACAGTTGATAAACTGTGCACCGCTGAGGGCTTTTCCCCTGTTGTTATCTGTGACGGACAGGCTCCTATAGAGGGTGTATACATAGGCGACCTCTTAAGCTGGGTTATGGGCAGAGCAAACTCAAATGACGCCTGGATAACCATTATGTCAAACATCAACATTCTTGCAGTTGCAACACTTTCTGATGTTGCCTGCATTATTCTGGCAGAAGGGGTCAGTCTTGATGATGATGTAAAAACTGCCGCACAGCAAAAGGGAATTAATGTTGTTTCCACAGAAATGTCTGCTTACAATGCAGCCGTAACCCTTAGCAAAGCCCTTTGATATGAACAAATATTATTACGATTTTCACGTTCACTCCTGCCTCAGCCCCTGCGGTGATGACGATAGCACGCCAAACTCAATCGCAGGTATGGCGACCCTTAACGGGCTGAATGTAGTGGCGCTGACAGACCACAACACCTGTCGCAATTGTCCCGGCTTCTTCGGTGCAGCAAAACGCCACGGCATCATCCCCATTGCAGGTATGGAGCTGACTACTGCCGAGGATATACACATCGTCTTCCTCTTTGAAAAGCTGGAGGATGCAATGGAGTTCGATAAAGAAGTCGCCACAAGGCGGATCCTCTTTGAAAACAGAGTGGATATCTACGGCGAGCAGTATATAATGAACTCAGAAGATGAGGTCATCGGTATAGAAAAACATCTTCTCTCCAATGCAACCACAATCACTGTTGAGGAATGTCCTGCACTGGCTGAGAAATTCGGAGGTATCTGCTATCCTGCTCATGTGGACAGACAGGCAAACGGCATTATTGCCACCTTGGGTATCTTCCCTGATATCAAGGGTTTTAACTGCTGTGAGTTCCACGAAGGAGACAAGATAGAGGAATACATAGAAAATTATCCACTTATCGGAGAAAAGAAGATTCTTGTTTCCTCTGATGCCCACTATCTGTGGGATATGCGGGACGAAAACCGATATTTTCTTATTGATGACGAGCCTTACAGCTCTGAGCTTGTAAGGAAAAAGATTTTTGAACAACTCAGGTGAAGCTATGAAAGAAATTTCTCTTAATATTCTGGATATAGCAAAAAACTCCACCAAGGCAAAAGCCACACTTACCACCATAACCATTAATGAAACCGAGGACACCCTCACACTCATTATCGGTGATGACGGCTGCGGTATGGACGAGGAAACGGTGAGAAACGTCAGCAATCCCTTCTATACCACAAGAACCACCAGAAAGGTGGGAATGGGAATTCCACTGCTCAAGCTCTCTGCAGAGCAGACAGACGGAAGCTTTGAGATAAAATCAAAGCCTCAGGACAAGTTCCCTGATGATCACGGCACCGTGGTAACTGCCGTATTCAATAAAAATCACATCGACTTCACTCCGCTGGGTGATGTGACAGGCTCCATAGTCACTCTGATTCAGGGCGACCCTCAGGTAGACTTTCTCTTTACACACACAACGCCAAAAGGAGAAGTGAGTCTGGACACAAGAGAACTCAGGGAGGTTTTGGGGGATGTTCCCCTTGATACCTTTGAGGTAATAATGTGGATTACCGAAAACTTAAACGAGCAGTATGCAGAAATCAGCGCTCTGTAAATTTTGGTTTCCATAACTTTATGCAGGAATTAATTAATACATTATTATATAATTAATTTATATTCTATATCAGAAAGGAAAATAAATATGAAGTCATTAGCAGAACTCCAGGCAATCAAAGAAAAAATGCAGAACAAAGTTGCTCTGCGTGAAGGCTCAGGAGAAATGAGAGTAGTTGTAGGTATGGCTACCTGCGGTATCGCTGCAGGCGCACGCCCTGTACTCTCCACCTTTGTTGAGGAGGTAGCAGCAGCTGACCTCACAGGCAAGGTTACAGTTTCTCAGACCGGTTGTATCGGTATCTGTCAGTTCGAGCCCGTTGTTGAGGTTTTTGAGGCTGACAAGGAGAAAGTTACTTATGTAAAAATGACTCCCGAAAAAGCAAAGAGGGTAGTCGAGGAACATATCAAAGGCGGCAAGGTTGTTGCAGAGTACACCTTCGCCAGCGAAAACGCATAATCGGAGGTTTGATTTATGATTCGTTCACATGTTCTTATCTGCGGCGGTACAGGTTGTACTTCCTCAGGTAGCCTGAAAATTCAGGATGAATTCGTAAAAGCCCTTGAGGCAAACGGTCTCACCGATGAGGTTAAAATCGTAATGACCGGTTGCTTCGGTCTTTGCGCACTGGGTCCCGTTGTTATTATTCATCCCGAAGGCACATTCTACAGCCGTGTTGAACCCGAAGATGTAGCAGAAATCGTTTCTGAACATCTTCTCAAGGGCCGTATTGTTGAGCGTCTTGTATACGCTGACACAGGCGAAGAAGCAGCAGAGGCTATTGCTAGTGTTTCTCTTAATGACACAGCTTTCTACAAGACACAGCAGCGTGTAGTTCTCCGTAACTGCGGTGTTATTGACCCTGAGGACATCAACGAGTACATTGCTATGGACGGTTATCAGGCTCTTGGTAAGGTACTTACAGAGATGACTCCTGATGAGGTTATCCAGGTTGTTCTTGATTCCGGTCTTCGTGGCCGTGGCGGCGGCGGCTTCCCCACAGGTAGAAAGTGGGCTCTGACTGCTCCCAACCAGGCTCCCCAGAAATACGTTGTATGTAATGCTGACGAGGGCGACCCCGGCGCATTTATGGACCGTTCTGTTCTTGAGGGCGATCCCCACTGTATCAGCGAGGCTATGGCTATTGCAGGTTATGCTATCGGTGCAACACAGGGTTATGTTTATGTTCGTGCTGAGTTCTCCATCGCTGTTAAGCGTCTCCAGATTGCTATTGATCAGGCAAGAGAGCTGGGTCTTCTCGGTAAGGACATCTTCGGCTCAGGCTTTGACTTTGACCTTGACATCCGTCTTGGTGCAGGTGCTTTCGTTTGCGGTGAGGAAACTGCTCTGATGACTTCCATCGAGGGTAACCGCGGTGAGCCCCGTCCCCGTCCTCCCTATCCTGCTGTTAAGGGTCTTTACGGCTGTCCCACAGTTGAGAACAACGTAGAGACATTTGCAAATATTCCTCAGATTATCCTTCGTGGTGCAGATTGGTTTGCATCCATGGGTACTGAGAAGTCCAAGGGTACTAAGGTATTCGCTCTTGGCGGTAAGATTGAGCACACAGGTCTTGTTGAGATTCCTATGGGTACTACTGTTCGTGATATCGTTTACGAAATCGGTGGCGGTATTCCCAATGGCAAGCAGTTCAAGGCAGCTCAGACAGGTGGTCCCTCCGGCGGATGTATTCCTGCTCGTCTTATTGACACTCCCGTTGACTATGATAACCTGACAGCTATCGGCTGTATGATGGGTTCTGGTGGTCTTATCGTTATGGACGAAGACACCTGTATGGTTGATATGGCTAAGTTCTTCCTTGAGTTCACAGTTGATGAGTCCTGCGGTAAGTGTACTCCCTGCCGTATCGGTACAAAGAGACTTCTTGAGATGCTCAACCAGATCGTTTCCGGTAACGGTACTCTGGAGCTTATTGACGAGATGGAGAAGCCCTGCTACTACAACAAAGAAAAAGCACTGTGCGGTCTGGGACAGACAGCCCCCAACCCCGTTCTCTCTACTCTCAACTTCTTCCGTGACGAGTATATTGCTCACGTTGTTGACAAGAAGTGTCCTGCTGGCGTATGTAAGTCCCTGACTTCCTACGTTGTAGTTGCTGACAAGTGTAAGGGCTGTACAGCCTGTGCAAGAGTTTGTCCTGTTGGTGCAATCTCCGGCAAGGTTAAGGAGCCTCATGTAATTGACCAGTCCAAGTGTATCAAGTGCGGAGCTTGTATGGAGAAGTGCAAGTTCGGTGCGATTGTTAAAGAATAAGAGAAAGGAGAAACTACTATGGAAATGATCAACATTAAAATCAATGGTATGCCTTTCTCTGTTGAGAAGAACACAACCATTCTTGATGCATGCCGTCAGTTCGGCATCAGAATTCCCACTCTCTGTTATCTGCGCGAAATCAACGAAATCGGCGCTTGCCGTATGTGCGTAGTTGAGGTTAAGGGTGCAAGAAGCCTTGTTGCTGCTTGTGTATTCCCCATTGACAGAGAAGGCACAGAAATCTTCACAAACACTCCCAAAGTTCAGGAAGCAAGAAAAACTACTCTTGAGCTTATCCTCTCTAACCACGACAAGAAGTGTCTCTCCTGCCCCAGAAGCAACAACTGTGAGCTTCAGGCTCTTTGTAAGGAGTACGGCATTGAGGATGAGAACCGCTTTGCAGGTGAGAATCCCGTTCTGCCTATTGACACTACAACAGCTCACCTTGTTCGTAACAACAACAAGTGTATCCTCTGCCGCCGTTGCGTAGCAGCTTGTAAGGAACAGCACGTTGGCGTTATCGGTGCTAACCACAGAGGTTTCGACTCCACAATCGGCTGTGCATTTGATCAGAATCTTGCTGATGTACCCTGTGTATCCTGTGGTCAGTGTACTGTTGTTTGTCCCACAGGCGCTCTGGTTGTTAAGGATGAGACAACTAAGGTATTCGAAGCAATCGCAGATCCCGAGAAGGTTGTTATCGTTCAGACTGCTCCCGCAGTAAGAGCTGCAATCGGCGAGGAGTTCGGTATGCCTATGGGTACCAATGCAGAGGGCAAGATGGTTGCCGCTCTCAGACGTCTTGGCTTTGATAAGGTATTTGACACTAACTTCGGTGCAGACCTTACAATTGTTGAGGAAGGAACAGAGTTCATCGACCGTGTAAAGAACGGTGGTGTACTGCCCATGATTACCTCCTGCTCACCCGGTTGGGTTAAGTTCTGCGAGCACTACTATCCCGACCTTCTGCCCAACCTCTCCACTTGTAAATCTCCCCAGCAGATGACAGGTGCTATCATCAAGAGCTACTATGCTGAGAAGGAAGGCATTGATCCCAAGAATATCGTAAGTGTTTCTGTAATGCCCTGTACTGCTAAGAAGTTCGAACATAAGCGTGATGACGAAGGCAGAGACGGTATTCAGGATGTAGATATCGTAATCACAACAAGAGAGCTTGCTGATATGATTAAGAGAGCTGGTCTCCAGTTCACAGCTCTTCCCGATGAAGAGTACGATCCCGCTCTTGGTATGTTCACTGGCGCTGCTGTTATCTTCGGTGCAACAGGCGGCGTTATGGAAGCAGCTCTTCGTTCAGTTGCTGATATCCTCACAGGTGAGGAGCTTGAACAGATTGACTACACAGAGGTAAGAGGCACTGAGCCCATCAAGTATGCAACCTACAACGTTGCAGGTATGGAAGTTAAGGTTGCTGTTACCTCCGGTCTTGACAATGCTGCAAAGATTCTGGATGACATCCGTGCAGGTAAGGCAGACTATCAGTTCGTTGAGATCATGTGCTGTCCCGGCGGCTGTGTAAACGGCGGCGGTCAGCCCATCCAGTCTGCTTCTGTCAGAAACTTCGTTGACATCAAGGCTGAGCGTGCAAAGGTTCTCTACAACGAGGATGCAG
>JAZSLX010000001.1:0-10533 GCA_045535605.1 Ruminococcus sp.
ATTTCCTATTGCGACCTTCCTGCAAACAAAACTTACGAGTTTGGTGCAGACGGTAAGATGCTTCAGGGCATCATTGAGAAAGACGGTACACTTTACTACTATGAGAATGGTGTAACAGGTACATGCGGACTTATTGAGCTCGATGGCGATTATTACTACGTATACTGGGGCGGAATTGTAAAGACAGGTACTCAGTATGTATCAATTTCTTATTGCGACCTTCCTGCAAATAAAACTTATGAGTTTGGTACAGATGGTAAGATGCTTAACGGTATTGTAGAAAAAGACGGTCAGATGGTTTACTATGTAAACGGTATAACCGGCAACTGCGGTCTCACAGTTATTGACGGAGACTACTACTACGTATACTGGGGTGGCGTAATCAAGACAGGTAAGCACTATGTATCTGTAAGCTTCTGTGACCTTCCTGCTAACAAGGAATATGAGTTTGGTGCAGACGGTAAGATTCTTAACGGTTTCGTTACTAAATCTGACGGACTCTATTACTACATAGACGGTAGAGCAGAAACTCTTGGTGTTATCCAGCTTGATGGTTATTTCTACTTCATTGCTACAAACGGACGCGTTATTACAAACCAGTCCTATTATGTATGGAAGACAAATAACCTCATCCTTGAAGCTACATATAAGTTCAATGAACTTGGACAGATTGTTGGCTAATTAACTAAAACACAGAGTCTCCCTCCTTGCGGGGGAGGCTCTGTGATAGCTTTATGAGAATAGTGGGGGAATAAAATGATTAATAAAATATTTCGCAATATTGTACTTAAAGAAAAGGCAAGTCCTGAAAAGTATGCTGATTATTTAAGAGCTCGTGGAGTTGAACTGGGCAAAAACGTGCGTTTTTATTCTCCTTCAAATACATTTGTGGATTTGTCGGCACCTTGGCTGATTTCTATTGGAGAAAATTCCAAGATTACTCACGGAGTAATTATCCTGACTCATGATTATTCATGGTCTGTATTAAAACGATTGCCCGACAGGGAAGGAAGGATACTTGGTGCGCAGAGCCCTGTTGTAATCGGAAAAAATGTTTTTATCGGAATGAATGCTATTATTACAAGAGGTGTAACAATAGGCGATAATGTAATTATTGGTGCAGGTAGTGTTGTAACACGTGATTGCGAGAGCAATAGTGTTTATGCAGGAACTCCTGCAAAAAGAATAATGTCAATAAACGAATTTTATGAAAAAAGAGCTGAAAAGCAATTTGAGGAAGCTAAGAAGTTAGCTTTGTATTATAAAAACAAGTATAAAAAAGATCCGCCCATAGAAGTTTTTTCTGAGTATTTTATGTTATTCTGTTCTGCAGATGAAGCGGTATGTATTCCGACTTTTAAGGCTCAGATGGAAACTAATGATAATTTTGATAAAACAATGGAGTATATGAAAACTCACAAGCCTCGTTTCGAAAACTACAAGGCTTTTTTAGCTGAGTGCTTTAACATTTGATTTTGAATAGTTAATTCCAACTAAATTGTTGTTTATGTAAATAAAAGGAGTATTTATGTTAGCAAAACATAGAGTTTTAAACAATGCAAAATGGATAATTGTTTGTAAGGTAATTCAAGCCTTGTTGCAGTTTGTTATAGGTATGTTTTGTGCGCGCTACCTTGGCCCTTCAAACTATGGTCTTATTAATTATGCTGCATCGATAGTTGCCTTTGTGTTGCCTGTTATGCAGCTGGGACTTCCTTCCACATTGGTTCAGGAATTCACTGAAACTCCCGACAAGCAAGGAAAGATTATGGGCACTTCTTTGGTGATGAATCTTGTTTCCAGTGTAGTTTGCATATTTCTGGTAGGCGGTTTTGTTTCTCTAGTTAATGCTTCGGATACCGATAAAATAATTGTATGTGTTATTTATAGCATTTCCTTGATATTCAGGGCATTTGAGCTTTTTCAGTGTTGGTTTCAATATAAGCTTTTGTCAAAACTTCCTTCTGTGGTTATGTTGCTCGCTTATATTGTTGTATCTTTATATCGTGTTTTTTTGCTTGTAACAGCTAAGAGCGTTTACTGGTTTGCTGTTGTTAACTCAGTAGATTATGGAATCATAGGAATCTCACTTTTGATTATTTATATTAAAACCTCTGAATATAAATTATCCTTTGATATAAAATTTGTGAAAACACTTTTTGACAGAAGCAAATACTATATCATCGCGGCAATGATGGTAACTATATTTCAGAATACTGACCATATTATGCTTACAAACATGTCAGGTGAGGCAGAGAATGGTTTTTATACAGCGGCGGTTACTTGTGCCACAGTAGTGCAGTTTGTTTATCTTGCTATTATTGATTCAATGCGACCTGTTATACTGGCTCATAAAAAAGACAATAACATTGATGGATATGAGAAGAATATTTCTCGTCTTTATTGTGTTATTATATATCTTTCGTTGTTGCAGGCAGTAGGATTTACAGTGTTTTCCAAGCTGATAATTTTGATTATGTTTGGTCAGAGTTATATGGTTGCAGTTCCGGTTTTACGGATTATGGTTTGGTATATGATGTTTGCGTGTATTGGCTCTGTTCGTAATGTATGGATTCTTGCAGAAGGAAATCAGAAAATGCTCTGGAAGATTAACCTTTTAGGTGCAGTATTGAATGTTGCTGTCAATTTTATGCTTATACCAGTTTGGGGTGCGGCAGGTGCAGCAACGGCGTCCCTTGCAACACAGATTTTTACTAACTTTATCCTTGGTTTTATTATTAAACCTTTGAGAGCTAATAACAAGCTCTTATTAAAGGGATTAAATCCCAAGCTTCTTTTAGATTTACTAAAGAAATAATTAACAATAAACTACCTGCTTAGGAGAGAAGTGTATGAGAAATCAGATTGATATTGTAGTGCCATGGGTTGATGATACAGACCCTGTGTGGAGAAAGAAAAAAGCAGAATACACCGGAATTAAAGAAAGTGAAGGCAATAGCGATGTAAGATACAGAGATTGGGATACTCTTAAGTATTGGTTCAGAGGAGTAGAAAAGTTTGCACCTTGGGTTCGTTATGTTTTCTTCATTACAGATGACCACAAACCTGAATGGCTTAATATTGAACATCCTAAGCTGAAATGGATAAAACACAGCGACTATATGCCCGCAGAGTATCTTCCTACTTTTAATTCCAGCGTTATTCTTTGGAATTTAAACAGAATTTCTGATTTGTCGGAGTATTTTATTCTGTTCAACGATGATGTTTTTCTGATTGACAAAACAGAACCGGAAGATTTTTTTGTTGATGGCAAACCATGTGATTTGCCTGATATCGGACCTTTGTATCCTGATGGCTTTTTTTCTCATCTTGTATTTAACAATATTTGTCTTATTAACAGACACTTTTCTCTTAAAGAAAGCATTAAGAAAAATAGAAAACTCTGGACAGCAAAACAGGGTATTTCCGGCAGACTCAAACTTCTTTTATATGGTAGAAAGGATTTAATTCCCGGAAGTACTGCATATCATATTCAGAATTCCTATAAAAAAAGTACTTTTGATAAATTGTGGGAAGCAGAGTATGATGTAATTCATAACACCTGCCTTAATAAAGTGAGAACGATTACAGATGTAACGACTTGGTCGGTTCGTGATTGGCGTTTGTTAGAAGGTGACTTCTATCCTAAAAAACCAATAGGAAAAAACTTTCATACATATACGATGAAATACAGTAATGAGGCAATTGACTACCTTAAAAACAGAAAAGGTAAGGTTATCTGTCTTAACGATACCGAGGACGAATCAGATTTTGAACTTCACAAGAATATGATTGTTGAAGAGTTCGAAAAAATATTTCCTGATAAGTCTTCGTTTGAACTTTAAGATGCTATTTATGTTAATAGGTCGGCAATAAAAGATTGTCGACCTAATTGCTTTTTTGGAATAATATGTTATAATTAATACATAATACTAGAAAGTGGGGTTGAAAATGTCAATTCTAATTACTGGCGGAGCCGGTTTTATTGGCAGTCATACCTGTGTTGAAATGCTCGAAGCAGGTTATGATATTGTCGTTGTTGACAATCTTTATAACAGCTGTGCGGAATCTCTCTGTCGTGTGGAGATGTTAACTGATACAAATGATAAGTTTTACGAAGCCGATGTTTGTGATAAAACAGCTCTTAGAACAATATTTTCTGATAATGAGATTGAGGCGGTAATACATTTTGCAGGCTATAAGGCAGTAGGCGAGTCTGTAGAGAAGCCTATGATGTACTATGAAAACAACCTCATAAGCACAATTTCTCTCATTGATATTATGGAGGAGTTCGGTGTCAGAAATTTTGTTTTCTCCTCCTCAGCTACTGTTTATGCAGGGGATAACTCTGTTCCTCTTACAGAGGAGATGCGCCTTGGGGCTATTAATCCATATGGTAGAACTAAGCTCTTTATCGAAGAAATTCTCAGGGATTTGTGCTTTGCAAACTCTGACTGGTGTGTGGCACTTCTCAGATACTTTAATCCTATCGGTGCTCACAAAAGCGGACTTATCGGTGAATCGCCCAAGGGTATTCCAAATAACCTGATGCCCTATATTTCTCAGGTTGCAGTTGGTAAGCTTCAGAAACTTAATGTTTTTGGCAATGATTACGAAACCCGTGACGGTACAGGCAGTAGGGACTATATCCACGTGGTTGACCTTGCAAAAGGTCACGTAAAGGCGATAGAGTGGGTACTAAAAAATACAGGTTGCGATGCCTTTAATTTAGGTACCGGTAAGGGTACAACTGTACTTGAACTGAGAGATGCTTTTGTTAAAGCTACAGGAATGGACGTGCCTTACGTGATTGCACCTCGTAGAGCAGGAGACTTGGCAGAGGTTTATGCTCTGCCAGCAAAGGCAAAGGCTGTTCTCGGTTGGGTGGCTGAGCTTGATGTTCAGGATATGTGCGAAGATACCTGGCGCTGGCAGAAGAACAATCCCTCAGGTTATGAGGTTGATTAACTGAGTAAATAACACTGATAAATATAAAAAGCAGACGAGATTATCGTCTGCTTTTTTGCGTACATAAGGCTTTTGTTATGTTTGCAGGGTTGCTTTGCTTCCTCCGCTTTTCTCTTTTGTGACTATTATCTGTTTGTCAATTCTCTGCTTAAGCTCAGCAACATGAGAGATAATACCTACAAGCCGATTGCCTTCTGTAAGTCCCATCAGAGCTTTTATTGCCTGAGAAAGTGATTCCTCATCAAGTGAGCCGAAGCCTTCGTCAACAAACATAGTGTCAAGCTGAACGCCGCCTGCTGAGGATTGAATCTCGTCAGAAAGACCAAGAGCAAGGGAGAGGGAGGCTTTGAAGGATTCGCCGCCTGACAGTGTCTTAACACTTCTCTGCGTGCTGTTGTAGTGGTCGATAACATCCAGCTCCAGACCGCTTTGACTACGGTTGTTTGCAGCTTCCTTCTGTCTTGTCAGCTCATATTGTCCACCTGTCATAACCATAAGCCTCAGGTTTGCCCGCTCAATTATACGGTCAAAGTAGGTCATCTGGATGTAGGTTTCGAGCATAATTTTTTCTTTAGCCTGAATCTTTCCGTTTGCAGTGTCGGACAGAGCTTTGATGTATCTGTACTTTTTCTCAATATCCATCAGCTCAGCCGATTTCTTATTGATGTTTTCAAGGGCAATCTGATTTGCAGAAATTCTTGATGCAACCTCTTGACGTTGCTTTGTCAGGATTGCTTTCTGAGAAGTTATCTGAAGCTTATGCTCGGTTGTTTCGTCGGCATTATATTCATAGGCGCTTTCTGCCTGCTCAGAAAGCTGAGAGGTCCTTGCTACAAGTGCAGAATGTTCCTCTTTAACCTTACTTAGATTTTCAGTCGCAACTTCAATTGCTTTTGCAATTGCGTCACGTCTGAGTTTCATTAAGTTAATTTTGCTGTTTAAAGCGTCTTTGCTTTCAAATCTGAGCTTTTCAGTGAGCTTTTGTACCTGCTCAGTAAGTCCTTTGATTTTTTCACTGTCAGCGGCAATGGCTGTTTCAGTCTGATAAATCTGAGCCTTCAGGTTTTGAACTTCCGCTTCACATCTGGGGATTTCTGTATCAAGCAGCGCCTTACGGTTAATTTTTCTTTCTTCCTCTTTAATCTCGTCGGTGATTTGTTTGATTTGCAATTCAGTTTCTGCCTGAAGGTCGGCGATTCTGTCGGAGAGATTGTCTGTTTCAACAGTGCCAAATACAACCTCAGCCTGGGATGCCAGATTTTCCTTAGCACTCTCCATTGAGGCTTTTGCGGCGGCACAATCTGCACTTGCCTTTGCTGTGGCTTCCTGTGCTTTGTCAGCATCTTCTTTTGCTTTTTTTAGCTGTGCTTCTGTAGGAGCACCCTCAGACATCAGAGCAGGGGTGGGGTGAGTAGTTGCACCGCAAACAGGGCAGGGGACTCCATCGGAAAGTGAAAGTGCAAGTATTCCTGCCTGTTCATCAAGGAACGCCTTGTTCATCACTCTGTGCCTTTCAACAGCCTGTGCTGACAGACTTTCAGCCTCTGTGTAGGTGATAACCTTTTTATCATATTCCGCAGAAAGCTTCAGGTGCTCAGCAAGTAATGCTTTGAGCTTGCTAAGCTTTGTCAATATATCCTGAGCCTGCTGGAGGGAGTTTGTAAGCAGAGCTTTATTTTCTCCTGCGTTCTCCAAAGATAACCGTTCTTCTCTGAGCTTTAAAAGATTATCCTCATGTATCCTTAAGTTTGCCTCAAGATCTGATTTTTTTGTTATGATTTTCTGCAGACGAGCAACTGTTTCCGCAAGTTCTCTGCGTGCTTCTTCTGCTTCATCATATAAGGGCAGTTCACTTGTAAACAAGGTTATATCTGAGCTGAGCTTATCTTTTTCGGCTTCCAGTGCTGTAGCTTCATCGTAGGTTGTTTTAGCTGCTTCAAGCTCTTTTTCCTTGCTTTTGAGCTGAGCTTTGTTCTGCTCAAGTGCCCTCTTAACTTTTTCTGCTTCTTCAATTTTTCCTAAAACACTATTGATGTCAGCAAGCTCACTGTCAAGCTTCTTTATTTCTTCGTCAATGTCTGCAGCTATTTTTGTGTCTTCTTTAATCAGCTTTACTATCAGTTCAATTACATCTTCAGTTAAAAGCTCACCGTTTTTTGCTTTTTCAGCCTGAAACGCAAACAGAGATTCCTCATCGTACTGGATTCCGCAGATATACTGGCTCACACTTGTTCTTACCTGATCACATTTGTGAGACAGCTCAGCGGAGTCGTTTTTCAGCTTTTCCTGCAGAGTCTTGAACTTTGTAGTCTTGAATATCTGTCTGAAGATTTTAATTCTGTCCTCAGTAGAAGCAAGGAGGAGCTTCAGAAAGTCACCCTGAGCAATCATTGCTATCTGTAGGAATTGCTCTCTGTCAATACCCACAATGCTCTTGATTTCATTGTCTACATCCTTGCGTTTTGCAATCACCTTGCCGTCAGGCAGAGTAAGCTCTGCATCTGCTTTCTGGGTTGTAAAACCTTCACCTCGGCTTTTAGGTCTGTCATATTCAGGGTTTCTTTTTATCTTGTATGTTTTACCGCTATACTCAAAGATAAGCTCAACCTCAGTAGGAGTCTCATCTTTGGCATATTTTGAGCGGAACATTCCAGCTTCTCTGTTTTGTCCGCTTGCCTCGCCGTAAAGTGCAAATACAATTGCGTCAAAAATTGTAGTCTTTCCTGCACCGGTGTCACCTGTAATCAGGTATAAACCCTTTGTTCCAAGATTATCAAGCTCAAGCACTTCTGTCCCTGCATAAGGGCCGAAGGCTGTCATTGTAAGCTTTATAGGTCTCATGCTTCGTCCTCCCAGATGCTTTCAATAAGTCTAAGTATATAGCTTTCCTGTTCTTCATTCATAGGCTGGTTGTTCTGTTCCTTATAGAAGTCTGAGAACAGCTCCAGTGGTGATTTGCGCTCAACATCCGTTGCGCCTGTGATTTTTGCACCCTGACGAGTACGTTTGTTGTCATAGTCAAGCTTCATCAGGTTTTTGTATACAGTGCGCAGAAGCCCCAGTGCATTGGGTACATCCTCTTCATCAGTAAGGGTGATGTGTACATAGTCAGTTGTATATGTTGTGTCCTCATAGAACTTCTTAGCTATTATCTCATCATAAGTTCCCTTGATTTCCACCATATCTCTCAAGGGAGTCAGAGGAACTGTGCTGATAGAAAGATTGCCTTTTTCCGCAAAATCCAGTACTGTCACAGATTTGTTGTCTTTAGCCTCTGAGAAGGAGTATTTAAGCGGTGTTCCGCAGTACCTTATCCATTCAAATATGCATTTTTGCGGAGAATGCAGATGTCCCAGTGCAACATAGTCGAAGCTTTCAAAAATCTCAATATCCACATTGTCTGTTCCGCCTACAGATATATCCTCTGATTCACATCGTGTAGAGCCTGTCACAAATTGGTGAGTTATAAGAATATTCCTTTTTGATATGTCTATCTCCATATTCTCAATAACTGCTCTCATTGCCTCTGTGTAGGAATTGATATCCTCTCCATAAAATCTTCTCACATGGGCAGGTTTTATAAAAGGGAGCATATAAATGCACACTTCACCGTGCTCATCACTCATTGATATAGGCTCAACCTGTCCGTCAAACACAGGGGACATATGTATTCCGCTTGAACTCATAAGCCTTGAGCCAAAGGCGATTCGCTCAGCTGAATCATGATTTCCACTTATAACAAAAACCTGTAGCTGACGCTTTGAAAGTCTGTACAGGAAATCATCAAAAAGCCCTACAGCCTCCGCACTGGGCACAGGTTTGTCGTATACATCACCTGCAATTATTACCCCATCGGGATTTACATCGTCTATGATTTTTATTATCTGACTAAGGATATATTGCTGGTCTTCAATCATAGAGTATTCATTTACTCTTTTGCCGATATGAAGGTCAGACAAATGAACAAATTTCATGCTATTATTACTCCTTTTACTGAATTTTGTCACAGGATTTTATTCTGATATAATTGTATAATCGGACTCAATAACTTGTCAAGGAATAAATATTGAACAAATTTGCACTGCAAAGTATGTTTGTCTCCACTGACAACCGTGTTATTTTTTAAATCCTTTGAATAATATATAAAACTCTAACTGTAACTATTGAATTCTGTTTTCAGCGGTGATATAATTTTAGCATATTAAACTGAGAGGATTTTTTTGCGTGAAACCATTAACTAAAAAGATTGTTTCTTCTGTGTTGGTTCTGATAATGCTGCTTACAGCAGTAACGTTCACAGCAAGCGCAGATTCAGATGAATTCGAAAATACTCATGTCAATACAGGAATTCAGCGGATTGACATTGTTGAGATAGCAAAAACACAGGTGGGATTCAGAGAAGGCCCCAATAACGATACAAAGTATGGTACCTGGTACGGGCTTCCTAACCAACCATGGTGTGCAATGTTTGTTTCATGGTGTGCCCGTCAGGCAGGTGTGCCTAAGGATATTCTCCGTAACTGTGCCATCGCTGCACCTGATTATGGCTATTTTGATATTCCTTATTATGACGGAGCAGATTACACTCCCCAGACAGGGGACCTGTTCTTTACTAAAAACTTCAGCCACGTGGGACTTGTCTATTATGTAGATGGAGAGTACATTTACACCATCGAGGGCAACACAAACACTGACGGAAGTAATGAGGGAATAGGAGTGTTTATCAGAACAAGGAAGATAAGCGATTACTATTTCGGTGTGCCTGATTATAATTATCAGTCAAAACAGGAGCATCAGTGCGACAAAGCTTCCTGTATTAATTACGAAGCAGCACATCCTCATTATTCCTGCTATCTCTGCTCTGTGTGCAAGGCGATAACCCCTGATTACTCAACCTTTAATTATGCAGATAACTGTACCGAGTGTGCAGAAAACCATGTCAGAGGCTACTACGGTGACGCTGATGGTGACAGAATAATTACTATCAAGGATGTAACCGCAATCCAGAAGTATATTGCAGGAACACAAACTCTCCTTGAGAATGTAATAGTACAGTCCGATGTGGATTCTGACTCAATCCTCACTATTAAGGACGCAACCTTTATCCAGAAACACATCGCAGGAATAACTATCGAACACCCTGTAGGAGATCCCATATCTTAATTAACAATTTAGATAATCAAGAATCCCCCCAACAAGTGATATCAGCTTGTTGGGGGTTACTTTTTGCCGTAACATACGTACATCTTTTTGCATAGTATGAGTTGAAAGCTTGGCGATGCAAAACCTAAGCCTTGCTTATAGAAAGGAGAAAACAATGGACTTGGTAAGAGACATTATGAAATCTTACGGTATCCCTCCTTTGCCTGAAAAAACAGTGGAGGGAATGGCTTACGTTCCTTTTCAGCCAAATGGTGCAGAAAGCTACACTGCAGTACGTGGATTTGAAGCAGGAACAATGTTTCCGTCCCTTGATAAACCTTGGTACGGTGCCGCTTGCAGAGGTGTAAAACGATGACATCCAGAGAGATTCTTCTTAAGAAAATATCCACCTATGCCTTCGCA
>JAZSLX010000112.1:0-7540 GCA_045535605.1 Ruminococcus sp.
AACGTCGAAAATTATTACCATCTGTAATGTGCAAAAGCCTTGTTTGCCTCTGCCATCTTGTGTGTATCCTCACGCTTCTTAGCAGCACCGCCGGTACCGTTGATAGCGTCGAGAATCTCATTGGCAAGTCTTTCCTTCATAGTTCTTTCACTACGAAGACGTGAATAGTTTGTGAGCCAACGCAGACCAAGTGTCTGACGTCTCTCGGGTCTTACCTCGATCGGAACCTGGTATGTGCTACCACCTACACGGCGAGCCTTAACCTCCAGAACGGGCATGATATTCTCCATTGCTGCCTCGAATGTCTCGAGGGGATCTTTACCTGTCTTCTCAGAAATAATTTCAAATGCACCGTATACGATCTTCTGGGCAACACCCTTTTTACCGTCGAGCATGATATTGTTGATCAGACGTGTAACTAATTTGGATCTGTAAATAGGATCCGGCAAAACATCACGTTTTGCGATTGAACCTCTTCTTGGCACTTTACTTCCCTCCTTCACAATATTTAATGATCTCATAGGTACTCGAAAGCGACAAACTCCCGTACGCCAATACAGAGGCTTCTATATATAAAGCTCTGTATCAGATACAGAAACGAAATTAACTTGATATTAAATAAGTTTTCGTTTAGTTGTCTATTTCTTATTTACCCTTCTTCGGACGCTTAGCGCCGTACTTGGAACGTGCCTGATTACGATTTGCAACACCCTGAGTATCGAGTGTACCTCTGATGATGTGGTAACGCACACCAGGGAGGTCCTTAACTCTACCGCCTCTGATAAGAACAACAGAGTGCTCCTGCAGGTTGTGGCCTACGCCGGGAATGTAGGAACTAACTTCGATTCCGTTGGAAAGTCTAACTCTGGCGATCTTTCTGAGAGCTGAGTTAGGCTTCTTAGGTGTAGCAGTCTTAACTGCAGTACAAACACCACGCTTCTGAGGGGAGTTCTGGTTGATAGCTCTGTTTTTCTTAGAGTTCCAGCCCTTTAAGAGTGCAGGTGCCTTAGCCTTTTTCTCGGAAACTTCTCTTCCCTTACGAACCAACTGGTTAAAGGTAGGCATTTTTCAAACATTCTCCTTTCTTGAAAAATTTTATGTTCACGGGACTTATGTATTATAGCCCGAAAAACAACTGATATGTATTTATTGGTAATACACACAAAAACTGCAGTTAAAAAGCGGATTTTGTAAGTATAATTACCAGTGCGAAAACGCATTTTTACGCATTATCCGACAATTACTAACTATAGCAAATTTCTTTTCCTTTGTCAACAATTATTTTTAAGAAAAAACGGCTACAGAAAACGGGAGGACATCTGCCCTCCCGTCGTATCAATCAAATGTATATTTAATTGTATATATTAAATGAGACCTGCAAGTTTCTTCTGGATAGCAGTTGCATCTTTGATTGTAACAACCTTATCTGCATCGTAGTCTGCTGCAGCAAGACCTGCACCCTCAAGAACCTCAAGGTTTGCAATGTGCTTCTGGATAGCAGTTGCATCCTTGATGTTAATATCACCGTCAAGGTTTACATCACCCATAGTTGCATCTGCAACTTCAACTTCAAAGGTTTTTGTGTATGTCTTGCCGTCAAGTGCTGTGTAACCAACTGTAACTAGGCTCTTGCCACGTTTTGTATTGTCAAAGCCTGTTACTGTAATATCCTCAACTACCATTGTTTCATCATCGGAGTACTTCTTCTCTACAACAAGACCTGTCAGGTCAAGCTCTTCGCCCATGTTGTAAATCTTCTTCTCAGGCTCAGCAACAATGTTAATCTCGTCTACCTTACGGAGTCTTACATTAAAGCTGCATGCAGCACCACTTGCTGTGGATGCTGTGATAGTTGTCTGACCTGTGCGGTTTACCTTAAGGTCAAGACCTGCAACATCAACATTGCTGTTATCAGTCTTAAGTGTAATTACCTCGTTTGCGTTGTTCTTTGTGTCTGCAAAGTCAACTCTCAACTTCTCACCAATCTCAAGAACTATCTCCTCAGGGAGTTTCTCGGAGAGAGCAAGTGACTCGTACTCTGTTACATTATCAATAAACTTGAAGCCGCCTTTTGTTGCAAACTCCTCTACATAGGAATCAGACTGACTGTAAAGAGTAGTCTTTGCTGGATAAGAGAATGCTGTGCTGTCAATGGATGTTACAGACTCGGGAACAACTACATCTGTGAGAGAGTAGTCATTTACAAAAGCCTCTTTCTTGATTTCAACAAGGCCCTTGGGAAGCTGAATCTCTACAAGTTCAAAGCAATCCTTGAAAGTGCTGTTGTTGATAACTGTAACTGAGTAATCGGCAAACTCTACGTCTGTCAGATACTCACAACCCATAAATGCGCTGTCACCAAGCTTCTTTACAGACTGAGGAATATTTATCTTTGTAAGACCTGTACAACCGTAGAATACAGAGGAGCCAATCTCTTCAACATTCTCGGGAATTGTAATATCGGAAAGAGATGTACAACCTCTGAATGCATTTGTGTTAATGCATGTTACTGTCTCGGGAATCATGATTGTCTCAAGAGCAGAAGAATCAGAAATCATATTCTTTGTAACAGTCTTAAGGTTTGCGGGAAGTTTTACATCTGTAAGAGATGCGTTGTTCTTAAGAACGCCCTCACCAAGTACTGTGTCTGCACCCTTGAACTCAATGCTCTCAAGGTTATAGCAGTAGCTGAATGCGTTGTTCTCAACAGTTGTTACCTTCTCAGGGACTGTAATCTCTGTAAAGGAACCGCAGCTGCCGAAGGCTTCGGAGCCGATGAAAGTTACAGTCTTGGGAATATTAATATCCTTAAGGCGTACACAACCATGGAAAGCACCGCTGTTGATAGCAGTAACTGTGTCGGGGAATACCACCTTCTCAAGACCTGTGCAACCTGCCATTACATTGTTTGCAACAGTAGTAGTGCCCTCCTCAAAGGTAACTGTCTTAAGGTCCTCACAGAAAAGGAAAGGTCCTCTCTTGATGCTGTAATCCACATCATCAAGTGTATAACTTATGTTTGTTATATATGTATCTGCGTATGTAAGAGACTTAGGAATCACAACAGATTCAAGACCTGTTCTTGCAAATGCCTGTGTACCAAGGTCAGTGAGGCTCTCTGAAAGTTCTACGCTCTTAAGAGAGGGACATACATTGAATGCGTAGTCATCAATTACTGTTACTGTGTAAGGAATTGTTACATCAGAAAGACGAACACAACCCTCAAATGCGCCGGACTCAATAGTTGTAACTGTATCGGGAATTTCAATTTTCTCAAGACCTGTGCAACCTGCAAAGAGGTTTGCTCCAACCTGAGTTACACCCTTCTGAAATGTTGCTGTCTTAAGATTCTCGCAGAAAAGGAAAGGTCCGCGGGGAACACTGTAGCTGATACCATCAAGTGTATAGCTCGTATTTGTGATGTATGTATCTGCATAGTCAAATGTTCTGGGAATCTCAACTGACTCCAGAGCAGAGTTTGTGAATGCTCTTTGTCCCATAGTCTTAAGACCTCTGGAAAGGTCAATTGTCTTAAGAGAAACAGAGTTTGCGAATGCATAAGCGCCGATGCTTGTAACTGTGTCGGGCATATCTACAGCTGAAAGACGAACACAGCCTTCAAATGCAGAATCACCGATTACTGCTACTGTACTTGGGATAACGATAGACTCAAGACCAACGCAACCTGCAAAAAGGTTGGGGATAATCTGAGTTACCCCCTTCTGGAATGTAACTGTCTTAAGGTTTTCACAAAGGAAGAAAGGTGTTCTGGGAATAGAATAATTAACCCCCTCGAACTCATAACTACCGCCTGTGATGTAAGACTCTGCCTGTGTAAGAGATTTAGGAATCTCAACAGACTCAATTGCTGTCATAGCAAAAGCTCTGTGACCGAGTTTGTTAAGATTTGCAGACAGGTCTGCCTTCTTGAGAGCTGTACAGTTGTTGAAAGCCATACCGCCAACTTCTGTTACGCTGTCGGGAAGTGCAACAGCCTCAAGCGCTGTACAATCTGCAAAAGCGCTGTCACCGATAACCTGTACTGTCTCAGGGATGCTTACATTTTTGATTGTGGAATTCTTGGCAAATGCTGAACTGTCAATCTTAATAACAGCCAGACCTGCTACCTCGTCGGGAATTGCAACATATTCAGCCTGACCGGTGTATCCTGTGATAGCTACACCCTTCTCGGAAGCGGTGTACTTGAATCCGTCTTCTGTTACGCCTGACTCATCCGCAGCAGAAATCGCAGGGATGTATGCCACCAGCATAAGAAGAGCAAGGCTGATTGCTACAAATTTTTTGAACAACTTCATTTCATATACCTCCTTATGGTATTTCGTGCAAATTATAGACCTATTTTTATAAATGTCAATATTTATACAACAATTTCGGTAATTAGTTTATATTTTAGTTCCTATTTTTTATCTATCTTTAGCACATTACACCACTAATATTTGTCATAGTCTCTCCCCACTAATTGGTAGGTTTACTTTGTTTATTATAAAAACAGGCTATGCAAGTTTTCACTTACATAGCCTGTAATTAATTATTTATATTACTGCTCGTCAAAAGACTGAGGTGCCTGAGGAATGAAATTCTCCTCCAGCTCAACGTTAGTATAACGGCGCATACCTGTACCTGCGGGTACCAGCTTACCGATAATAACGTTCTCCTTAAGACCGATGAGAGGATCAACCTTACCTTTGATAGCAGCATCAGTAAGAACTCTTGTGGTCTCCTGGAAGGATGCTGCAGACAGGAAGCTGTCTGTTGCAAGAGAAGCCTTGGTGATACCAAGGAGAAGCTGAGTCCACTCTGCTTCCTTAAGGCCTTCTTCGCCTGCTTCGATACGCTTGCGAATCTGCTTGTTAGCGTAGAGAACCTCGCTCTTGTCATACATCTGACCTCCGAGGAAATCAGTTGAGCCGGGCTCGTCAACGCGAACCTTACGCATCATCTGACGAACAATAACCTCGATATGCTTATCGTTGATATCAACACCCTGCAGACGGTAGGTACTCTGTACTTCGCTGATGAGGTAATCCTGAACAGCCTGTGCGCCGAGGATAGCAAGGATATCGTGGGGATTAACAGCACCGTCGGTAATCTTGTCACCGGCCTTGATAACGTCACCCTCCTGAACCTTAACTCTGAAGCCGAAGGGAATCAGGTACTGCTTCTCGTCACCAGTTTCCTTATTGAATACAACTGCGTGACGGTTGTTCTTGATTGTATCAAAGCGAACCTCACCGTCAATCTCACTGATAATAGCAAGACTCTTGGGCTTTCTGCTTTCGAAGAGCTCCTCAACACGGGGAAGACCCTGTGTGATATCCTCTGCAGAAGCAACACCACCGGTGTGGAAGGTTCTCATTGTAAGCTGTGTACCGGGCTCACCGATGGACTGTGCGGCAATGATACCTACAGCCTCACCAACTGTTACAGGCTGGCCGTTTGCAAGGTTTGCACCGTAGCACTTACGGCAAACGCCGTGCTTAGCATGACAGCCCAGTACTGAGCGGATTGTAATCTTCTTGGTGCCGGAGTTGCAGATGATATCTGCGTCAGCGGCATCCATAAGCTTATCCTTGGAAACAAGAACGTTGCCCTCGGCATCCTTGAAGTCTTCAACAAGGTATCTGCCGATGAGACGCTCGTGCATTTCCTCGATAACGTGTTTGCCTGACTTAATATCGAAGATTTCCAGACCCTCTGTGGTGTGGCAATCTTCCTCACGGATGATAACTTCCTGAGAAACGTCAACAAGACGACGTGTAAGATAACCTGAGTCAGCAGTACGAAGCGCTGTATCAGCAAGACCCTTACGAGCACCACGGGAGGAAATGAAGTATTCCAGAATGTTAAGACCTTCACGATAGTTAGCACGAATTGGGATTTCGATGATTTTACCTGATGTATTTGCAATAAGACCACGCATACCTGCAAGCTGACGGATCTGGCTCATAGAGCCTCGAGCACCTGAGTCAGCCATCATGAAGATGGGGTTGTAACGGTCAAGACCGCCCTGAAGTGCGGCAGTAACATCGTTAGTAGCCTTCTCCCAGATTTTGAGGACTTCGTTGTATCTGTCTTCCTCTGAACGCAGACCCATCATGAACTCGTCACGAACTGCGTCAACATCCTGCTCAGCCTGCTGAAGGATTGCCTTCTTCTCCTGAGGAATGATTGCATCACAAACAGCAACGGTGATAGCACCGCGTGTGGAGTATTTGTAGCCCTGTGCCTTAACATCGTCAAGAACTCTTGCTGTAACATCTGCACCATGAACACGGATACAAGCATCGATAATCTTACCAAGCTGTTTCTTACCAACAAGGAAGTCTACCTCGTACTTGAAGTAGTTCTCGGGCTTAGTTCTGTCAACAAAGCCAAGATCCTGAGGAATAGGACCGTTGAAGATAATCTTACCCATTGTTGTATCAACAAGAGCAGATCTCTCCTCGCCGTCAACGATTGCGCTGCGGCGAACTTTAATCTTAGAGTGAAGCTTGATAACACCTGTAGAGTAAGCCATCATAGCCTCGTCTGTATCTCTGAACACCTTACCCTCGCCGGGCTCGCCGTCCTTATCAAGAGTCAGATAGTATGAACCCAGAACCATATCCTGAGTAGGAACAACAACGGGGTGACCGTCAGAGGGCTTGAGGAGGTTGCCTGCTGCAAGCATAAGGAATCTTGCCTCAGCCTGTGCCTCTGCAGAAAGAGGTACGTGAACAGCCATCTGGTCGCCGTCGAAGTCAGCGTTGTAAGCTGTACATACAAGGGGATGAAGCTTGAGAGCTCTACCCTCAACAAGTACAGGCTCGAATGCCTGAATACCAAGTCTGTGAAGTGTTGGAGCACGGTTGAGGAGAACAGGATGACCCTTGATTACAACCTCCAGTGCATCCCAGACCTCGGGCTTTGCACGCTCAACAGCCTTTCTTGCCGCCTTGATGTTCTGAGCTGCCTTTGTCTCAACAAGGCGCTTCATAACGAAGGGCTTGAAGAGCTCCAGAGCCATCTCCTTGGGAAGACCGCACTGGTACATCTTAAGCTCAGGACCAACAACGATAACTGAACGGCCAGAGTAGTCAACACGCTTACCGAGAAGGTTCTGACGGAAACGGCCCTGCTTACCCTTAAGCATATCGGAAAGTGACTTGAAGGGACGGTTGTTAGGACCTGTAACAGGTCTGCCGCGTCTACCGTTGTCGATAAGTGCATCCACAGCTTCCTGAAGCATACGCTTCTCATTGCGGATGATAATTTCGGGAGCCTCAAGCTCCTGAAGTCTTCTCAGACGGTTGTTTCTGTTAATAACTCTGCGGTACAGGTCATTGAGGTCGGAGGAAGCAAATCTGCCGCCGTCGAGCTGTACCATAGGTCTGATTTCGGGGGGGATAACGGGGATGACATCGAGGATCATCCATTCGGGCTTGTTTCCGGATTTACGGAAGGCTTCAACTACTTCAAGTCTTTTGATGACCTTGAGCTTCTTCTGTCCGGATGCGTTTTCCAGCTCAACCTTGAGTTC
>JAZSLX010000111.1:0-18719 GCA_045535605.1 Ruminococcus sp.
CGTGAAGTTGTTGAGGCGGCCATTCAGGCGGAGATTCATGAGGATATCCGGAACATGCCGGACGGATATCAGGGCTTCGTCGGGGAACGGGGTATCGTTCTCTCCGGCGGACAGAAACAGCGTATTTCTATTGCCAGAGTATTCCTGAAGAATCCGCCTATACTCCTTTTGGATGAGGCAACCTCTGCATTGGATAACGAAAGTGAGTTCCTTGTGCAGAAGTCTCTGCAGAAGCTATCTCAGGGCAGAACAACCATCACGGTTGCCCACAGGCTTACAACTATCAAGAATGCTGATAGAATTTTTGTTATTACCAAAGATGGTATTGCCGAGGAGGGCACTCATGAGGAACTCCTCAAAAAGAACGGTATCTACAGCGGACTTTACAGCGCCTACGGCGGATAAAAGGAGAATATAATGAAATTTATATCATGGAATGTAAACGGACTCAGGGCGGTTATGACCAAAGGCTTTGAGGAGATTTTCAACAATCTGAATGCAGATATCTTCTGCCTGCAGGAGACAAAACTCCAAGAGGGTCAGATAGACTTTGCTCCGGAGGGTTATCACTGCTATTGGAACTATGCAGATAAAAAGGGCTACTCGGGTACAGCAATTTTTACAAAGCTTGAGCCTCTTTCTGTTACCTATGGTATGGGCATAGACGAGCACGACCACGAGGGAAGGCTGATTACACTGGAGTATGAGGATTTTTACTTCATCACCGTGTATGTGCCCAACTCTCAGGACGGGTTGAAAAGACTCGATTACCGAATGAAATGGGAGGAGGACTTCCTCACATATATAAACACCCTGCAGGAGAAAAAGCCTGTGATTTACTGCGGAGACCTTAATGTGGCACACAAGGAGATAGACCTTAAGAATCCCAAGACAAACCGCAAGAATGCAGGTTTTACCGACGAGGAAAGAGGTTGTTTCTCACAGGTTATCGATGCAGGTTACATTGACACCTTCCGTCATTTTTACCCCGATGTGGAGGGTGCATACTCCTGGTGGTCTTACCGCTTCCACGCAAGAGAGAAGAATGCAGGCTGGCGTATTGACTACTTTGTAACATCAGGCTCTCTGCGTGACCGACTCAAAGGTGCAAAAATCCACTCGGATATTTTCGGCTCCGACCATTGTCCCGTTGAGCTTGTGATTGAATAATTTATAAAAAGAAAACCGTTACTGTATCGGTAAAAGCCGATTTTGCAGTAACGGTTTGTTTTTTATTTAATTGTTATACTGTTGTTGAGGACTGAGGTGCTGTAGATAAACAGTACATCCTGATTTTCAAAGGTGATGAAATTTGAGAGCATTTCTGGTGAGAGATAGCGGATATCCACCAGAGTTACCTTTGCATAGCCCTCGCACAGTAAAGGAGCAAGGGAGCTTGTAAAGGAATCTCTGAAAATAATCAGCTCTTTATCTGTCTCTGCCTTGGGGTTTTCGATTACAAGGAGGGATTTAGGTCCTGCAAGGAACATTTCATAGGGGTCGTTGTCTGTGAGCTTTTCTGTATCGTAAACAGGAATGTTGGAGTCTGTCTCAAAATCGTATACCTTGTAATTTTTTGTGAAATCATTTTCAAGGTAGGTGATGGTGTCTGCCTTAAGGGGCAGCGCAGACTGACCTGAATACACACCGTAGAAAGAAGTTTCTGCCTTTGTCTCAGTGTATTCACCCTTGAGGCTTACACCCATATTCTGTGCAAGGTGCTGTGCCACAGGGAGGATTTCCTCCTGCTTCCAGTGGGAATCAGTGGTGTAATAGTCTGAAAGCTCCAGCTTATCTGTGATGTCAATATACTGAGCATAGGGCATTCCCTCAGTAACCTGAGAAATCATAGCCTTGTAATCAATTGAGGGGTAGTTGTTCTTCTCTGCCATAAAGTAGTTTTTGTCAGGGATTATTGACAGATATACATTTCCGCCTTTGTCTTTCAGGTAGGTGTCGTATACATACTGAAAACGGTCGGTTGCGTGACTTACCGAGTCCTCGTTGAGAGGATATTCGAGCTTTGAGGCGTGTCCCTCGGTTATGAATATATCGTTGTTGTCCTGCTGATTCAGCACATAAAAAGCGGTCATAGACTTTAGTGTGCGGAAGTTATCCCTCAAAGGGAACTGGTCAAGAGTATAGGACTCAAACTCTGTCATAAACTTGCCTGACATAATGGTTTCCATTGAAAGCTCAGGAAACTGCGCCAAGGGTCTGCGCTCACTTTTGGAGATATCTCCGTCAGATTGTATAAGTCCCCAGATAAGGAATCCAAAGACGAATACCACACACAGAATTATGAGGATGAGATTTTTTACTTTTGCTGACATTATAATATCCCTCCTCAGAATCTGAAATAAAGAAACGGGTTGAAAGAGCCGTCAATGAGGAATGCAGTGCAAACCACAAGTAAAAGCACAAGGCATACAGGCTCTAAGATATTCATTGCAACATTACCTGCCTTGAGAGTCTTTGCCTTATTAACAAGGTAAGAGGGCAGGGGAGTAGAACCTACAGCACCTACAATAAGAATAACTGCGTAGGACTTAAGGTAATACACAGCCTCAGTAGATATAAGAGGGAGACTGCCTGCGCCGAACATAGCACCTATGTTTTTTGCTGCCTCGGTAATACTCAGAGAGTCAAAGAGTACAAAGCTGAGTATTACAAAGAACATAACGTAGATGTGGTTTAACACCTTAAGCTTTTTAAGTCCTTTTAGCAGGAAGAGCTTTTCTATAATAAGAAGAACTGCAAACATAAGTCCCCAGAGAATGAAGTTCCAAGCCGCACCATGCCAGAAGCCTGTTGCCATCCATACCACAAGGATATTGAATAGCCATCGGGGGGTGGACACACGATTACCGCCCATGGGAATATACAGGTAGTCGCGAAACCATGAGCCTAAGGAGATGTGCCAGCGTCTCCAAAACTCAGTGATACTTGAGGAAATGTAGGGGTAGTTGAAGTTCTCGATGAAGTCGAAGCCAAAAATCTTGCCCAGACCGATAGCCATATCGCTGTAGCCTGAGAAGTCAAAGTAAATGTGGAAGAGGTAGGCGAAGGCGTACATCCAGTAGAAAAGGATTGACTTATCATCGGATGCCTTGAAGGTTGCCACCAATTCACCCAGTATATTTGCAACAAGAATTTTCTTGGAAAGTCCAAGTACAAAGCGTCTGATACCCTCAGCTATCTTGTCAAAGCTGTGGGTACGCTGCTCAAGCTGTAATGCAATGTCAGAGTATCTGACAATGGGACCTGCAATAAGCTGAGGGAACATTGCAATGTATGCGCCAAGGTTTATAAAGTTGCGCTGAGCCTTTACGTTACCGCGGTATACATCCACTGCGTAGCTTAAAATCTGGAACGTGTAGAAGCTGATACCGATAGGAAGTGCAATTCCCAAAAGAGGAACAGACATTCCTGTTAAGGCGTTGAAGTTTTCGATGAAGAAGTCTGCATATTTGCAGTAGCCTAAAAGTCCTAAGGACAAAATAACAGAAGCGGCCAAAAACACTTTTGACCGCTTCGTGCCTTGGTGTTTTTCTATGAGAAGTCCGAATACATAACCTTGTATTATAGATATGAGCATAAAGACTAAGAATCTGGGCTCACCCCAGCCGTAGAAAAACAGGCTTGAGAGGAGCAAAACAAGATTCTTCAGCTTCTTTGGAACTGCAAAGTAAAGCAGTATTACAATTGGTAAAAAGTAAAAGAGAAAGGGAATGCTTGAGAATAACATAGTTTTGCTCCGCTCTTAATTTTTAGTTTTTTGTGTAATTACAGTGGCAATTATGCTACGAGAGACTCCTCGCAAACAACTGTTGCCTGTGTGTAAGAAGTTGTGAGCTTTGCTGTGAAGTTGTCAACAATCTCACCGTTGCCAAAGTAGGAAACGAGGTAATCCTCAACAGCTACGATAACCAGCTTGTCGGGGAAACCGCACATCCACTGTCTGTTCATGATGTTGTCCTTGATCTCAGATACAAGAGCATCCTTGTCATCAGCATTTACAAGGTGGTAAGCACCGCATGTGAAGGTGTTAGCGTTCATCATGTGCATAAGGGAAGCTGCGCTGTCAATCTTTGAGACAGAAGCTGCAGGGAAGCCCAGAGTTGCATCAAGACCCTCTGTGTCCTCAATGCCGTATACGCCAGGGCCTTCCATGTTCATGTTAGCCTCTGTCATGTCGCCGCCTGCTGCAGGGAACTTCTCTTCCTCTGCGTAGGTTGCCCATACTGTGTTGAGGATTTCAACAGGGGATGTGATTGTGGACTCTGTGCCGCCGCCTTCGCCGCAAGCAACCAGAGAGAGCATGAGCATAGCTGCCATAAGTACTGCGAAAATTCTTTTCATGATGTGTTTTCTCCTTTTGTTTTTAAATTTTTATATTTTTATTTTTCAATAAAAATCGTCCAGTTGTTTTGATTCTCGTCAAAATTAAGTTTGAGAATCTGTGTTTTCTTACCCTCAAGGGTAAGTGTGTAGTTTTTTGCCTCATCAGGGTCGTTGATAGTCCAGACAAGGCTAACATCATTTTCTGATGTGCAGGTGTTTCCCGAATAAATCAGGGTGTCTGTGCCCTTTTCGTATACAGCAATTGTGCCTTGTGAGCAACTGATTGATGTATGTGACGAAAGGTCGATTTCCAGAGAAAGTGTCAGTGTATCATTGATAGCTCTGGGGGACATTGACGCAGGGAATAAGGGTGAGGCAATAGCAACGGGGTTTGATGTTACCTTGTCAGAATTCAGATAAATCTCTGTGCCCTTTGAAAAGGTACTGAAAATAACTGTGAATATCAGCGTAAGACAAGCTGCAAGAGTGCCTATGGTGTATAAAGGTTTTAAGTTTCTTTTTTTGCGTGACGCTGTGTAAGCGTTCACTATAAGCTCATCGTCAATCCCTGTGATAGCCTTTGCCATCACTTCATTTGCCATAATCATATCCCTCCTTCAGAAGGTAGTCTCTCAGCTTTTCTCTTGTTCTCATAAGCATAGATTTAACCTTGCTCGCGCTGAAGCCGAATTTGACTGAGATATCCTCTATGCTGTCGCAGTAGAAGTATCTGCACACGAATACATTTCTCATATCCTCTTTCTGAGTGTAGAGAAAGTCTGATATGCATTTGCTCAGGTGAGCCATCTCTGTTTCGTCCTCAATATTAACGGATGAGGGGGTGTACAGGTCAAGCTCGTCAAGAGAAAGGCTTGTGCTGTCAGCTGTACGCTTTATCGCATTACGGGCCTTAAGTTTATTAAGTGCAAGGTTTCTGGCTGTTTTGCCAAGATACGCCATGAGTGAGTCAGGACGTGCAGGAGGAATGGACTTCCATGCCTGCATATATGTATCGTTTACGTTTTCTTCTGTGTCGGACAGATCACAGAGAATATTAAACGATATTTTAGTACAGTATGAGCCGTATTTTTTTGCGGTGCTCTCAATGGCTTGCTCGTTCCGCTGCCAATATTGCTCAATGATTTTACTATCGTCCATCTCATACTCCTTTTGGAGAAGCCGTCACTATAAATGACAACATCTGTTTTATTTGGTTGCATAATTTTTAAAAAATTTTTCAGATATTTTTATTTTACCATACTATCCTGCATTTTAACAGTATAAGTTGTATTTTTGTAGTAAATTTTCCTGTTGTTTCAAAATTGAATACGTGGTACAATACTTGCGGTGATTTTATGATATTTACAACTACTGTTTCTTCGGTAGCACTTCTGCTGATGTATGCTGTGCCTGCCTTCCTGCTTATGAAGACAAAGCTTGTCAGCAAGGAGTCTATCCCGGCATTTGCAAAAATGCTCTTATATGTGTGTCAGCCCTGCCTGACATTCTATTCCTTTGACAAGGCTGATTTTTCTCCTGACCTGCTTCTGAATCTGTTTATATTCTTCATAGTTGCACTTGCGGGTCAGCTGGGAATCCTTATGCTTTTCTTCCTTTTATTCAGAAAGAAAAGCGAAAATGATGTAAATTACAGAGTCTATAATATAGCTGTGGTGCTGGGTAACTGCGGATTCTTCGGCATTCCTGTTGTGGAGAGGCTGTTCCCTGAGCGCTCTGACGCGGCAGTTTACTGCCTTGTGTTCACCCTTGCATTCAATCTTCTGTGCTGGACACTGGTGCTTTATATCCTTACAAGGGACAGAAAGTACATACAGCCGAAGCGGCTTCTGCTTAACCCTTCCACCATTTCTTTTATAGCTGCTTTTGTGCTCTTTGTACTGAGCATAAAGCTTCCGTCCCTTTTGTCCGAGGCAGTGTCCTTAGGCGGTAAAATCTCCACACCCTTGTGTATGACTATATTGGGTCTGAGGCTGGGTGCCACCAAGGCTAAGGCGGTTTTCGGCAACCTTAAGCAGTATATGGTTGTGTTCCTCAAGCAGATGGCGGTGCCTGCAGTGATGTTTGCAGTGATGTACTTCCTGCCTGTGGATGAATTCATAAAACAACTTTCCTTTATACTTTTCTGCTGTCCCATTGCAAGTAACGTGTTGAACTTTTCAGAGCTTGCAGGAAAAGGGCAGGAGACAGCAGGAAGCTGTGTGTTGCTGGGCACAATACTCAGCATTGTCACAATGCCCCTGATGATGCTGTTTCTTAGTTGAATATAAAATCAAAGCCACGCAATCTGCGTGGCTTTTTTGTATATCTCTTATGCTTTGGGAAAATAGGGAATAAGGGTATCAATTTTTGAGTCGGGTGTAAGCCCTGCAATATGCTTCTGAATTGCAGTGGCGTCCTTAACGGTCACTGTGCCGTCCTCGTCTGTATCTGCACACAGACGGATAATGCTATCCTTGAACACAACTTTCCTTGCAATGTACTTCTGAATCAGTGTTGCGTCACTGATTGTAACTGTACCTGTGGCGTCAGGGTCCCCCAGAAGATAATATTGCTCTGCCGCCTTGGGCACAAGACCTGATTCCTCGAGACTATCAATCTCTTTGAGGATTACCTGTGCAATCAGGGCGTGACCCTCAACAGAGGGGTGGATACCATCAGCCTGAATAATGCTGTAGTTCTGATTTTCCTTGTAGTAATTGTCAAAAGCGGTGTATATATCCGCTGTGTGAATGTTTCCAAGCTCCTGTGAAACATAATCGAGAAGATCAGTAAACATAGGTACAAGCTTGTCTGCAAGGGAAGCAAACTGCTTGTACTGGTTGTGAGCATAGAGGGGATTGTACTGAGTCTGCAGAATAATGGGAACATCAGGGTTGAGAGAACGAATCTCTGTGCAGGAGTAAAGGAGCTTTTCTTTTGCTGTCTGCAAAGCATCCTTCACATACTGAGAATTGACGCCCTTTGAAATAATATCCAGAAGTGTTGCCATGTCAGCATTACCCAGAAGCTGAAGTATATCGTTTCCGCCAATGGAGATTATTACAAGGTCAGCTTTCTGAAGTCCTTTTCTGGCTACCTCTTCGTGACATACTACCCACAGAAGGTCTGAGGTGGTGTGCCCCGGCACTGCGTCGTTGCTCAGAGTGTAATTCTTTTCATCGGAAATCACTGAAGCGTAGCTTTGATGTATGTCCTCAAGACCATAGCCTGAGGCAATGGAGTCTCCCAGAACTGACAGATGCACCCCTTCAGGCTCCTTCGCTGAAAAGGCAGAAAAAGCAGAAAAAATCAGAACGAGCACAGCAATAAGCAGAGCAAGTAATCTCTTTGACTTTTTCATATCAATACTCCTTTCATCTTTACTGAAAGCTTTGCAATCAGAAAGCCCAGTTGCCGTCCTTGAATATCTGCACCTCTTTGCCGTCTGCAGTTTTTGCAGTGATAGAAAGGTCTTTTGTGCCAATCATAAAGTCCACATGAACGATACTGTTGTTTATGCCCATTTCTCTGATTTCTTCCAGAGTGTATTTTTCGTAGTCCTTTACGCAGGAACTGAAGCCCTCGCCGAAAGCAAGGTGGCAGGCGGCGTTCTCGTCAAAGAGCGTATTGTAGAAAAGAATGCCTGAGTTGCGTATAGGGGAGTCGTAGGGCACAAGAGCACACTCACCAAGGTAGCGTGCACCCTCGTCTGTGTCCAGGACGGAGTTTAAAAGCTCTTCGCCTTTTTCTGCGTGAGCCTCTACAATCTTACCTCCTTCAAGCTTAAACCAGAAGTTTTCAATGAGGGCGCCCTGATAAGAAAGAGGCATTGAGGAATAAACCACACCCTCGGCACGGTTTCTGTCAGGAGAGGTGAATACCTCCTCTGAGGGGATGTTTGCGTTGTATTCAACATCACTGTTTAATAGTGTGTCGCTGCCGCCCATAAATCTGCCCTGAGGCAGAAGTCCTACAGTAAGGTCTGTGCCGTTTGCGGAGGTGTAGTGAAGCTCAGTGATACCCAGGGAGTTCAGATACTCATATCTGCTCTTGAGGTCTGCATTGTGCTCCTCCCAATTCTTTATGCCGTCACCCTGTGCACGGGCTGTATAGAGGATAGCTTCCCAGAGCTTTTCTACTGCTACTGATGCACGTTCACCGGGGAATACCTTCTTTGCCCAATCCTTGCCTGCAACAGCGGCAATGCACCACTGGTACTTATTGTCCATCTCATCTCTGTAGGGCTTGAACACACCGCGGCGGATTCCAAGGCACTTTGCCATTTTCTTCTGATTAATGCCCTTGAGTCCGTCAGGGTCTTCGCTTTCAAGATAAATCATAGCAGGGAGAGTCTTTACTCTGTGCTTAATCTTCTCAACCTCCCAGTCCTCAACACGGGAGAGTACCTTTTCTTTCTGATATCTTACGTCGAGCTTTCTCAATGGCTGGTATGTCCACTCAACTGTTACCTTGCCTGCGCCTGCACGGTAGCATTCCTCTACAAGCATTTTTACAAATTCGGGCTGGTCAAGCTCGGCTACAATGATAATCTCCTGACCTTTCTGAACATTTACGCCCTTTATTGCCAAGAGCTTTGCGTAATCTCTGAGTACGGTTTTTTTCATTTTATATTCTCCTTTTGGTTTTGTTGATTTACAGAATCGCTTCTGATTTTATTATACCATTCCATGAATTTAGGTCAAGATAAAAAGGTAAATCCTGCTGATATTCTTTGACATTGATGTAGTGCCAATGTATAATTATTTTATAGATTTTATAGTTAGGGAGGCCTGTGTATGATAGCTCCTGAGAGCGCAAAGCTTGCCGGAAAACCTAAAGAGGGGTTTTTTCGCAGAAATGTTTTCATAATACTATCCTTTTTGGCACCCATAGTGATTATGACTTTGGTTTTTGTAGTGAAAAACTATTTCCCCTTCGGTGACAGAATGATACCCAACTTTGATGCGTGGCACCAGTATTATCCGTTTTTGACAGAGTATCAGCGAATGCTTAAGGAGGGGGCATCGGTGCTGTATTCTTGGAATACAGGCGGAGGAGCAAATTTCCTTGGAATTATTGCAAACTACGTGGCAAGTCCGCTGTATCTTCTCTCTGTGTTTGTACCCTCGGGTACACCATGGCTTGCTGTTTTTCTGGCATTTACTGTGGTGCTCAGAATGGGTATTGCAGGAATGTCTTTTGCAGTGTTTCTGCGCAAGCTCTTTAAACGCAATGATCTGTCATTGGTAACATTTTCCATGATGTATGCTTTGTGTGCATATATGCTGGGATATTACTGGAATATGATGTGGCTTGACACCGTGGCGATTATGCCCTTGGTTATAGCAGGCGTTATATCTGTGCTGAAGGAGAGAAAGTTTTCTCTTTATATAATTTCCCTTGCTTTGTCAGTTATATGCAGTTTTTACATAGGCTATATGGTATGTCTGTTTGTACTTATTGTCTGCGTTTGCTATACAATAGTTTCCTTTGTAAGCTTCAGGCATTCTCTCAAAAATGCAGGCAGAATGCTTGTGTATACTCTGATTGCATTTATGCTTACTGCAGCAGTTACAGTGCCCGCTTTTATGATGTTGCAAGCCTCCGACAGTGCGGGCTCTGTGGCAGACTTCTCATTTGATTACAAAATCAATTACGCATATGGATATGGGGATGAAAACACAATCTTCCATACACTTTCAGCCATAGTCCGCACTGCAACAAACCTGTTGGCTTATACAAGACCTATTGTAATGTCCGAGGGTCTGCCCAATATTGCCTGCGGCGTGCTGACTCTTGTTCTGATACCTTTCTATCTTTTTACAAAGAAGATAAAGCTCAAGGAAAAAATAGTGAGCATGAGCCTTCTTGTTTTCTTCCTGCTGAGCTTTGTTATAAACCAGCTTAACTATATCTGGCATGGAATGAGTACCCCTGCAATGGTTTACTACAGATGGAGCTTTATTTTCTCCTTTGTACTGGTAGTTCTTGCTTACAGGGCTTTTACTCTGATTGATACATTCTCAAAGAAAACCTTTATCCTTGCATCTGCCCTTATGGTGATTTATCTTGCCTGTGCCTTCTTCCTGCACCGTAAGCTTTCTGTGGCAATTACATTTGCTGGAGCAGTTGTGATTATTGCAGGCTTTGCCCTGTATAGAGCAGGTAAGATGAAGTACAGAATTCTCTCGGTGCTTCTGTGTCTGTTTGTGATATGTGAGATGTCCCTCAGTGCATACTATGGTGCTACAGCTGTCGGGTCAACCTCAATAAATAATTATCCTAAAAACTATGAGCAGGTGCAGGAGCTTATCTCTATTGCACAGGAAGAAAACGATGATGATATAATCTACCGCACAGAATTTGTAGATTCCTATACGCTCAACGATGGGGATTTGTATTCCCTTTATACAATTACAACCTTCAATTCTATGGTGGATGATTCCTATGCGGATTTTCTGGCGGAGTTCGGACTTGCCGCTTCAAAGGTAAACAACAGATATGCATACCACGAGACAACCCCTGTGGCTAATCTGTTCCTCAATATAAAATACCTTATCAGCAGAAAAGACGATACTGTGCTGAGTACAAAATACCTTGATGTGGTTTCTACAACAGATGAATGTGCTCTTTATGAAAATAAGGCATATGTACCTATGGGATTTATGACAGATGAAGCTCTCCTTGATTATAAACTACATGATGAGTCCTACCTGTCTGTATGGGGACAGAATGATATCTTCAGCCGTGCAACAGGTATAGAATCCCCTGTCCTTATAGAAGTTGAGCCTGTAACCGCTCCCGAACTTTCAAATGAGATAACTCTCAAAGAGGGATTTGAGCATAAATATCTTTGCGACTTTGAAGAATGCGACGAGGAGACTGTCCTTACCTTTGAGTATGAAGTACCCGAGGATGGACTATATTACGGTTGCTTCTATTCTACCACAGTTAAGGAGACCGAGCTTGTGGTGAATGGTGATGAGGAGAATGTGCTGACCTTTAATCAGAACTATTCACATCTTGCGTCAGTGGGCGAATACAAAAAGGGTGATTGTTTAACCGCAAAGATACATTGCGAAGAAGGAAAAAACAGCGGAGTCGTTGCATATCTTGCCTGCCTTGATGAGGAAGTCTTTGAAGAGGGCTATGAAAAGCTCAGAAAAAATACAATGAAAGCCTCAGAGTGGACGGACAGAGGACTCAAGGGCACAATTAATGTTCAGGAGGACGGACTTTTCTATACCTCTGTGCTGTATACCGAGGGCTTCAAGGCCTATGTGGACGGCAAGGAGGTTGAGATTGCTCCGGTTGCTGACAGCTTCATTGCTTTTGAGTTGACTGCAGGAGAGCACACCATTGAGCTTAATTTTACACCTGTGGGACTTTATGCAGGCATCGGTATATCCGCTCTGGGACTTGTTCTCTTTGCTCTGCTGTGCATTTTAAAGAAAGTAAAAGGTGCAGATGTGCCTTCTGATGAAAATGCTGAGGAGTCCTTCGGAAATGAAGAGGCTCCAGAAGAAAACCTTTTTGAAAATATCGCGGAAGAATTTGTTGAAGTTTCAGAAGTGTCCGAGGAGTAAACGCAAATTGCACAGATAATTAACACCAAATATATGTAATTTGTTAATTGAAAAATATACCTTTTTTGTGATATTCTATATATGTAATATTGTCCCTTGAAATGTTCGCGGTTTCTTGGGAGAACAGGAGGAAAATTTTATGAAAACTAAAGGCCGTGCCGGAAGACTTCTTTCAATTCTTCTGGTAATCACAATGCTTGTGTCAGTGGCTTCTCTGGGCTTATCTGTTGTAACAGCAGCAGGCGGTGCAGAGCTTACCTACGACTTTAAGTATGCAAACGCAGGCTACGCAGAGGGTAGAATCACCCTTAAGGCCGGCTCATCTGCAGATTATGGTACATACTATCTGTATTGGGCTGATAACACAAAGGCACTTGACGGTTATGCACCAATCAAGTCCTTTACACTCAACGCAGCTATGACCTTTGTTGAGCTCCCCGAGTTTACTGCAATTCCTGCAGACGCAACAAAAGTAATTGCTACTAAGAGCGCAACTACAAAGACAGTTGCTTCTGCCGCTGCAGTTTATAACATTCCTGCAGGTAAGCAGTTCAAGTATGATTCATCCGATAAGGAATACGTTTTCCAGACTCTTTCTGATATCCACTTCCATAAAGACGGTTACCAGCCGTATGAGTATGCTGATGAACATTTCCTGAGTGCGTTGAATGCAGCTGAAAAGAGAGGCGCAGAGTTTGTTTCTACTTGCGGTGACCAGACAAACTACAGTGATTTGAAAGAATGGCAAGGTTACCTCAACACTATCGCAAACTCTGATTTTACAGGCGCTGTTTACGAGGTTAACGGTAACCATGAGCCTTATACTCAAGGTGATATTGGTAGCTCATCATATAATACTTTTATTTCCCAGTACAGACTTGCATCAGGTCTTAATGCCACAACAGGAAAAATGCAGTCTGAACTTTACTATGAGATAACTGCTTCTAATGGTGACCACCATATCTATATGGCACTGGAGCTTGTTAACAATACATACCACCCCGGTATTTCTGACAACTTCTCAAAAGCACAGATGGATTGGCTTGAGGGTCTTCTCAATAAGTATAAGAACGACGGCAAGAAAATCTTTATCTATGAACACGCTCCCTTCAGAGGCTATGGTGCAGGCGATAACAAGGTAACTCCTCACTATGGTGCGGCAATGACTATCGACAAGAACCTGTATCCTCAGACATATAGATTCAAGGAACTTCTTGAGGCTAACAAGAATGTTGTCTGGTTCAGCGGTCATACACATATCGACTTTAAGTATAACTACAACTTTGACAACGAGAATGGCACAACTGCTTATACTGTTCATGTTCCTGCAACAGTTTCTTCTACAACAGTAGACTCTGCAGGCGGACTTATTTATGAAGCAAAAGCAGACAGTGCACAGGGTTACTTTGTTGATGTTTATAAGGACGCAACTGTAGTAAACGGCACAGATATGGTTAAGAACGAGATACTGCCTCTGTATACCTACTTTGTTGATTATTCAGGCGAGACTCTTGTTAAGAACAATATGCCCGATGCTCCTGATGTGAATTACGACACTGTTCAGGTAGTTGCTGATGTAACTGCACATTCTGAGAATCCTTCTTCTGTAAAAGTCAGACTTTACGGCGCAGATGATGAGTTACTCACCAAAGACGTTACAATGTCAAAGGCAACAGATGGCACATACGTTGCAAATGTTTCAACTCAGTTCACAAAGATGAGAATCCTTGTAAACGGCGCTTTGTCTGATGAGTATACAGTTGCAAACTGCAAGGTTGTGCTTGGCGGTACAAAGGTTAAGGTTAACCTTGCAGATATCAAGGATACTAATAACGCAAGTTGCACAGGTTGGGCAGTAGTCAATGCTTATGCATGGAACGACACCACAAACCAGAACGCAGGTGGATGGCCCGGTAATGCTATGACAAAAGGGTCTGACGGTACATATACTATCCTGATTCCTGAGGGTGTTAATCCCAATATGATTATCTTCAACAATGGTACTTCACAGACTGATGACCTCTCAATTACTCCTTATGTTGTAGGCGAGTATGAAGGCAGTTACACATTAACTGACGGTAACGGTGACATTGTTACACTTCCTAAAGAGACAACAGAAAACGATAATAACGATGACAAAGCAGAATTAATCGATATTTATTTTGTTAAGCCTTCTGATTGGGCGAATGCATATATCTATGCCTATTATGGTGACGGTACAAATTGTGACATAGAATGGACCGATCCTTATCCCGGCAATCTCATGACATTTGTTGAAAACGATAAGGGCAATGTTATTTATGTAGGTCAGGTTCCCAAGGATATCAATACAATCAAGTTTGCTGATGGTTCCAGTACAAACCGCAGAACTGATATTATTGTTGATTTTGCGGATGATATCTGTTTCAAGCTTGGTGCATCTATTGGCACAAACAAGTGGGATGTCGGCATTTATGATTACGTAGTACCCACAGACCCCACAGAGCCCATTTCAACTGAGGCAACAGAGCCTACTTCAACAGAGACTACAACTACTGAGCCTGCAACATCAGAGAAAACAGAGCCTTCTTCAACTGCTCCTGTAGAGTATCTTTACGGCGATGCAGACTTGGACGGTAAGGTAACAATCAAGGACGCAACTCTTATTCAGAAGTATTCCGCAGACCTTGAGCCTCTTGAGGGCACAGCCTTTGCTCAGGCTAATGTAAGCGGTGACGCAGCAGTAAACGTAAGAGACGCAACATACATTCAGAAGTTTGTTGCAGGTCTGCTTGAGCTCTTCCCCATAGAGGAAGCAGGTCTTGCATCGATAGGTGCTACAGCTTCTGAGCTCAGTACTCTGATTTCTACTGTTAAGAAGGCACTCTCAGATGAGGTTTACTATGCATCCTATGTTGCATACTCAAATCTGAAGAAGGCATACAGCACCTATAAGAACAGCACAGATGTAAACGCTGCATACACAGCAGTCAACAATGCTCTTACATCTTACAAGACTATGAAGAGCAACAACCCCAGTCATCTTAATGTTTCTGCTTCTTCAGGTGGTTCTATGGGCGTAGGTACCACAACCAACGCAAATTCTATTGACGGTCTTAAGACCAAGCCCTCTGATGGTGCTTATGAAATCAGAGCCAGCTTCAACAACTGGCAGAACGCTCCCACTGAATATATGGTTAAGGGTTCAAATGGTGTATACTCCATCTCCTATCACCTGACAGCAGGTACATACGAGTTCAAATTCTTTAATGCTGATACCAACCAGTGGCTTGGTAATAGAGGTACAATGAATCCCGGTGATAAGGATTGGACATTTACAGACACAGGTACAGATAACTGTATACTTTCTGTTCCTAAGGATGGGGATTATACATTCCAGTATCGCCTTGATTCTTCAGGCAAAGTAAAGATTTCCTTTATTGAAAAATAACAGGTAACATAAATAAACCTTCTGACAAGGGGTGCTGACCGACAGGTCAGCACCCCTTTTTGGTTTTGGGTAAGCCTTGGATTAAACAGGTATGTGATAACACGTATATAACAAAAAGGCAAATCCTGAATTCAGGATTTGCCTTTGTTTAGCTGATGATATCAGTATTATTTGTTTGATTTTTTCAGGCTGTTTCTGTAGAACAGGTTTTTGTCAAGGCTCTGACAAATTGCCTTGAGACCCATTGCAAACACAACTGTAATGAAGAAGATTGCTATGTAATATACAATCTTTGATGGGTCGTTTGTGTGGAAGGAGTTAAAGAAGATAGAGCCTGCCTTCTCGTGGATAAGATATATCTCCATTGAATATCCGCCAAGCCACACAAGGAAAGTGCCAAAAGCACCCAATGTGCACTTGCTGAAAAGTGCGGAGAAAAGGAACAGGTGGCAAATAGCAAAGATGCCGCCGATGTATCTGTAAAGATACAGGAGATTTGAGAAAGGCTGATTATAATAGAAAATATAAATTCCTATAAGTCCTACAGCAGAAAAGGCTATCCACAGCCATGAGATTGTTTTGCCTTCCTTGACAAATTTACCTGCCCATGCACCTAAGAGGAACACGGGGATTCGTGTCAGTGCAATTTCTATACGGGAATAGAATGTGGGAGAAGTTTTCATAAGAATGTAGTTGATGGCAATTACACCGATAACCGTTCCAAGCATTCCGAATATTCCTGTTTTCTTATACAGCTTGTGAATCGCAGGATACACAGCATACAGGAAAATCATAAGTATGAAGTACCAGAAGTTTCTCACGCCTTTGGTGAAGAAGGTTACAAAGAACACATCGCCAAAATATCCGTTTATGCCTGCAGGAGTGTCATATGCGAACCAGATGGCGGCTACAATGAATACCGCAGGAAGAATACGTGTGGCGCGTTTTTTGTAGAAATCCTTCAGCTTGGGATTGCTGCTCATAGAGTAGTAGAGTCCGATACCTGACATAAACAGGAACATATCCACACCTTTGTTACAGTGCTCTCGGATAAGAGAAAGAATATCTGCAAGCACAGGTGCATTGGGCATAGCGGTCTTAAAGCTTATGTAAGAGTGAAAGAGCACAACCATTAAAGTTGCAAGACCGAAGAGCAAATCTCTGGTGGTGCTAAGTGCAGACAGGCTAAAGCCTGTCTGCTTTTTTGTTTGTATTGCTTTACTGCTCATATTGTTACCTCCTTACTTACTGCCGTCAATGTAAGAACATGCGGCAAGGGCGGCAACTGCACCGTCTGCGGCTGCTGTGGTAATCTGGCGAATCTGTTTTGTTCTGCAGTCACCTGCAACAAAGATACCCTCTGTGTCAGTAAGGCATTTTTCATCTGCAATTACATAGCCCCATTTGTCAAGAGCAGTCATATCCTCAAAAGCTTTATTGTCAGGACACAGTCCTATGGCAACAAACACACCCTGAGGGTGAATTTCAGAGGTTGTGCCGTCCTCGTTTTTTAGGACTACTGACTCAAGCTCATCATTACCCTTGAAGCACTCTACAGTGGTGCTCAGGATAATTTCTACATTATCACGGGAAGAAAGTGCGTCAATAAGCTTCTGCTCACCTGTAAGATAGGGGAGATTCTGAATGATAGTAACCTTTTTGCAGGTTTCTGCAAGGAGAGTTGCCTCAACCAGTGCGGAATTACCTCCGCCGATTACTGCAACCTCCTGACCCTGATAGAAAGCTCCGTCGCATACAGCGCAGAAGGAAATTCCTGTACCGATGAAGTTTTCTTCGCCTTCTACACCGAGAGTGCGGTGCTTGGCGCCTGTTGCGATGATAACAGCTTTAGTGTCATACTGCCCAAAATCGGTTGCTACTGTAAAAGTGCCGTCCTCGTTCTTTGTGATTTTCTGAGCCTCCTCAAGCTCAACCTGTGCACCCTGATTTATAGCCTGATCAACCATCTTGTCAGCAAGCTCTGTGCCGCTTATAGAAAGGGCTGCAGGGAAGTTCTCGATTTTGTGAGAGTAGGTAATCTGTCCGCCGAAGCCTGCTTTTTCAAGGACAAGGACAGACTTGCCTGCACGGCAGGCATAGGTTGCGGCGGTGAGTCCTGCAGGGCCTCCGCCGATAATTACTATGTCGTGCATAAATATGCTCCTTTGCTGATTTTTAACAAAAGGTATAAAGTTCAATGCCGCCGCAAGAAAAGCATCTGCAATTCTTGCGGCGGTTGTGTGTTTGTTTATAGTTTAGCCTGTCTGCTGAGTTTTATTCTGAATGTAGCCCTTGATAGCAACTACGTTTACAAACTTCTCAGCGTTTCCGCCCTTAACCTCTACCAGAGTAGGAGCCTGACGCAGTGACAGCTCACGAGCTAAATCCTCGTTGTCTTCAACGTAAATCTTCTCAAAGCTGATGCCTGCTCTGTCAAGAAGCTGAGCCATAGCCTTACAGTTGGGACAGCTCTTTGTAGCAAAAAGGTAAACGCCGTCTGCAAGAACAGCTGAGCTTTCCTCTGCCTCTACAGAAACAGTAGTGGAAACGCCGTCTCTGCGAAGAACGGAATTCTCGATGTTGTAAACCTTTCTGTCCTTGAACTCCTGAGCCTTACCGTCGTTGAAGTTCTGAACAGGACGGTAGTAGCCTGTGATACGGCTGTAAACCTCTGCCTTTTCACCGCACTCAGGGCAGTTGTAGTGCTCGCCTACAATGTAGCCGTGGTTCTTACATACAGAGTATGTGGGAGAAAGTGTGAAGTAGGGGAGCTTGTAGTTTTCTGCAATAGTGCGTACAAGCTTTGCAGCGCTCTGCCATGAGGGGAGCTTCTCGCCAAGGAAGGCATGGAATACTGTACCTGATGTATACAGAGTCTGTAGGTTATCCTGAATATCAAGAGCAGAGAAGATATCCTCTGTGTAGCCAACAGGCAGGTGAGAGGAGTTTGTATAGTAGGGAACGCCTGACTCCTGATTTGCTGTGATGATGTCGGGATAATACTTCAGGTCATGCTTTGCAAGGCGGAATGCTGTAGACTCTGCAGGTGTAGCCTCCAGATTGTACAGGTCGCCGTACATCTCCTGATAGTCAGAGAGTCTTTCTCTCATGTGGTTTAGAACTCTCTCTGTAAAGTTCTGGCACTCGGGATGAGTCATATCCTTTGCAATCCACTTAGCGTTAAGGCCAGCCTCGTTCATACCAACAAGACCGATTGTGGAGAAGTGGTTGTTGAAGGTGCCAAGGTAGTGCTTAGTGTAGGGATAAAGACCTTCGTCCATAAGCTTTGTGATAACGTCTCTCTTAACTTTCAGAGAACGTGCAGCAATGTCCATCATATGGTCAAGCTGCTTGTAGAA